>CALCIB010000318.1 GCA_937907525.1 uncultured Planctomycetales bacterium | reverse complement strand
CCCCTCATCCGGCCCTTCGGGCCACCTTCCCCCGCGAGGGGGGAAGGCCGTTACGTCCGCCACCCCCAAAATCCGTGACGGTCAGTAAAATCGAAACGACGCGCCCGAGGACGGCCGACGGGCCTCTGGCGCGGTCAAGCGGAGGGGGTGGGATTCGAACCCACGGGAACCTTGCGGAACCTACGGTTTTCAAGACCGTCCCAATCGACCACTCTGGCACCCCTCCGAGATTTCCCGTCCTTCCGACGCGCTTCGGCCGCGGCCGGTTCGCGACGGCCGGCGGACTACTGGTTCATGGCCTCGTCGATGATGTCCTCGGCGACGTAGATCGGGACGTCGACCGCCACGGCCAGCGCGATGGCGTCGCTGGGGCGGCTGTCGATCTCGATCAACTCTCCGTCGCGACGGACGCGGAGCTTGGCGTAGTAGGTGTGGTTGTGCAACTCGTTGACGTGGATGTCCTGAAGCTCGCCCCCCAGGGCGTCGATGACGCTGGCCAGCAGGTCGTGCGTCAAGGGGCGCGCGGTCGGCTGGTTCTTGACCCGGCGGTCGATGCTGGTGGCCTCGAAGATGCCGATCACGATCGGGAACATGCGTTCGCCGTCGACTTCCTTGAGGAAGATGATGTGCTGATCGCTGTTCTCGTTGATGATGATCCTGGCGAGATCCATCTGGACCGGCACGGCACCCACCCCTTCCTCTGGCCCCCGACCGTCGCGCCGGGCCCCTCGCCCGTCCCATGACGGGCGAAATCGATGGTATCGGCCGCGCCGCGCGCCGTCAACGCGCGGCGCGGCGCCAGTTCAGGCCGATTCCAGAAGCGCGGCCACCTGCGCCCGCTGGGTCTCCAGCTCCGCGAGCTTGGCTCGCGAGGAGGCCACCACGTCGGCCGGCGCCCGGGAGACGAAGCCCTCGTTGCGGAGCTTCCCCCGAAGCGGGGCGATCTGCCTGTCGAGGTCGGCCAGCGACTTTTTCAGCTTAGCCTTCTCCGCCTCCTTGTCGATCAGCCCCTCCAGGGGCAGGACGACCTCGGCGTCGGCCAGGACGACGACGGCGGAGTCGGCGGGGCGGGCGTCGGTTTCGGGGCCGATCGCCAGGCTCCCCGCGCCGGCGAGGGCCTTGATGAACGCCTCGCCGCGGCGGAGGCGGTCGGCGACGACCCCCTCGGCGACGATCCTGGGGGCGATCTTGGCGTCCTTGGGGACGTTCCGCTCGGCCCGGAGGTTGCGAAGCGTCGCGGTCTTCTCCTTCCACTGGTCGACCGTCGCGCGGGCCTCGTCGTCGGCGAAGCCCCGAACGGTCGGCCAGGCGGCGACGCAGACGTGGGGCTCGGCCGGGGTCGGCTCGGGGACGCCTCGCGACGGCGCCAGTTCGCCCAGCGGCTCCCAGATCTGCTCGGTCAGGAACGGCATGAACGGGTGGAGCAGCCGACAGAGCGAGTCCAGCACGGCCGCGGCGACGCGCTGGGCGACGGGGCGGGCCTCCGGGTCGCGCAGCCGGTTCTTGACGAACTCGACGTACCAGTCGCAGAACTCGCCCCAGGCGAAGTCGCGCAGGCCCTTGGCGGCCTCGGCGAAGTGGAACCGTTCCAGGTGTTCGGTGGTGGCGGCGACCACCGCGTCCAACTCCGCGAGGATCCAGCGGTCCTCCACGGGGAGCGCGGCGACGTCGACCGGCGCCGGCTCGTAACCTTCTAGGTTCATCATGACCAGCCTGGCGACGTTCCAGACCTTGTTGCCGAAGTTGCGGCCCTGCTCGAAGCGGTCGGACGAGTTGATCTCGCGGCCGTCGGAGAGCTTGAGCTTCTCCACCGGCATCCGCAGGTCCTGGGTCTCGGTCGCGCCCGCGGCCAGGGTGTAGCGGAGGGCGTCGGCGCCGTAGACCTCGATGATGTCCACCGGGTCGACGCCGTTGCCGGCCATTTTGGACATCCGCTTGCCGTGGCCGTCCTGGATCACCGGATGGATGTAGACGTCGTGGAACGGGACCTCGCCGACGTTGAACCGACCGAAGATCACCATCCGGGCGACCCAAAGCGTGATGATGTCGCGGGCCGTGGACAGGACGCTGGTCGGGTAATACTTGCGCAGCTCGGGCGTGTCCTCGGGCCATCCCATCGTCGAGTGCGGCCAGAGGGCGGAGCTGAACCAGGTGTCCAGGACGTCGGGGTCCTGGGTCAACACATGGCCGGGGACGGCGTCGGCGGGCAGGTCTTGCTCGGCGCAGACGAGCCAGTCGCCGGACTCCGCCGGGGACCAGAAGACGTCCGAGCGGCCGGCGAAGGCGCGCTCCAACTCCTCGGCCGAGCAGGTCGAGCAGTGCCAGATGGGGATGCGGTGGCCCCACCAGAGTTGGCGGCTGATGCACCAGTCGCGTTTCTCGGCGAGCCAGTCGGTATAGCTCTTGGCGTAGCGCTCGGGGGTGATCCGGACCTTCCCCTCGGCGACGGCGTCGATGGCGAGTTGGGCGAACCCCGGCGCGCCGTCGGGGTCGTCGGCCATGCGGACGAACCACTGGTCGGATAGGTACGGTTCGATGGGAGTCTTGCTGCGGTCGGAGAAGTTGAGCCGGACGTTGTACGGCTCGGTCTTCACCAGCAACCCGGCGGCCTCCAGGTCGGCGACGACCCGCTTGCGGACGACGACGCGGTCCAGGCCGGCGTACTTGGGTCCGGCGTTCTCGTTGTAAGAGCCGTCGGGGTTCATGAGGTTGATCGACGGCAGACCGTGGCGTTGGCCGGTGGCGTAGTCGTTGGGGTCGTGCGCGGGCGTGACCTTCACGCAGCCGGTGCCGAACTTGGGATCGACCAGGACGGCGTCGGCGATGACCGGGATCTTACGGTCGGTCAGGGGCAGATCCAGGGTCTTGCCGATCAGGTGCTTGTAGCGGGGATCCTCGGGGTGGACGGCGACCGCCGTGTCGCCGAGCATCGTCTCGGGGCGGGTGGTGGCGACGTGGAGCGCCTCGTCGGAGCCGCTGACGGGGTACTTGATCGTCCAGAGGTGTCCGGGCTTGTCCTCGTAATAGATCTCGTCGTCGGCGACGGCGGTGCGGAGCTTGACGTCCCAGTTGACCAGCCGCTTGCCGCGGAAGATCTTGCCGGCCTTGAAGAGGTTGAGGAACGTGCGGCGGACGGCCCGCGAGCAGACCTCGTCGAGGGTGAACCGCGTCCGCTCCCAGTCGCACGAGCAGCCCATCATGCGGATCTGGTTCAGAATGCGAGTCTCGTACTCGTCCTTCCACGCCCAGATCTTCGCGACGAGGGCCTCGCGGCCGATGTCGTGGCGGGTGAGCTTGCGTTCCTCGAACAGCCGGCGCTCGACGACGGCCTGGGTGGCGATGCCGGCGTGGTCGACGCCTGGCATCCAGAGGCAGTCGCGGCCCTGCATCCGCCGCCAACGGATCAGGACGTCCTGAAGCGTGTCGTTGAGCGCGTGGCCCAGGTGCAGCGCGCCGGTGACGTTCGGCGGCGGGATGACGATGCTGTACGGCGGCTTGTCGCTCGCCGGGTCGGCGTGGAAGTAGCCGCGGTCGATCCAGACCTTGTACCAGCGGTCCTGGGCGATCTTGGGGTCGTACTGCTTGGGGATTTCGTTGATGTTCATGCGGTCGGATCGAGGGGTTTCGGGGGTTCGGGTTTTTCGACGGGCGGCAGCAGGTCTTGCGCGTCGAGCCGGCCGACCTCGCGGCCGTCCAGGACGACGGGGACCGGCGAGCCCTCGGCGAAGGTTTCGCGACGGTCGTAGCCGGCCTCTCGGCCGACGCCGCGCGGCTGGGTGAACACGTCGATCTTGCGGCCCTCGACATCGACGATCCAGTAGACCGGGACGCCCGCCGCGGCGTAGAGGTTCAGCTTTTGTCGATAGTCGGCCCAGTGGGTCGTGGCGCAGATCTCGACGATCCACAGCGCCTCCGACGCGAGCGGCGGATCGGGCTGGAAGACGTTCTCACGCCCGGGGACGATGGCCAGGTCGGGCTCCAGGACCGTCGAGGAGTCGTAGCGCATCGCCTCTTCCCTGCGAACATAGACGCCGTCCGGCATCATGTCGCGCAGAGCATAAGTCATGGATCGTGTGGTGAAGCCATGCGGCTCGTACTTGGTCATCAGATAGATCCGGCCTCGCACCAACTCGACGTGGCTTTCCGGGAAGATGCCGGCCCTGATCATCCTCCAGAACTGCTCGGCGGTGAAGCGGTACGGTCGACGATCGCGGTCGGCGTCGATGGGCGCGACGGTCGCTTCGGGCTGGACGTCGGTGGCCATGGGGACGCTCCAATGGGCTTAGGCGGGCGGCAGAACGTCGCGGGGCGCGATCCGGTCCGCCTCGCGGCCGGCGATCACCACCGCCGCGGCCTCGGCCTCGGCGAAGGCCCGCTGCTCGGCGTAGGCGGCCTCGGCCCCCTTGCCGCGGGGCTGGGAGAAGACGTCGATCTTGCGGCCTCCGACGTCCACGATCCAGTACGCGGGAACTCCCGCCGCGGCGTAAAGGTTCGCCTTTTGGCGGTAGTCGGGCCAGGGCGTGCTGGCGCAGACCTCGACGATGAGCGCGGCCTCGGACGTCAGCGGTACGTCGGGGCGGAAAACATCCTCGTCGCCGGGGACAATCGCGACGTCCGGCTCCAGGACCGACCAGTCGTCGTGTCGCATCGACTTCTCCTCGCGAACATAGAAGCCGGCCGGCATCATCGACCTTAGCACCTTGGCCGTCCGAAGCACCGTGAAGTTGTGCGGCTCATATTTGACCATCAGATAGATCCGGCCTCGCGCCAGTTCGACGTGGCTTTCCGGGAAGACGCCGGCCTCGATCATCCTCCAGAACTGATCGGCGGTGAAGCGGTACGGACGGCGACCGGACTCGACGGGCGCGGTGGTCGGTTCGGGCTGGACGTCGGTGGCCATCGGGGGACCTCCGTCGGGTTGGGTCAGGAGACGGTCGCGGGCTCGGATCGGGCGGGGCGGGGTTGGCGTGCGTCCTTGGCGAGCTTGTATTCGAAGGCGTCCAGAAGCGCCAGCCAACTCGCCTGGATGACGTTCTCGGAGACGCCGATGGTCCCCCAGACGTCGTTCTGGTCGGCGCTTTCGATCACCACCCGGACCCTGGCGGCGGTCCCCTCGCGGGCGTTGATGACGCGGACCTTGTAGTCGACCAGGCGCATCGACCCGAGCGCGGGGAAGTGGGGGCCGAGCGCCTTGCGCAAGGCCGCGTCGAGGGCGTCGACCGGGCCGTCGCCCTCGCCGACGGTGTGCTCGACGGCCGCGCCGATCTTCAGCTTGACCGTCGCCTCGGTCAGCGACTCGGCGCCGCCGTCGCCGGCGACGCTCACGCGGAAGCCCTGGCACTCGAACGCCGGGCGGTGGCGGCCGGCGAGCTTCTCCACCAGCATCACGAACGACCCCTCGGCCGCCTCGAACTGGTAGCCCTCGTTCTCCAGGTCTTGCACCCGGTCGAGCACCCGCGCCAGCAGCGCCTCGTCGCGGCCCAGGTCGAACTCGTCGAGCTTCTCGGCGATGTTGGACTTGCCCGACAGTTCACTGACGAGGATCCGGCGCTCGTTGCCGACGGCCGCCGGGTCGACGTGCTCGTAGCTCGACGCCAGCTTGCGGACGGCGTGGACGTGCATCCCCCCCTTGTGGGCGAAGGCGCTGGAGCCGACGAACGGCTGGCCCGGACGGAAGTTCATGTTGGCCGTTTCGTAGACGTACCGCGAGACCTCCGTCAACCGCGCCAGACTCCCAGGCGTCAACACCTCGAAGTCCGGATATTTCAGCGACAGGTTGCCGACGACGCCGCAAAGGTCGGCGTTGCCGCAGCGCTCGCCCAGGCCGTTGACGGTCCCCTGGACCTGCCGCGCGCCGGAGCGAACCGCGGCCAGGGCGTTGGCGACGGCCAGATCGCCGTCGTTGTGGGTGTGGACGCCCAGGGGCGTCCTCACCTCCCGAGCCGCGGCCGCGACGGCCTCGGCGACCTGCTCCGGCAGCGAGCCGCCGTTGGTGTCGCACAGCGCGATCCACGAGGCGCCCGCGTCGGCCGCCGCTCGGATCGTTTGAAGCGCGTAGTCGGGGTTGCGGCGGAAGCCGTCGAAGAAGTGCTCGGCGTCGTAGACGACCTCGGCGACCCGGGACGCCAGGAACGCCACCGAGTCGCCGATCATCCGAAGGTTCTCCTCCAGCGAGACCCCCAGGATCTCGCGGGCGTGCAGATCCCACGTCTTGCCCACGACGGTCACGACCGACGTCCCCGCGCCGGCCAGCGCCTTCATCCCGGTGTCGTCCTCGGCGGCGACGTCGCGGCGGCGGGTCATGCCGAAGGCGACGACCTTGGCCCGCTCTAGCGGCAGGTCGCGCGCGGCGCGGAAGTAGGCGGCGTCCTTGGGATTGGAAAGCGGGTAGCCCCCCTCGACGTAGTCGACGCCCAGCTCGTCGAGCTTGGACGTGACCAGCAGCTTGTCCTGGAGCGAGAAGTTCACGCCCTCGCCCTGGCTGCCGTCGCGCAGGGTCGTGTCGTAGATCGCAATTCGCGTCATCGCCGTCCGATCGCTTCCCGTCTCGACCGAGGGCGGGCGCGGGGCCGCCTCGGGATGGCCTTCGATCCAAGTGAGATTGTGGATTGTACCGCAATCCGACGCGCCGGCGACAGCCGACGTTCGCGGCGGCTCGATCCGAGGACGCGGGGGGGGTCGGCGGAATCAGTTGGATTGAATCCATTCCCGCGCCGCGAACTCCGCCCGCGCGCGGGCCGGGAACGGCGTGGCCCGCCAGAAGGGGGGGCCGACGGTCGGGTTGGACATCTCGCCGATCCACTGCTTGATGAGCTGGGGCGACTGGCTCACCATCGCGGCGCGTCGGCGCATGCCGTTGGCCAGGGCTTGCTCGAAGAACACCGCGTAGTACGGCATCGGGTCGTAGCCCTTCCGCTTCGTCAGCCCGCCGAGGTAGGCGTGGATCGTCCTGTCGAGCTTGCCGAGGTCGTCGCCGAACGCCTCGCGGAACGTTCGGACCTGGTCGTCGGCCGACCGCGGCGCCAGGGGGGGGACCGCGGCCATGACCCGGAGGAACCGGGTGAAGTCGTCGCTCCGCTTCATGGCCAGATAGTGCGTCATCGCCCAGGCCAGGGCGTATTCCGTGGGCGATAGCTCGGTTCGGCGGATCATGGCCTCGACCAGCGGTTGGCCCGGCTTGCGGAACAGGCTGGTCCGCGCCTCCGGATCCCGCCTGGCGACCGACATGGGATCCTCTAGCTCCCGGAGCGTGGCCATGTGGAGGTTGTTGATCTGTCCCAGCCCGTCCCAGGTCGGCTGCCCCTTGCGAGAAGCCGGCGCGGCGCAGTATTCCGCCAGGCCCTCGACCAGCCAGAGCGGCCATTCCGCCAGGCGGGGTTGGACGCCGATGTTCTGAAGGATCTGATGCGTCCCCTCGTGGGCGGTCGTCTGCGGCCTGAGCAGGGCGTCGACCTCCGGCCCGGCGCGACGGCCGGAGGGCTGTTCGTAGAGGAAGATCCGGTTGGAGTACACCTCGTAGTACGCCTGGACGTCGGGCGCGACGGGGCGATGACGGCGGAACTCCTCCTCGGTCTTGAAGACGACCGCGACCAGCGGGAACTCGGCCTCGTGGACGGCCACGTCGTGCTTGCGGAACGCGGCCAGAAGTCGCGCGTACAGGTCTTCCAGCAACACGCCGTTCTCGCGGGCGAAGGCATCGTCGTCGCCCTGGTGGAAGATCAGGTAATGCTCGGTGCGATGGAGCTTGAAGCCCTCCAGCGGCCCTCGCGCAAGGTCTTCGGCCACCTCCTCGAACGGGCGGGCGCGGAACGGCTCGTCGGTCGGCACGAGCATCGACGGAACGCCCAGGCGGCCGTCCGGGAGCATGAGGACGGCCTTGCCGTCGCGGCAGCCGTGGAGCCGGGCCACGACCTCGCGGCCAGACTCGTCGCGCAGCAGGAACCCGCGCTCGGCGGCGGCCGGCGACGACGCCGCGAACGCCTCGGCCGCCAGGGCGCCGAAATCGGGGGGCGTCAGCGCCGGCGGCGGGGCCGCGTCGATCGTCGCGGGGGTCGCGGCCGCGAGGCCGTCGCGGATGAACGCCGGAAGGCCCAGCGCCCGTCGGATCGACGCCCACGCCCGGCCGACGGCCCTCGCCCGCCCGTCCGGCGCGGCCGCGACCGCTCGCGCGAGACTCCAGGCGGGGCCGGCGCGACGGATCGCCCCGGCCAGCCGCGCCGAGGCGTCGACGGCGACGGTCGACGCCTCGCGTGTCGGCTCGATCCGACGAACCGCCGGAGCGACGCGGATCTCGCCCGCCCAGGGGGGCGACGCCGACGCGGCCGTCGTCCACGCCACGGCGCACCAAACGGCCAGCGGGGCCGCCGCCATCAACAGCAGCGTCAACTCTCCGAGCCCGGCCGCCCCGACCATCGCCCGACGACGTCGGACGCGCTCGCTCGCGGGCTCCGATCGCGGCACGGTCAACTCCGTCCCGCAGGCGGGGCAGACGCGCCTGCGCTCGACGTCGGGCCGACGGACGCGGATGGCCTTGCCGCAACCGCCGCAGTGCGTCACCACGGGTTCCATGGCCGTCGTCTCGCGCAACGTGGAACGGAACTGAACGAATTCGGCGACGGGTGAAGGTTCAGTCTAGCAACGAAGCTCGGCCCCGCAAAGGCCCCGGCCGTCGATTTCCGACGCGGCCCGCGGCCGCGGCGGTCACGCCAACAGCGGCTTGGCCACCTTGCCGGCGATGTCCGTGAGCCGGAACTCGCGGCCCTGGAACTTGTACGTCAGGCGCTCGTGATCGATCCCCAGCAGGTGAAGGATCGTGGCGTTGAGGTCGAAGACGTCGACCGGATCCTTCACGACGTTGTAGCTGAAGTCGTCGGTCTCGCCGTGGACGACGCCCGGCTTGATCCCGCCGCCGGCCAGCCAGACGGTGAAGCAGCGCGGGTGATGGTCGCGGCCATAGTTGGTGGCGGTGAGCGCCCCCTGGCTGTAGACCGTGCGGCCGAACTCGCCCCCCCAGACGATCAGGGTGTCGTCCAGCAGCCCTCGTTGCTTCAGGTCGATCAGCAGCGCCGCGGACGCCTGGTCGGTGTCGCGACACTGGGCGCGGATCTGGTTGGGAAGGTCGCCGTGCTGGTCCCAGCCCATGTGGTAAAGCTGGATGAAGCGGACCCCGCGCTCGGC
This sequence comes from uncultured Planctomycetales bacterium, assembly GCA_937907525.1. Taxonomy (GTDB): domain Bacteria; phylum Planctomycetota; class Planctomycetia; order Isosphaerales; family Isosphaeraceae; genus Paludisphaera. The sequence goes on along the minus strand of CALCIB010000318.1, from coordinate 19,855 downwards.
GAGGCGGCGGGCCAGCAGGCAGTTCGCGGCGTAACTCCCCGGCTTGTGGACGTCGGGGCCGTACAGGTCGAGGACGGACTTCGGCTCGCTCGCCAGGTCGGTCAACTCGGGGACCGACGACTGCATCCGATAGGCCAACTCGTACTGGGCGACCCGGGTGAGGATCTCGGGGTCGCCGACCTCCTCGTGTCGCAGCGCGTTGAGTTCGCCCAGATCGTCGAGTTGGCGACGCCGAAGCCGGGGCGGGCAACCCGAGGGGTTGGTCAGATAAAGGACCGGCTCCTTGCCGCCGCGGAGCTTCACGCCCTGGTAGCGCGTCGGCAGAAAGCCGCTGCCCCAAAGGCGGTCGTAGAGCGGTTGGTCGGTGCGGCCGCGCGACAGCATCACCACGAACGTCGGCAGGTCCTGGTTCATGCTCCCCAGGCCGTAGGCGATCCACGCGCCCATGCTCGGCCGGCCCGCCAACTGGGAGCCGGTCTGGATGAAGGTCACGGCGGGGTCGTGATTGATCGCGTCGGTTTGCATCGACCGGATGATGCAAAGGTCGTCGACCACCTTGGCGGTGTGGGGGAGCAGTTCGCTGATCCACGCGCCGCTTTGGCCGTGCTGGGCGAACTTGAAGATCGACGGCGCGACCGGGAACGACTTCTGGCCCGAGGTCATCGTGGTGATCCGCTGACCCATGCGGATCGAGTCGGGCAGGTCGATCCCCCGCCGTTCCCGGATCGCCGGCTTGTAGTCCAGCAGGTCGAGTTGCGACGGCGCGCCCGACTGGAACAGGTAGATGACTCGCTTGGCCCTGGGGGCGAAGTGGGGGAGCCCCGGCAGTCCGGCGTCGGCGCCGAGCCCGGCGGTCCCGGCCGCGGCGTCGCCGGCGACGGCCGCGGGGCCCATGAGCGATCCCAGGGCCATCGAGCCGAGCCCCAACCCCGCGCCCCTTAAGAAGAGGCGGCGGTTCATTTCCTGCGCGATTTGAAGCTGGTCCACGCCTGGTCCTCCGTCGCGGCTCATTCGAGGGTGATCGTTTCGTCCAGATTCAGAATCACGCCGGCGGTCGCGGCGTAGGCGGCCAGTTCGACCGGGTCGACGTCCGCCGGCGCGGGCGATTCGCCCTGGGCGATCAGGGCGCGGGCCGCCTCGGGGTCGGCGCGGAAGGCTTCCAGGCGGCTTTCCAACCCGGCCAAAAGCACGCGGCGCTCGCGCTGGTTCGGCGCGCGGCCGACCGCGGTTCGGAAGCCGAAGACGACGCGGTCCTCCGCCGCCGAACCGCCTTCCGCCAACATCCGCGCCGCCAGTCCCCGCGCGGCCTCGACGTAGACGACGTCGTTGAGCAATTCAAGCGCTTGCAGCGGGGTATTGGTCCGGGCCCGCTTCACCAGGCAGATCTCGCGGCTGGGGGCGTCGAACGTCGCCACGACCGGATGGGGGACCGTCCGCTTGCGGTAGACGTACAGGCTCCGGCGGTAGAGGTCCGCGCCGTGGTCCTGGACGTAGGGCCCCTCCCCCGCCCCGCCGGCCAACTCCTCCCAGAGCCCCGCCGGCTGATAGGGCTTCACCGACGGGCCTCCCAGCCGCGACGAGAGCAAGCCGGCGATCGCCAGCGCGTTGTCCCGGACGGTTTCGGCGTCGAGGCGGAACCGCGGGCCGCGCGCCAGCAGCCGATTCTCCGGATCGAGGGCGACCAGGTCGGCGGAGACCGGCGACGCCTGGCGGTACGTCGCGCTGGTGACGATCAATCGATGCAGCGCCTTGAGATCCCAGCCCCCGCGGACGAACTCCGTCGCCAGCCAGTCCAGAAGGTCGGGGTTCGACGGCGGCTCGCCCTGAATGCCGAAGTTCTCCGCCGACTTCACCAGACCCTCGCCGAAGTGCCGCAGCCAGACTCGGTTGACCGTCACGCGGGCCGTCAGCGGGTTCTCCGGCGCGACGATCCACTCGGCCAACGCCAGGCGATCGGGCGCGACCCCCGACGGCAACGGCGGCAGACACGCCGGGACGCCCGCGGTCAGCGCGACCGACTCGTCCGGCTGATCGTACAGCCCGCGCTTCAGCGGGTGCAGCGGCCGAGGCTCCGGCGCGTCCTCCATAATCATGACCGTCGGCACGGCCGCCTCGAAATCGGCCTTCTCCTTCTTGAGCGCGGCCAGGCGCTCGGCTAGCGGCGGCGTCGAGCCGTCGACCCGCTCGCGGAAGAACCGCGCGAGCAGAGCCTTGCCGACGGCCGTCCGCTCGGGCTCCGGCGCGCGGGCGATCCCGAGGACGGCGCGCTCGTATGCGGCGGCGACCTCCTCCGGCGCGAGCGCGCGGGAGAAGATCCGGACGTCGGCCAGTTCGCCGCGGAGAAGCAGCCCCGTGGAGCGGCCGCCGATCCGCGTCGGCTGGCCGGTGGTCGAATCGCCCTGGAGCGAGTCGGCCTCGGCTTCGGTCCCGACCGGCCGGCCGTCGACGTACATGTTCACGCCCGACGCCTTGCCGGAGCCGTCGTAACTCACGGCGACGCGCGCCCACGGGTTGCGCGGGAGGAGGGCCTTGGTCTTGACCTTGATCGCGTCCGCGGGCCAGGCGTGGATCAGGTGGAGGGTGAGCTTGCCCCCCTCGGTGACGGACACGTCGTAGCCGCGGAAGCCGTTGGCGTCGTCCATCTTGCTGACGCAGGCGCCGTCGGCCAGCGGTCGGACCCAAAGCGCGATCGCGAAGGGTTCGTCGCGCTTCAGGTCGCCGCCGGGGCCCAGGTCGACGACCGAGCCGGGCCCGCCGTCAAGCGCCAGGGCCTTGCCGGTTGGCCCGTCGACCCAGTTCGGCCCGCCCTGGCCGCGGAAGGTCGCGCCTTCCGGGAGGCTCCCGGCCAACTCGAAGCGCCGCGCGTGGTCCGCCGGTTCGGCGGGAAGCTCGCGGGTTCGGGTCGACGCCTCCCATTCGGCCTGTTCGGCGTCGAGGCCCGATTCGGCCTGCTTGAGGGCGGCCTCGGCCTCGGCGACCGCCGCGTCGAGGCTCGCCAGGCGGTCGCGTTGGGCGTCCGTGGGGACGGCGATCAAGGGGGGGACGTTGCCGCGGGTCTCGGTGTAGACGCCCTTTTCGTTGACGTCGTTGAAGAAGCCGAGGAACTCGTAGAACTCGTCCTGGGTGATCGGGTCGTACTTGTGGTCGTGGCAGCGGGCGCATCCCATCGTCAGGCCGAGGAAGACGGCGGAGGTGGTCTCCACGCGGTCGACGGCGTTCTCGATCCGGTACTCCTCGTCGATGGAGCCGGCCTCGGTGACGGTGCGGTTGTTGCGGTTGAAGCCGGTGGCGACCTTCTGGGAGAGGGTCGCGCCGGGGAGCTTGTCGCCGGCCAACTGCTCGACGGCGAAGCGGTCGAAGGGCATGTTTCGGTTGAACGCGGCGACGACCCAGTCGCGCCAGGGCCACATGGTCCGGGCGAAGTCGTTTTGATATCCGTTGGTGTCGGCGTAGCGAGCGGCGTCGAGCCATTCCGTCGCCATGGTCTCGCCGTAGCGGGGGGAGGCCAGGAGGCGGTCGACGAGCCGTTCGTAGGCGTCGGGGCGGTCGTCGGCGAGGAAGGCGTCGATCTCGGCGACGGTCGGCGGGACGCCGTTGAGGTCGAGCGTGACGCGACGGACCAGGGCGGTCTTATCGGCCTCCGACGCGGGCTTCAGGCCCTCGCGCTCCAGCCGGGCCAGAACGAAGCGGTCGATCGGGTTGCGGACGGGAAGGTCGGCGCCGACGGCGGGGGGCTCGGGGCGGGTCGGAGTCTCGAAGGCCCAGTGCTTGCCCCATTTCGCCCCCTGGTCGATCCACCGGGCCAGGGTCTCGACCTGCGCGGGGGTCAGCGTCTTGCCGGACTTCCGGGGCGGCATCTTGTCATCGACGTCGTCGGTGACGAGGCGGAGGAATAATTCGCTCTCCTCCGAATTCCCCGGCTCGACGATCGGGTCGTCGGCCCGCAGGGCGCTTTCGCGGACGTCGAGCCGCAGGTCGGCCTTGCGGGCGGCGGCGTCGGGGCCGTGGCACAGGAAGCAGTTTTCCGAGAGGATGGGGAGCACGTCGCGGCTGAAGTCGACGGGGGGTTCGGCCCCCGGACAGCGCGTCGCGAGGGCCGCGGCCAGTCCGACCGCGACGAAGATTCGGTAAGGCATGCGGGCGCTCCCTGGCGGGGTCGGGCTCGGCGTGGCGGTTCGCTCCTTCAATCCCGTGAAGCGATGACATTATGGCCGATTCATCCTTGGTGAAACAACCGCGCGTCGCCCCCGGCGTCTTCGTCGCCCCCGGGGCGATCGTCCTGGGGGACGTCGAAATCGGCGCGGATTCGAGCGTTTGGTATCAAACCGTGATCCGAGGCGACGCCGAGGCGATCCGAATCGGCGCGGCGAGCAACATTCAGGATTTGTCGATGCTCCACGCCGATCCGGGCTTCCCCTGCGTGATCGGCGACCGCGTCACGGTCGGCCACCGGGCGATCCTCCACGGCTGCTCGGTCGGCGACGACTGCCTGATCGGCATGGGGGCGATCCTCCTCAACGGCGCGAAGGTCGGCGCCGGCTCGGTGGTCGGCGCGGGCGCGCTTTTGCTGGAGAACATGGAGGCGCCCCCCGGCTCGCTGATCGTGGGCGCGCCGGCGCGGGCGCTTCGGCGGGTCGGCGCGTCGACCCGCGAGCGATTGGAGCGCGCCTGGCGGCACTATCGCGAGTTGGCCCGCCGTCATCGCGACGGCGAATTCCCGCCGTTCGTCCCGGGACCGGCCGAGCCGACGGGGTGAGCCGGCGATCCCGGAAGCCGGGGGGGACGGGGCGATTCGGCTCATCGTCGGGGGCTGGGTCGGCCGATGAATCCTTTCGACCCGCCAAGGACGGCGGGAGCGCGGCTCGGAAGGATACAAGAGGAGAAGGGATTCGCCATGTTCAGGCTCCGATACGCGGTCGCGGCCGTCGTCCTGGCGACGAGCGGCGTCGGTTGCGCGGTGTTCTGGGACGACGCCCACGAGTTCCCGATCCCCGGCAAGTTCGCCGCCGTCCCCGGCTCCTACACCGGCCCGCCGCTGCAAGGCGACGCCCAGTACCGCGCCGTGATGAGTTACGGCTCGCCCGCGCGCGCCGTCGCCCCGCCGACGGACGCCTCCCCCTCGGCGGACGCCGCCATTCCGGCCGCCTCCGGCGCGAGCGTCCCTCCCCCGCCGCCGTTCACGGACTCGGCCGCCCCGGCCACGCCGCCGGACAATTGACACGGAAGGAACCTGCCATGGCCAGGAAGGCCGTCCTCGCCCTGTATTGCCTCGTCGCCGCGGCCGCGGCCGGGATCGCCGGCTGCGCCACCTGGGCCGAGACCCGCCGCGACTACCCCCCCTCGATGTACCGACAGGATCACGCCGGCCACGTCCACGGCCAACCGCCCATGGCCGGCGGCTACTGATCCGGTCACGATCCGCGACAATCCGGCGAGCCTCGATTGACGCCGGACGTCGCCGCGGCCGAAAATCAAACGCGCGGGCGCGCGGCCGTATGGACCGCGCGACCGTTCGCCTCCCGCCGCCCCCCCGAATCGACCGTCCCAACGCCCTCCCGCCCCTCGGTGAAGCAGCCATGATTTCCGCCGTGATCTTCGACTTCAACGGAGTCCTCGTCGATGACGAGTCGGTCCACTTCGAGTTGTTCCGCGAGGTGCTGGAACAAGAAGGCGTGAAGATCACCTCGCGGGACTACCACGACCGCTATCTCGGCTACGACGACGCCGGCTGCTTCGAGCACGCCCTGGCCGATCACGGCCAGAGTTACGACCAGGACCGGATCGCCGGAATGATCGCCCGCAAGGGCAAGCGCTACTTCGAGGTGGCCGAGAAGGGGTTGCGCTACTTCCCCGACGCCGCCGCCGCCCTGCGGCGGATGACCGACCGCTATCCGGTGGCCATCAACTCCGGCGCCCTGCGGGCGGAGATCGTCTACACGCTCGACAAGCTGGGGGCCCAGGAGCACGTCTCGGCCATCATCGCCGCCGAGGACGCCCTGCGCTGCAAGCCCGATCCGGCCGGTTACGTCCAGGCGCTGGACGCCCTGCGGCTAACTCATTCCGAACTGGAGCTGCAACCGGAACAATGCCTGGTGGTCGAGGACAGCACGGCGGGGATCCAATCGGCCAAGGGGGCGGGTATGAAGGCCGTCGGCATCACCCAGACCTACACCGCCGCCGAACTGACCGCCGCCGGCGCCGACGCCACCATCGACGCCCTCTCGGAACTGACCCCCGCCTGGATCGAGGCGACCTTCGCCCCGTCCCCGACCCGCTGAACGACCCCGGCGCGGGCGGATTGACGGGCGATCGCGACCGTTGCGATGATGGCGAGAGAGACCGCAAGCCAGTTCGGACACTTTTGGGCGCGGGGTGGCGAGATGCCGGATCGGGTGGAATTCAAGAAGCTCGTCGAAGACCTGGTCGAGCGAGTCGAACGCGACCTCGACGCCAAACGCGGCCCCGACGACAAGCGCGCCCCCGACGACGCCGAGTGGATCACGAAACGATATCCGAAGAAGATGCGGGACGTGGACGGGACCGTGTACGACGTCCTGTTTCTAGTCCTACAGAAGGGAGCGGTACGCCTCAGCCTCGACCCGGTCGGATACGACATCCCCGGCGCCGAGGCGGCCGTCGATCTCTATCTGATGCCGACCTACGACCCGCTGGCGACGTTTTACAGCGAAAACGGTTATTGGTATGTACACTCTTCGTACTTGCCCGAATCGGCGGCCGGGGGCTCCGTCGAGGAGGAACGTCGCGCGCCCCTCTCGCGCGACGCGCTCAACCAGGTCATGGAAGCGATAGCGGAACATGCCGTACCGTCGCTTTGAGTTCCATCAGCGCCTCACGGAGGTGTGTGGAGAATACGAGGCGGCTCGAGTCGCCGTCGACCGACTCCGTGGCGACCTGATAGCGACCCCGGATCTCGGGAAGCGGCTCGAAGCCGCGGTTCGCGACCACCTGGAGGCGGCGCATCGGAACCTCGAAGGCACGTACATCGTCCGACTCTTCGCGGCGTTCGAGGCGGCCTTGCGATCGTGCGACCGTTCCAAGCACAAAGACCCGACCCGTCAGACCGATGCGTCGATCATGATCGACGAGATCGGCGGAAAACGGAACCGAGGGATTCCGCTGTCGGTTCGCGAGGGGGCCCACGCGGTGCGCCGGGTCCGTAACTTCTGGGCGCACGAGTCGGACGAGGATCCCGGACCGATGTCGATCGACAAGTCCCGCGCCTCCCTTCAGAAATAAATACTTAAGCCAGTTGCCGGACGACTGGTGAACGGCCCTGGCCCGCCACGGAACGTCGCCGCGCGCATAACCCCACCAAGGAAGCCTCGACATGGAAACCACCCCCTCGGGCCTGCTGCTCTGTCGCGATTTGATGTTCACGGTGAAAGTCACCGGCACCGCCAAGGAACTGGGACGGACGATCAAGGCCGTCGGCCGGATCGAGTTGGCGGAGGCGTTCCTCGCCGAGCGCAAACCCCGCGTCGTGTTCGTCGACCTGACCGCCGGCGACCTGGTGACGGCCGAGTCGCTGCGGAAACTGATGGCGCTCGCGCCCGACGCGCCGTTCATCGCCTACGGCCCCCACGTCGAGGTCGACGCCATCCAGTCCGCCCGCGACGCCGGCTGCCGCGAGGTCATGCCCCGCGGCCAGTTCACCCGCCAACTCCCCGACCTGATCCGCGCCCACCTGGGCGCCGAGCCGACGGCCGGCTGACCGGGGCGGGGAGCCGAAGCCCTCGGCGCGCCGGGGCCTTGCGGGCGATGGCGACGGCGTCGATGATGGAAGGCCCGTTCCACGCGGCCTCGGCCGTCGTCAACCGTCGCGGGAGAGTCGTCTTGGATCGAGCGGCGAGGTATGCGGCGTCGTCCCAGGTCGTGCTGGCCGTGCTCGGGGTCGTCGCGGCGATTTATCTGCTGAAGGCGATCCTGGCGCCGATCGTCTTCGCGCTGGTGCTGGCGTGCATCTTCTCGCCGCTGTCGTCGTTTTTGCGGCGACGGCTGGCGTACAGTCCGATCGGCGTGATTAGCGTCTTCCTCCTTTTGGTCCTGGGGGGGGTGTACCTCGCCGGCATGACCGCGGAGGGCCTGGTCCGCGCCGCCAACACGCTTCCCGGCGACATCGAACGCCTCGCCGGTAGGGTCAGCGGCCGGCTCACCGACCTGATCCGCGATCAGCCCTCGCTCCGCGCGATCCTCCCGGAGCCGGGGACCATCGACCGCCTCGGCGACACCAACCGCGCGCTTTTGATCGAGAAGCTCAGCCTCGGCCTGGGGGACCTGACCGCCTGGGCGGTCCAGGGGTTCATCATCCTGGTGCTGACGATCTTCCTCCTGATCGAAAGCGACATGCTCACCACCAAGGTGCTGCGGTTCTTCGCCCGAACCCCCGAGTCGTCGCGACACGCGCGGGCGATCCTGGACCAGGTGGCGCGGAAGGTCCGCGCGTACCTGATCGCCCGGACGCTCATCAACCTGGGCGTCGGATTGGCGGTGGCGGCGGGCTTGTGGTTCCTGGGGGTGAACTTCGCGCTGCCGCTGGGGTTGTTCGCCGCGGTCGCCAACTACATCCCGTACATCGGCCAACTCGCCGGCGGCGCCGCGCCGACGCTGATCGCCCTGGGTCAGACCGGATCGGTGGGCGACGGCCTGATCGTCGCGGCGATGTACACGGCCATCATGGGGATCGACGGCTACGTCGTCACGCCCCTGGTGATGGGCAAGTCGCTGGACCTCAACGGCACCACCGTCCTGATCGCCTGCCTGTTCTGGGGCTACGTCTGGGGACTCGCCGGGCTGATCCTGGCCATGCCGATCGCCGCCACGATCAAGATCGTCTGCCAGACCATCCCCGAGCTCAACCGCTGGGCCGAGTTGATGAGCGTCGACTGGCGCTCCCCCTCGCCCCCGGACGCCGAGGACCAGGCCGCGTCCGCGCTCCCGCCGGTCGCGACCGCGCGCGACTGAACCGGCGCCGCCGAACCGCCGGATTCGAGAATGATTCTTGATTGGCTCGGCCCCGATACGATATAAGGGACTCGCCACGAAGCGAGGGCGACCCGGTTCGCGGGGACGCCTCGCGGGGACCGCGACGGTCCCGCTCCGCCGGACGGTCTCGGCGACCTCGTCCGGCGCCTCTTCACCCGGAGTCGGTTCATGACGCAGACGAGAACATACCGGTTGATCATCCCGGGGCTCATGCTGGGGGCCGGGTTGATCTTGCTTCAGCAGTCGATGGCCGCCGGCGCCAAGGGCGCGCCTCGCGTCCTGGCGATGTTGCAGGACGAGCCCAACAAGCCGGCGGACCAGGATCCGGCCAACCCGGCGGAGTTCCTCTGGAAGCGCGCCGACCCCGCCTTGATCCAGGACGAGCCGTTGGAGGTCAAGGCCCCGCGCGGCTTGCCGCCCTTGTCGGCCGGATCGGTCGTGCCCGTCTCCAATCCGCTGACCAAGGGGGGTTATGAGTTGGGCCGGCTGCTCTTCTTCGACCCCCGGGTCTCGCTGGACGGCACGGTGAGCTGCGCCACCTGCCACAACCCTGACAAGGGCTGGAGCGACGGCGGCCGGGTCTCGACGGGCATCCACGGCCAGCGCGGCAACCGTAACGCGCCGACCGCCTTCAACGCGGTCTACGGCAAGAGCATGTTCTGGGACGGCCGCTCCCCCAGCCTGGAGGGTCAGGCGCAAGGGCCGATGGTCAACCCGGTCGAGATGGGCGAGCAGACCCACGAGGAGGTCGTCACCCGGATTCGCGAGATCCCCGCGTATCAGGAGATGTCCCGCAAGGTCTACGGCGTCGAGATCACGCTCGATTCGATGTCCAAGGCCATCGCCACCTTCGAGCGGGTCGCGGCCCTCTCGGGCAACTCCAAGTACGACCGGTACGTCACCGGCGACCTTGACGCCCTGAACGAGAGCGAGAAGCGCGGGATGGTCCTCTTCGGCCTGCGGCTGAGCCCCCAGGACGAGTTCGAGACGGACGTCGAGTTGCAGAAGGCCAAATGCACCCTCTGCCACGTCGGCGCCAACTTCACCGACGAGAAGTACCACAACCTCGGCATCGGCTGGGACGAGGCCAAGAAGAAGCATCTCGACGTCGGCCGCTGGGCCCCGGAGCCGATCGGCCAGAAGACGGATTTGAGCCTGGGCGCCTTCAAGACCCCGACCTGTCGCAACGTGGCCCTCTCCGGCCCCTACATGCACGATGGCAGCCTGAAGACGCTCGAAGAGGTGATGGACCACTACAACAAGGGGGGCAACCCCAACCCCTCGCTCGACAAGGACATGCACCCGCTGAAGCTGACCGATCGGGAAAGCGCCGACGTCGTGGCCTTCATGAAGGCGCTGACCGGCGAGCACAAGTCCACCGCCGAACTGATCCCCGACAAGCTCCCGCCGGGCCCCGACGGCTCCTCCCCGGACCCGGTCGCGGCCCTGACCCCGCCGACGAAGTGATCGATCGTCGCGACGCTTGAGCAAGCCGAAGCCGCCCGCCCCTCGCGAACCCGAGGCGGCGGGCGTCTTCGCGCGCCCTCGGGTGTGTTACAGTGGCTCGCGACGACCCGACCGAGCGACCCGAGACGCCTCCCATGAATCGCCCGTCCGCGCCCTTCCCGACGATCGCCCTGATCCTCGCCTGTCTGGCCGCGCTCCTGCTCGCCTGCTTCCACCGGACGTTCCTGAACGACCACCAGTTCGCCTACCGCGACGCGGCGCACTACTATTACCCGCTCTACGAGCGCGTCCAACGCGAGTGGAACGAGGGCCGCTGGCCGCTCTGGGAGCCGGAGGAGAACTCCGGGATGCCCCTCATGGGCAACCCCACCGCCGCCGTCCTCTATCCGGGGAAGATCGTCTACGGCCTTTTGCCCTACGCCTGGGCGGCGCGGGTCTACATCATCGGCCACGTCGCGCTGGCGTTCGCCGCGATGCTCGCCTTGTCGCGGTCGTGGGGGATCAGTTGGATCGGGTCCGGGTTGTCGGCCCTCTCCTTCGCCTTCAGCGGGCCAATCCTCTTTCAGTACTGCAACGTGATCTACCTGGTCGGCGCGGCGTGGCTGCCGCTGGGGTTCCTCGCGGTGGACCGCTGGGTCCGGCGGGGAAGCCGGATGGCGCTAGCGGGCCTGGCCGCCGTCCTGGCGATGCAGACCCTCGGCGGCGACCCCCAGGCGTCCTACCTGCTGGGTCTTTGCGCGCTGGGGTACGCGGCGGTCTCGACCTGGACCAAGGGGCGCGGGTTTCGCGAGGGGCCGAACGCCGGGGCGATCGGCTGGAAGCCCGTCGCGCTGGCGGTCCTCGGCGTGATCGCCTGGAGCGTCGCGGCGCTGGGCGTCGCGGCGGTCGCGCCAAGCCTCCGCCCCGCGCATCCCTCCGACCAACCGACACCCGCGATTCCCTGGACGCTCTGGGCGCCGAGGGTCGTGCCGATCGTCTGGGCGGTCGGGCTGGCCTTCTACTTCGGGCGGAGGAAGCCGACGGAGGGAAGGCGGACGCTCTGGCGGTTGTCGTTCGGCCTGGGGGCGTCGGCCGCCCTGGCCGCGGCGATCGCCGCGGCGCAACTGCTGCCGGTGATCGAGTTCACCCAGCAGACGTCGCGCGCCGCCGCCGACGGCCCCCACGAGATCTACCCGTTCAGCGTCGAGCCGTTCCGGGTCGTCGAGACGTTCTGGCCCAACGTCTTCGGCGCCTACTTCCACGGCAACGCGAGTTGGGTCGACCTGATCCAACTGGGAGAGGAACCCGCCAAGGTCTGGACGCCGTCCTTGTACGTGGGAGCCGCGATCGTCCTTCTGGCGCTTCCGGCGTTGGGCTTCCGTCGCGGCGGCGCGACGCGGGTCTGGCTCTCCTGGATCGTGGCGATCACGCTGCTGGGGAGTTTCGGCCAGTTCACCAGCCCGATCTGGGCGACCCGGTTCGCGGCCAAGACGCTCCACCTGGAGGCGCCCGCGATCGGCCCCCTCGATCCGCCTCGCGAGCCTCCGCTGCGCAAGGACGGCCACGTCCGCGACGGCGACGGCGGCCTGTACTGGGCCATGACCACCTTCCTCCCCGCCTTCCGCCAGTTCCGATTCCCCAGCAAACTGATGACCTTCTCCGTCCTGGGCCTGGCGGCGCTCGCGGGTCTGGGCTGGGACGACCTGACGCGGGGACGGTCGGGCGCGGCGCGAAAGCTCGCCATCGGCCTTCTGGCGGTTTCGATCGTCGCCTTCGTCGCGGCCTTCCTCGGGCTCGACGCCCTGTTCAAGAGCGTGGACCCCAAGAGTCTCGCCACCGCGTTCGGGCCGTTCGATCCGACGGCCGCGCGTCGCGAGACGCTTTGGGGACTCGCCCAGGCCGCGACGGTCGCCGCCGCCGTGATCGTCATCGCGGGCCTCGCCGCGAGCCGCCCCGCCGCGGCCGGAGCGGCGATCCTCGCCTTGACGACGGCCGACCTCGCCCTGGCCAACCGGGGGATGATCGCCACCGTCCCGCAAGCGCTCTTCGAGGCCGAGCCCGAGGTGATCAAGGTCATCCGCGAGGCCGAGGCCGAGAAACCCGCCGACGGCCCCTACCGGATCCATCGCTCGCCGATCTGGAACCCCATCGCCTGGAAGTCGACGACCTCGCGCGACCGCGTGCGCGACTTCATGCAATGGGAACGCGACACGATCCAGCCCAAGTACGGCGTCAACCTGGGCGTCGAATACACCCACACGCTCGGCGTCGCCGAGTTGTATGACTACGAGTGGTTCTTCGGCGGCTTCCCCTTCTCCACCAGCCCCGAATACGCCGCGGTGCTGAAGATCAAGCCGGGCGACAAGGTCGTCTACTTCCCCCGCAAGTCGTTCGACATGTGGAACACCCGCTACTTCGTCCTGCCGTCGTACGCCAACGACTGGATGGACGAGAATCGCGGGATCGCCGGCTTCCTCTTCGACACCGAGATCGTCCATCCCGTCTGGGACGTCCCCGAAACCCCCGAAGGGGTCGCCAGGGCCCAGGAGTGGGTCCAAACCAGGGACTACCAGGTCCGCCGCAACCTCCGCGAATACCCCCGCGCCTGGGTGGTCCACGCGGCGGAGACCCTGCCGCCGATCGCCGGCCTGTCGCGTGCCGACCGCGCCGGGCCGATGCAGGACGTCATGTACGACGACCAGGACCCGATCTGGCGCGACCGCAACCGGGTCGCCCGCGATCTCCGACAGATCGCCTGGGTCGAGGCCGACGACGCGACGGCGCTCGCCCCCCACGCCCGCCGAGCGACGCGGGCCGCGGAGAAGGTCGCGGTCGCCTACCCCCGGCCGGATCGCGTCGTGCTGGACGCGACCCTGGAGACGCCGGGGATCGTCGTCCTGGCCGATGTCTTCTACCCCGGCTGGAAACTCTCCATCGACGGCCGTCCCGCGCCCATTTACCGGGTCAACCGCATGATGCGCGGCGCGGCCGTCGAGGCGGGGAAGCATACGCTGATCTATAGTTACGAGCCGGACTCGTTTCGGATCGGCCTGATCGTCTCCGCCGTCGGCCTGGCCGCGACCCTCGGCCTGGCCGGGTTCGCCCTGCGACGGCCCCGTTCCCCGCTCCCCTGGGTCGATCCCGATCGAGGAGTCTGAATCCGATGACGTATCGAATCCGCCTCCGCGTCGCCGCCGGTCTGCTGGCCGCGACGCTTGCCTCCGCGGCCCCGGGGCAGACGCCCGAGCAGCCGAAGGTCGCCCCCGGTCCCGGCGAGCCGGACCTGGTGGCGATCCTCCGCGACCGTTACGGGCTGGCGATGTTCGACGACCTGGCGAACCCGGTTCGCGGGAAGTCGACCGACGTCCCCGCCCTCTTCCGCAAGGCGGGCCCCGGCCCGGTCGTCTACAAGCCCGTGATCGCCCTCGGGCTGGAGACCCGCAACCGGGGCGGCTGGTATCGCTCCGGGAACGACGGGACGCCCGAGAAGACCGAGACCTGGACCTACACCTTCAAGAACCAGGCGGGCGACCTGGAGACCGGCGCGAACATTCCGCCGCGCCTGGAGTCGGGCTCCAAGGTCGAGTTCGACCCCGGCGACGCCCCGTTCGGGCTCTGGGCGTCCAACGACGGCCTCGACGACGGCGGCGTCTTCTCCGAGCCCGCCGTCGTCGCCCGCGTCAACAAGCGGCTCGCGCCCCAACCGTACAAGGCGATGATCTACCCCAACCGCGACAAGGCCACCGGGAAGCTCGTCCCCCATAGCTACATCATCGGCTGGGAATACTCGACCAACGACGACTTCCAGGACGTCATGTGCCAGGTGGACAACGTCGTCCTCCTGGACCCGCGGCCGTAGTCGCGAGCTTACGCCGGGGAAGAAAATCATCCACAGATTTCACAGATTAACGCAGATTGTTTTTAATTGAATCAAATCTGCGTTCATCTGCGAAATCTGCGGATCGTTCCGCCGATCGACGAGCGACGTTCGGCCGGCATCGCCTGGGTTCAGCGTCGCGAGGCGGTCCAGCCGAGGCCGCTCATCATCGACGCCAGGCGGCTGCGGCGCGGGGGTTGGGCCTGGGCTTTCTCCGTCGTCGGCGAGGCCGCGGCGGGACGGCCGAGATCCTGGGCTCGATACGGCCGGTCGAAGTCCGTGTCGGGCATGGCCAGAAGCGGCGACCCGGCCTGGTCGGCGTCGATCTCGCTCGACCGTCGGACCCGGCCGTTGCGGGCCGCGGCCGGAGCGAGGTCGGGGACGGACAGGTCCGGCGGCGACGTCGGATCGGGTCGCGCGCCGGCCCGCGGGTCGAACGGCGAACGGTTCGGGTCGTCGTCGGGGAGGTCCGGGACGGCCGGCTGGGGCCGAGGCGCCGGCGCCTGCGCCGGCGGCGTGTCCAGATCCGGGGCCATGTCGGGGTCGTCCATCTCGAACGGGCTGCGCACGTTCTCGGGGGGAGGATTCGGCAGGTTGGGCCGGGGCGCGTCGACCTGGCCCGGCTGGCCCTCGTCCTCGGCCCCCTCCTCGGGCAGTTCGCCTTCCTCTCCGCCTCCCATCCAGGCCGGCGGCTCGTCGAGGGGGATCTTCTGGAACGACGCGGCGCGGTTCGGCGCCTCGGGGCTGGGAGCGCCCCAACCGCTGGGGAACGGCCGCCACAGGGTCGGATGGTAGCCGTAATACTGCTCGCGATAGATCCGGTAGACCTGGTCCTCCTGGTCGCACGGCGGCCGCTTGCGCCTGATGGGCGCCAGCGGGAGCATTCCCGTCTGCTGGGCCAGGGCCGAATCCGACAGCGCCAACCCGGCCAGGACCGCCAACGCCAGCGGACCCAGAAGCCTTCTCCAAAATTTCGCGCGCATTCCTTGCCTCGTCCGATTCGGATGTACGCTCCGCCTCCGTCTCTCCTGGAGGGAGGCCGCCCCACGACTCCGCGCCTCACGGCTCTTGCCCTTTCGATCGGGTCCGACGCTCCCCCGCCTAGAGGCAAACCAGCTAAACGGCGTCGATTCGGGTTATTGCGCAAACGACGAAAATGCGGAACGTGGCGACGATTCGGGATGCGAGGGAAGCCGGGATCGCCGCGACCGGAATGACTGCGACGGCCGGGCCGACGATCCGATGAAGGAGAGACGTGACGAGTCGAGGACGCGGACTCCTTTGGGGAGGGACGACCCATGGACGGTCGATCGAGATTGTGGGCGGGGTTGACGGCGGCGGCGATGGCGGCCGGCGGCGGGACGGCCGCGGCGCAGACGGCGTCGACCGCGCCGACGGTGATGTTCGATCCGTCGGGGCAGGCGGTGATGGTCGACCCGCTGGCGGCCCAACTGATGATGGGGACTGGGGTGCCGTTGACCCAGGGCCAGGCCGGGTTGATGGCGGCCTCGGCGGTGGGGAACATGACGGGGATCGGCTCCGGGAGGATCAGCGGGGTCCGCGGCGCGGGCGCGCCCCGGGGGGGCGTGAACGTCCGGGGCATGACCGGGAGACGGCCGACGCTGGGGACGCCGGCGGGGCAGGCGTCGAACTACTTCAGCCGCTACGGCCGCGGGACGGTGGCCGACGTGTCGTCGCCGACGAACCGCGCGACGACCGGGCGATACTACAACCGGCCGGCGGGATTCTTCCCCGAGGGGGTTCGATAATCGAATCCGGCGGGTTTCGATTTGAGACGACGCCGGAATCTGCCGATTGTAGGTCGTGTCAAGGTCGAACGTCGGTCCCGAAGCTCGGGGCGCCGCCGTTCGACCGACGCAAGACGATCGCGAGAGCATGAACGGGATCCAGACGGGCGAACGCCGTCGCGAAGGAATGCGGCGGCCGCTCGAAGTCGGGCGCGGGATCCCCGACCGAGCCGGTCTCGGAACGCCGGGAGGAGAAGGCATGGAACGCACGGGGAGTATTCGCCGGACCGGCCGGGTGGTGACGTTGCTGGCCGCCTGCCTCTCCTGCGGCTGCCAGACGGTCAGGACGCCCGAGGAGACCATCGCCCAGAGCAACATCCCGACCGAGTTCAAGAAGGTCTCGATGCCCGATTACGTCGTCGAGCCGCCCGACTTGATCCTGGTCGAGGTGCTCGACGCCCTGGAGGGCCGGCCGATCTCCGGCGAGCGCCTGGTCCGGCCCGACGGCAAGATCACCCTGGGCTTCTACGGCGAGGTCTACGTCGCCGGCTTGACGATCCCCGAGGTGAAGGAGAAGGTCGTCCTCCACCTGCGGAAGTACCTCACCGACGAGTTGCTCGGCCTCTGGGACGTCGATCCCAAGACCGGCAAGCCGATCGAGATCGATCCCAAGGACTCGGATCGGGTCTTCGTGGACGTGACGGCCTACAACAGCAAGAACTACTACGTCCTGGGCGACGTCGCCAGCCCCGGCAAGCTGCCGATCACCGGCAACGAGACGGTGCTCGACGCCATCCAGTACGCCGGCGGCCTGATGCCGACCGCCGCGCCCCAGAACATCCGATTGGTCCGTCCGGCCCCGGCGGGCGCCTGTTGCGAGCAACTCTTGCCGGTGAACCTCGCCGCGATCACGAGCGCCGGCGACCCGACCACCAACTACCAACTGATGCCCGGCGACCGCATCGTCGTCTACCGCGACCCGATCGTCCGCACGACGATCTTCCTCGACCGCCTGGCGGCGCCGTTCCAGACGGTCATCAACTCGATGCTCCAGATGACCTTCACGATCCGAAGCATCGACTACGCCCGACTCGGCGCCCGCGGCCTGGGAGGGACCAGCGCGGCGACGACGAACCCTTCGCTGTTGACCCAGCCCGGCGCCCGATGACCGATCTGACGGTCTGACGCGACCATCGGCGGTCGCGAGCCCGGACGCCCGTCGTCCCGACTCGCGACCGCCTTCGTCGTCGAATCGGGTTGACCCGGCCGCGACCGCCGATCAAGATGCGCCGCGACGCTTTCCGTGACGAAGGGACGAGGCCCGCCTTGAGAATCCCCGGACGCTCGACAAACGGACCCGCCTCGACCGACGCCGCGCCGACGCCGCGCCCGCCCCGTCGCCTCCGCCGCTGGGCGTGGTTCGCGACGGCGGCGGTCGCGCTGTTCCTCGGAGCGTTGGCGGTTCGGCCTTACGTCACCCTGAACTTCGGCGTGATCGCTCCGGGGCGGGCGTACCGGTCGTCGACCCCCGGCGGCTGGACCGCCGGCGTGATCGCCGATTACAAGCTGGGCTCGATCCTCAACCTCCGCGGCGGCGAGGCGTCCCAAAGCTGGTACGTCCGAGAGGTCCAGGGCGCGCGCGAGTCCGGCGTCGACTTCTACGACCTTCCCCTGAGCGGCGTGCGACGCCCGACCCGGCGCGAGCTACTGCTCTTGATCGACGTCCTGGCCGCCGCCCGACCGCCGGTGTTGATCCACTGCCGCGCGGGGGCCGATCGAACGGGCCTGGCGACCGTCGTCTACAACCTGACGATCCTGGGGCTCCCCCCCGAGGAGGCGATGGCCGGCTTCACGATCCTCCACGGCCACTTCCCGATCCTGGGCACCCAGCGCCTGCACGAGCCGATCGACGAATACGCCGCCTGGCTGAAATCCGAGAACCTCCCCCACGCGCCCGAGCGGTTCCGCCGCTGGGTCTTGAGGGACTACCGCGCCGACGACCCCTCCGTCGACCCCCGCCCCCTCGCCGCCGGCCCCCGGCATCCGGTTTGACGGAGGCTCGCCTCATTCTTTATCATTTCACGTCACCCAGCAGGGGGATGTCGAGAGATGACGAATGAGAAACGCTCGGCCTTCGGCGACGATCTGATCGCCAGCCTCGAAGGCTTCCTTAATCACGTCGAGTCGGGGAAGGCCGCCGGCGCCCGTTACACGGCGCGCACGGTGGTTTTCGACCTGGAGCCCCACGAGTACACGGCCGACGACGTGAAGCAAGTTCGACGGAAGCTTGGCGCGAGTCAATCGCTTCTGGCGAAGTTCCTGGGGGTGAGCGTCAAGACGGTGCGGGCGTGGGAACAGGGCGTCCATCCCATCCCCGCCATCGCCGCGCGCTTCCTCGACGAGATCCAGGCCACTCCGGAAATCTGGACGCGAAGGCTTCGCGCCGTCTGACGAGGGCCGGGGCTGGAGACAAGCGATGAGCAAACCCTATTCGGCGCTGGCGCTCGCGTCGGCGTTGTGCGTCGTTCTGACCGATCTCCCCGCGCTCGCCGTCGCCGCGGAGGACGCGCCGGAGGTCGTGCGCGTGCTCTCCTTCAACCTCTGGGTGGGAGGCGACGCGGGCAAGCAGTCGCTCGACCGCTCCGTCGAGGTCGTCAAGCGATCGGGGGCCGACGTCGTCGGCTTCCAGGAGACGAGCGGGTCCGCGCCGAAAGGGGAACCGCGTCCGGACCACGGCGCCGAGATCGCCAAACGCCTGGGGTGGCGTTATCTCGACCAGGGGGGTTCGACCGGGGTCGCCAGCCGGTTCGAGATCGTCGGCCACACGCCGAAGAAGTGGGGCGTCAAGCTGAGGACGCCCTCCGGCCGCGAGATGTACGCCTTCAACGCCCACTTCATGTACACGCCGTATCAACCGTACCAACTCCTCAAGATCCCCTACGGCGACGCCCCCTTCGTCGCCACCGAGGCCGAGGCGGTCCAGTCCGCGCGCGAGACGCGCGGCGACGAGGTCGCCGGGATGCTCGCGGAGTTGAAGGCCGTCGCCGCCGACGGCTTCCCCGTGACCGTCACCGGCGACTTCAACGAGCCGTCGTGCCTGGACTGGACCGAGGCCGCCGCCGTCGCCAAGCTCCACCCCCTCAAGGTGGAATGGCCCACGACCAAGGCGGTCATGAACGCGGGGCTGGTCGACTCCTTCCGCGTCGTCCATCCCGACCCGGTGAAAACCCCCGGCCTGACCTGGACCCCCACGACCAAACCCGACGACCCCAAGGACCATCACGACCGCATCGACTTCGTCTTCGTCGGCGGGGTCGCCGACCCGGCCGCGGCGGTCAAGTCGGTTCGGATCGTCGGCGAGGCGGCCGAGTCCGCCGACGTCGTCGTCAGCCCCTACCCCTCCGACCACCGGGCCGTCGTCGCGGAGTTGGAGCTTTTCGCCGGCGGCTCGAAGGCTTCCGGTAAGTGAGGCGGGCGGGATAGATTGGGAAACCGATGCGCGGTTGTGAGATCCGGCCGGCTGTTCTAACATGGATGTGACGGGTCGGCCGCCTCCCGGCGGGGCCCCGACTGGAAAGAACCTGACCGTCACGGATTTCGAGGGCCTGAACGGCCTTCCCCCCTCGCGGGGGAAGGTGGCCCGAAGGGCCGGATGAGGGGGACGACGAGCAAGACGGCCGTTGCAATCCCAAGCCGTTCGGGAGGGCTTGCGGACGTCGACGGGCTTCTTGCGCGTCGTCCCCCTCATCTGACCGCTTCGCGGTCTGTCTTCCCCCGCGAG
>CALCIB010000317.1 GCA_937907525.1 uncultured Planctomycetales bacterium | reverse complement strand
CGGTCTGTCTTCCCCCGCGAGGGGGGAAGACTCGTTCAGGCCCCCAAAATCCGTGACGGTCGGCTTAATTCCTCGCCCGGCGCAAGACCAGCGCGTTGTTCGTGCCGCCGAAGCCGAACGACGCGCTCAAGGCCACGTCCCCCTTCATCGACCGCGCCTCGCCTGGGACGTAATCCAAATCCAACTCCGGGTCGGCGAGGTGGTTGATCGTCGGCGGGACGACCCGGTCGCGGAGGGCCCGGACGCACGCCGCGGCCTCGATCGCCGAGGCCGCCCCCAGCGCATGGCCGATCGCCCCCTTGATCGAGCCGACCGGGACCGACTTCGCCCGATCGCCGAAGACCTCCTTCAGGACCGTCGTCTCCACCCGGTCGTTGACGGCGGTGCTGGTGCCGTGGGCGTTGTAGTAGTCGACGTCCGCCGCGGCGATCCCCGCCTTCTCGATCGCCAGGGTCAGACACCGCCGGATCCGCTCGGCGCTGGGGGTGGACATGTGGTGGCCGTCCGAGTTCAGGGCGTAGCCGATCAACTCCGCCAGCGGAGTCAGACCCAACCGGTCGACGGCCTTCCGCGACGCCAACACGAGCATCCCCGCGCCCTCGGACATCACGAACCCGGCGCGGTCGCGGCTGAACGGGCGGCTGGCTTGCGCCGGGTCGTCCTCCGCGCGGTCGCCCGGCTTGCCGGCGTAAAGCGCCTTCATGGTGGCGAAGCCGTTGACGATCGCCGGGGTGAACGCGCTTTCGCAGGCGCCGCAGAGCGCCAGATCGGCGTCGCCCGCTCGGATCATCATCGCCCCCAGGATGATCGCGTGGCCCCCCGAGGCGCAGGCGTTGGCCGGCGCGACTCCCGGCCCGTACAGCCCCAGCGCCTGCGAGATCTGGCCCCCGGCCTGATTGACCAGCAGGCCCGGCACGAGGAACGGGCTGACGGAGCGGTCGCCCCGCTTGCGCGACCGGGCCTGCTGCGCCTCCAGGAAGTCCATGCCGCCGAAGGCCGAGCCGACGATCACCGCGGCGCGGTCGCGGTCGATCCGGTCGCCGAGCCGGTCGAGCCCGGCGTCGCGCCACGAGGCCCGCGCGGCGGTCATCCCCAGGCCGAGGAACCGCGCCGAGAGCCTGGAGAACTCGCGGTCCTCCGACTTCGAGACCTCCAGGCCCTCGACCAGTCCGGCCACGTCCTGAAGGTACTCCGAGCGGTCCAGCGCGGCGTGACGGCGGATGCCGGACTTCCCCGCGACCAGCCCCCGCCAGGTGGCGTCCAGGTCCGGGCCCAGACAGGTGACCGCGCCGCAACCCACCACGTAGACCGCTTCGGACATCGTCGCCCCGCCCCCTTCCCCTCGGAACGCGCCGGCGGCCTTCGAGACCGTCGGCCGGATGATTCGCATTCCCGATGATCGTCGGACGTCGGCCCCGGGTGCAAGAGGAGGGAGGGTTAACGCTGGGGGTCGTCGAGGAATCCCACGACCTCGGCGACGAGAAGGTCGCGGTCGTGGGCGGCCAGATGGTCGCTCCCGGGAAGAACGACCAGCCGCTTGCGCTTCGAGCCGAGACGCTCCAGAAGCCAGGCGGCGCGGGAGGGGTCGACGACCGTGTCGAGCCGGCCCTGAAGGACCAGCGTCGGGGCGGTGACGTTCGGCAAGCCGGGGCGGACGAGCTCGATCAGGTCGAGGGCGGAGGCGGCGGCCGAGAGGTTGAACGTCCGGAAGCGGTCCAGGGCCGCGAGCCGGCGGCGGGCGTCGCGGTCGCGAACCGCCGGCCGACGCCTTGGAACGTTCGGAGCGACCCGCGCCAGCGCCTTGACCACCGTCGCGGCCCGGAACGGCAGCCGTCCCGCCCCTCGGATCGCCAGGAACGGCGCGATCAGGACCAGGCGGTCGACGGGTCGGCGACTCGCCAGGTACAAGGCGACGGTCGCGCCGGTGGAGAAGCCGATCAGGACGGGGGGGCGGTCGCGACCGACGGCCAGGGCGTCGAGCCGGGCCCCGACCGTGGCGACCCACTCGGGCCACGTCGAGGCGGGCATCGTCGGGCCGGGGACGTCGTGGCCGGGAAGCGTGACCGCCTCCACGTCGCGCCCCGCCGCGCGAAGGGCGTCGACCAGGGGTTGCAGCTCGTAAGGCCCGCCGCCGAGGCCGTGGACGGCCAGGCAGGGCGGGGTCGTCCGGTCGTTCACGATCGACGGTCCTCCCGCGACCAGTCTACCGGGCCCGGAGGCGGCGGGCGTCGCGGAAGTGAGGCGCGGAGGCGGGAGAGACGCCGAGCCCCAGTTCCCGACGGGCCTTCGGGACGACCGCCTCCAGGGCGTCGGCCAGGTCCTCCGCCGTCTGGAAGCGGTCGCGCGGCGAGCGGGCCAGCGCTCCCAGCAGGACCGTCTCCAGGCTGGCGGGAAGCTCCGGGTCGACGGCCCGCGGGGCCTTGCGACGGGCCCGGGCGAGGATCGGACCCAACGCCGGCGGAGGGACGTCGCGGATCGGGTCGACCATCCGGCCGAGCGTCAACGCCTCGAAACTCGTCACCCCCATCGAGTAGACGTCGGCCAGGACCTCGTCGGCGGGCGCCCGCAACAGCCGCTCGGGGGCCATGTACATCGGGGTGCCGGCGCCGTCGCGCATCTGCTCGACCGTGGCGTGGTCCAGGTCGCGACCCAAGCCCAGGTCGCAGAGGAACGCGCGATGCGGGGCGCGACGCTCCAAAAGGACGTTGCCCGGCTTGACGTCGCGGTGGGCGACGCGGCGGGCGTGGATCCGGTGCAAGGCCCGGGCGACCCCGGCCAACACCCGGGCCGCCTCCAGATAGTAGGCCGGCCGATCCAGATCGACGAGCGGATGGACGGGCTCGGGATCGGGCTGGCGGTCGTCGCGGCGGAGCCGGCGCTCGCGGATCACGTCGGCGAGGGTGACGGCCTCGACGTAGGGCATCGCCATGTAGAAGCAGCCGTCGGCCTCGCCGGCGTCGACGACCCGCAAGAGCGAGGGCCCGTCCAGCCGCGCGCCGCGCTCGGCCTCGCGACGGAACTGGGCGAGCCGGCGGGGGTTGATCGACGTTCCGGGGTTGAGGATCTTAAGCGCCTGAAATCCCCGTCCCACCTCGCCGACGGCCTTCCAGACCTCGCCCTGCGCGCCTCGGCCGAGCCGCTCGACCAGGCGGTAGGGGCCGATCCGCTGCAACGGCCGCGGCCGGAACTCGGACGAGCCGGCGGGCGATCTGGAGACGGTCGTCGGGGCGTCGCTCGGCGAGGCGTCGAGCGGCGGCGTCGCCTCGGAGAGGTCCGCGCCCGAACCGAGGGGGGCCCCCGGCCGGACGCCTCGATGCGGCGGCTTGTTCAGGGCGATCATGGTCGTCGTCGCGCCTCCCTGGTCGTCCTCGATGCGGGCCGCGACGCTCGCCGGCCGTTCGAGCCAACCCTAGGCCCCGCCCGGACGCCGCCGCCGGGGACGTTGCCGGAAGTCGACGCCCCGTGGATTTCCGGCCGCGACGCCCGGCGGTGGCGTCGGCCCGCGCCGGCCTTTAGGATGGGTCGCCTGTACGGCTCCGTCGCAAACCACCGGGGCGCGAGTTCGTTCGTCCCCCCTTCTCCCCTCGTGGGAGAAGGCGCCCCGAAGGGGCGGATGAGGGGGGGACGCGACCGGAAGCCCCTGGAAACGCCTCCCCCTCATCCGGCCTTCGGCCACCTTCTCCCACGAGGGGAGAAGGGATGCCCGTCCTGGCGTCTTCGCTGACGGTTGACTTTACCGTATCGTGATATTAAAACGGAGCCGGGATCGATGAATGATCAAACGAACGTCGAAACCGAGGACCTGTACGCCCGACCGGCCGACGCCGTGGAGGAGCCGCCGCGGACGCTCCCGGGGGCGCTGGGGAGGATCGGCCCGGGGCTGATCGTGGCCGCGGCCATCGTCGGCACCGGCGAGCTGATCGCCACCACGGGGCTGGGGGCCCAGGCCGGCTTCGCGCTTTTGTGGCTGATCCTGGTCAGTTGCGTGGTGAAGGTGTTCGTCCAGGTGGAGCTGGGCCGCTACGCCATCACCCGCGGCAAGACCACCCTGGCGGCCTTCGACGACCTGCCCGGGCCGCGGCTGGGCGCCTCCTGGGTCTGCTGGCTCTGGCTGTTCATGATGCTGGCGACCCAGGCCCAGATCGGCGCCATGGAGGGGGTGGTCGGCCAGGCGGCGCACATGGCGTTCCCCGGGGCGTCGGAAGCCATGGCCGGGGCGATCGGCGCGGTCGTCCCGTCGTGGGGCGAGTTCCTCCAAACCCGCGAGGAATACGTCTGGGCGGCGCTGACGACGATCGCCGCCTCGGCGCTTTTGCTCTCCGGCGGTTATCGGCGGATCGAGCGGATCACGACGATCCTGGTGGCGGCGGTGACGCTCTTCACGGTGGCGAGCGTGGTCGTGCTGCAATGGACCCGGTTCCGGTTCGGCTGGTCGGAGGTGGCCTCGGGCTTCACCTTCGCGCTGCCGGCGGGGGCGATGGGGCTGGCGTTCTCGGCGTTCGGGATCACCGGCGTCGGCGCGACGGAGTTGGTGGCCTATCCATATTGGTGTCTTGAGAAGGGTTACGGGCGCTCCGTCGGCCCGCGGCCCGCGAGCGGCGACGACGCCGGCTGGGTCGGCCGCGCCCGGGGCTGGACGCGGGTGATGCAGCTCGACGCCTGGGTGAGCATGGCCGTCTTCACGGTCGCCACGGTCGCCTTCTACTTCCTGGGGGCGGCGGTGCTGCACCCCCAGGGGCTGGACCCCAAGGGGGCCGAGATGCTGCCGACCCTGGCGTCGATGTACCTGGGCCCCCTGGAGGGGACGCCGCTGGCGCCGTTGCGGGGGGGCGTCCGGGTGGCCTTCCTGGTGGGGGCCTGGGCCGTTTTGTTCAAGACGCTTTACGTCGCGACGGCCGCCAACGGCCGGATGACCGTCGACTTCCTCAACGTCGCCGGCGTCTGGCGGCCCAGCGGCGACGCCTCCCGCGAACGCGCCGTGAAGGTCTTCTGCGTCGTCTACCCGGCGATCGCCCTGGCCCTTTACTACGCGATCCGAGAGCCCCTGGGGCTGGTGAAGGCCGGCGGCATCGCCCAGGGGTTGTCGCTCCCCCTGATCGCCGGCGCGACGATCTACCTTGTCCGCCGCGACGTCGACCCCCGCGTCGGCCCGTCGCGGCTCAGCGCCGCCCTCGCCTGGCTGGCCTTCCTCGCCATCGCCGCCGTCGCCGGCTACAGCGTCTACGACCTGGCCCGGAGCTTCGCCGGAGCGTGACCCGGATTGGGTCCGTTCGCGCGGGGCGATCGCGGGAGGCGAAATCGTAAGTTATTTTACTGTATGGTTTTCGATTCCGAACCGGCGGCTTCGTTCGTCGGAATCGAAATGTGATTTCGATGACCCCCGCCCGACCCTCGCCGTCGCCGTCGCCGTCACGATCCTCGCCGCGCCCGCGCGATCGCCCTTCGCGGCCGGGCTTGCGTTCCTGCGCTCGAATTGCCAAAAAACGACGATCCGACTGGTATGATCGCGGGAGGGCTTCGCGAGATTTCAGGATTCCGTCGGGATTTCGGGAGATTCCGAAATCCGACGGCCCGTCGCGTTTTCGCAAGCCGACGCCGATCCGGCCTTCTCCCCTTGAGGGAGAAGGTGGCCGAAGGCCGGATGAGGGGTGGGCGGGACCGGAAGCCATCGGATTCCACGGCCGTCGCCAAACCGGGGCTTTCATGGAGACGCGACGCCGGTCGTCCCCTCATCCGGCCCTCCGGGCCACCTTCTCCCTCAAGGGGAGAAGGCCGGATCGCCGCGGCCTCTGAAAGAAGTCGCCCGGCGGGAGGGGGGTCGTCGTTTTTGGCCATTTGTACATTATTCGTCTTGCGGCCGGCGGCCGACAATTGGTATTGTGGCGAATCTTGATTTGGTCTTACCTGTCGGCGCGGGGCGTCGATCGGGCGGGGGATTGGGAAGGGAGTCGGGGCGCGGCGATGGCGAAACGGAAGCGCGGGGGGGGCGAGGGTCGGGACGTCCGCGCGCGGCGAAGCGCGTTCACGGAGGACGTCCCGCTGGCGGAGGCGACGCGGCGGCGGTACCTCAACTACGCGCTGAGCGTCATCACCTCGCGCGCCTTGCCGGACGTCCGCGACGGCCTCAAGCCGGTGCAGCGTCGGATCTTGTACGCGATGTGGTCGGACCTTCGGATCACCGCCGACGGCCGGTTCATGAAGTGCGCCGCGGTCGTCGGCGAGGTCATCAAGAGCTACCACCCCCACGGCGACCAGTCGATCTACGACGCATTGGTGCGGATGGCGCAGCCGTTCTCGCTGCGGCATCCCCTGATCGAGGGCTACGGCAACTTCGGCTCGATCGACGGCGACCCTCCGGCCGCGTTCCGCTACACCGAGTGCCGGCTGACGCCGATCGCCCACGCGCTTTTGACCGAGTTGCGCGACCAGACGGTCGATTTCCGTGACAATTACATGGCGACGACCCAGGAGCCGGTCGTCCTCCCCGCGCAGTTCCCGAACCTGCTGGTCAACGGGGCGGCGGGGATCGCGGTGGCGATGGCGACGAACATCCCGCCGCACAACCTCAAGGAGGTCGTCGCCGCCCTGGTGGTCCTCCTGGAGAACCGCGAGGCGCCGCTTGAGAAACTGACGCGGCACATCATCGGCCCGGACTTCCCCACCGGCGGCGTGGTCCTCAACACCCCCGCGGAGATCCAGAAGATCTACGCGACCGGGCAAGGCTCGCTCAAGCTTCAAGGGACCTACCACCGCCCCGAGGACCGTCCCAACGCGATCGTCGTCGACTCCATCCCCTACGGCCAGGAGAAGGACCCGCTGGTCGCCCGCATCGGCGAGTTGATCGGCAAGGGGATGGTCCCGCAGTTGACCAACGTCAAGGACCTCAGCACCGACGACGTCCGCATCGTCCTGGAACTGAAGCCCGGCGCGAACGCCGACGCGGCGATGGCCTACCTGTTCAAGAACACGCCGCTGCAAATCAATTACGCCGTCAACCTGACCTGCCTGCTCCCCGCCGAGGGCGCCGAGATCGCCGTGCCGCGGCGGCTGGACCTCAAGACGATCCTCCAGCACTTCCTCGACTTCCGCATGGAGGTCGTCGTCCGCCGCCTCAACCACGAGTTGCGGCTGCTGCTGGCGCGAATCCACATCCTCGAAGGCTTCGCGATCGTCTTCAACAATCTGGACGAGGCGATCCGGATCATCCGCGCCAGCGACGGCAAGGCCGACGCCGCTCCCAAGCTGATGTCGCGGTTCGGCCTCTCCGACCTTCAGGCCGACGCCGTGCTGGAGACCAAGCTCTACCGCCTGGGCAAGCTGGAGATAAAGGACATCCTCGCGGAGCTGGAGGCCAAGCGCGCCCGCGCCGAGGAGATTCAACGGCTGCTGGCCGACGAGCCGGCCCGCTGGGCGATCATCAAGGACGAGTTGAAGCAGATCGCCAGGACCCACGGCGACCCCCGCCGGACCAAGGTGGAGGCCCCCGCCGCGCCGTTGGAGTTCCGCGAGGAGGACTACATCGTCGACGAGGACTCCTGGGTCATCGTCACTCGCGAGGGGTGGACCAAGCGGCAAAAGTCGTTCACCGACGTCGCCAGCATCCGGGTCCGCGACGGCGACCAGGTCGGCTGGATCTACCGCGCCCGCGCCCGCCGAACGATCACCTTCTTCACCGACCGCGGCGCGGCGTACACCGTCCGCGTCAACGACCTGCCCATGACCACCGGCCACGGCGACCCGATCCAGAAGCTCTTCACCTTCGAGGACCAGGAGCGATTGGTCGGCGTCGTCTGCCACGACCCCCGCTGCCTGCCGGACTTCTCGAAGAACGCCCAGACGCCCCCCCGGATGGTCCAGCGCGGCTTGGGGGTCGATCTGGACGAGCCGCCGACCAACGGCAACGGGAACGGCCACGCCAACGGCGACGGCCACGCCGGGCCGTCGACCCCGCCGCCGCCTTACGTCGTGGCGCTGACCGCCGGCGGCAAGACGCTGCGGTCGCCGGTGGCGGCGGTCGCGCCGGTCTCGACCAAGAAGGGACGGACGGTCGTCCGGCTGGATCCCACGTTCAAGGGGGACGCGGTCGTCGGCGTCGAGGCGACCGACGGCTCGGAGAACGTCTGTCTGGCGACCAGGGCGGCGCGGGTGTTGATCTTCCCGGTCACCGAGGCCAACGTCGTCGCCTCCGCGGCGCGGGGGGTGACGGCGATCAAGCTCGACGCCAAGGACCGCGTGATCGGCTTCGTCCTGGCCGGCAAGAAGCGCGAGGGCCTGGCCGTGCGCACCAACCGCGGCGCCGAGCAGATCGTCAGGGCGACGAAATACCCCGTCACCGGCCGCGGCGGCAAGGGCTACGCCATCCTTCAGCGCGGGTCGCTGGAATGCGTCATGCCCGCCGAGGCCGAGCCCGTCCCGCCGCCCGACCAGATCGACGCCGCCGAACCGCGGGCCGGAAACGACGACGCGAAAGATTGACCGTTTTGGGTTTTGGAGTGACGACCATGACGGCCTTCCCCCCTCGCGGGGGAAGGTGGCCCGCAGGGCCGGATGAGGGGGGGGCGAGCCAAAACGCCGTTGACGTCCAGGGCTTCCCGGAGGGGCTTTCGCGAATCCCAACGGTCTTCTCGCGCGTCGTCCCCCTCATCTGACCGCTTCGCGGTCTGTCTTCCCCCGCGAGGGGGGAAGAGCGTTTGATGCGAAACCGCTCCGGGATTGAAGACCGCCAAGGATTGACGAATTCACGCGACCGCGAAGAATGCCACGTTCCGACGCCGCTCGTCGGGGCTTGGGGGGAGGGACCGAACCGCGATGTCCACCGGATCCGCGACCTACAGCGCCAAGTCGATCACCGTGCTGGAGGGGCTGGAGGCGGTGCGCCGCCGGCCCGGCATGTACATCGGCGGGGTCGACAAGGCGGGGCTGCACCATTTGGTGTGGGAGATCGTCGACAACGCGGTCGACGAGGTGATGAACGGCCACGCGCGGCGGATCACGGTGACGCTCCACGCCGACGGCCGCACCGTCTCCGTCGCCGACGACGGCCGCGGCATTCCCGTGGACGTCCATCCCAAGACCGGCCGAAGCGCGCTTGAGGTCGTCTTCACCACGTTGCACGCCGGCGGCAAGTTCGACGATGACGCCTACAAGGTCGCCGGCGGCCTCCACGGCGTCGGCGCCAGCGTCGTCAACGCGCTTTCCAAGAGCCTGGAGGTCGAGGTCCGCCGCGACGGCCGGGTCTACACCCAGCGCTACAAGCGCGGCAAGCCGCAAGGCGCGGTCGAGGAGGGGGAGCCGACCCGCGGCCGCGGCACCACCGTGACGTTCACGCCCGACCCGGAGATCTTTCAGGCGCTCGACTACGACTCGACCCTGATCGCCGACCGGCTGGACGTGAAGACGTACCTGAACAAGGGCCTGGCGATCCAGTTCGTCGACGAGCGGGCCAAGACCAGCGTCGAGCTGCGGCACGACGGCGGCGTCGCCGACTTCCTGGAGCACGTCAACCAGCGTCGGGAGGATGTCCGCGTCGCCCCCTCGGCGTTCGTCCTGGAGCGCGAGGACCAGGAGGACGGCCTTCGGCTCGACCTGGCGCTCGCCTGGACCGAGGCGACCGACGAGGACGTCCTGTCGTTCGTCAACACCATCCCCACCCGCGACGGCGGCACCCACGAGATGGGGATGCTCGCCGCGGTGGGCTCGGCCGTGCAGCGGTTCATGGAGACGCACGACCTGGTCAAGAAGGGCCTGGAGATCAAGCGCGAGGACGTCCGCG
Source organism: uncultured Planctomycetales bacterium (assembly GCA_937907525.1). Taxonomy (GTDB): domain Bacteria; phylum Planctomycetota; class Planctomycetia; order Isosphaerales; family Isosphaeraceae; genus Paludisphaera. The sequence goes on along the minus strand of CALCIB010000317.1, from coordinate 4,898 downwards.
AGGGGCTCACGGCGGTCCTCTCGGTCTGCGTCCACGAGCCCCAGTTCCAGGGCCAGACCAAGGGCCGGCTGAACAACCCGGAGGTCCGCGGCCAGGTGGAGTCGCTGGTCCGGCCCAGCCTGGAGGCGTTCCTCCACCAGAACAAGAGCATCGGCGACGCGGTGGCCGCGCGGGTGATCCAGGCGGCCCGCGCCCGCGAGGCCAGCCGCGCCGCCGCCGTGCAGGTGCGTCGCAAGACCCCCGTCGGCGGCCGGATCAACCTGCCGGGGAAGCTCGCCGACTGCGACAGCTCCGACCCCGAGGAGACCGAGCTGTTCATCGTCGAGGGCGACAGCGCCGGCGGCTCCGCCAAGCAGGGCCGCGACCGCGACGTGCAGGCTATTCTCCCCTTGCGCGGCAAGGTGCTGAACGTCGAGCAGTCGGGCCGCTCCAAGATGCTCGACAACAAGGAGTTGACCGACCTGACGACCGCGCTGGGCTGCGGCGTGGACGATCAGTACGACCCGGCCCGCCTCCGCTACGGCAAGGTCATCATCCTGACCGACGCCGACAGCGACGGCCACCACATCGCCACGCTGCTGCTGACGTTCTTCTACCGCCACATGACCGGGCTGATGCTCGACGGCCGGGTCTACCTGGGCTGTCCGCCGCTTTACAAGATCACCTGGGGCAAGGAGACCTACTGGGCGTCCGACGACGGCCACCGCGACCGAATCCTCGCCAAGCTCCCCTCCAACGCCAAACCCGACATCACCCGCTTCAAGGGCCTGGGCGAGATGCCCGCCAAGCTGTTGTTCCAGACCACGCTCGATCCGAACGCCCGCCGACTGCTCCGCGTCGTCGTCCCGGAGGAGGACCGCCCCTACACCGAGCGCACCGTTTGCGACCTGATGGGCAAGGAACCCGAGGCCCGCTACAAGTTCATCATGGAAGAAGCCTACACCGCCACCGATATCGACATTTGATGGGTCGATCGTCGCGCCGCGTCGCACCCTTGAGGCCGCCGTACATGCCGATCATCGAGGTCGAGGGACTGACGAAGACGTACCGCGTCTTCCAGAAGAGGGACGGCCTTTGGGGCGCCCTCCGCGGGCTTTGGCGCCGCGAGTACAAGGAGGTCGAGGCCGTCGCCGGCATCGACTTCTCGATCGAGCCCGGCGAGATGGTCGCCTTCCTGGGACCCAACGGCGCGGGGAAGACGACCACGCTGAAGATGCTCTCCGGGTTGATCCAGCCGACCGCCGGGGGGGCGACCGTCCTGGGCCACGTCCCCTGGAGGCGCGAGGACGCCTACCGCCGCCGGTTCGCCCTGGTGATGGGCCAGAAGAACCAGCTTTGGTGGGACCTTCCCGCCGCCGACAGCTTCCAACTCCATCGCGAAATCTACTCGATCCCCAAGGACCAGTTCGACCGCACGCTCGGCGAACTCGTCGAGTTGCTGGGCGTCGAGCGACTGACCCGCCAGGCCGTCCGCGAGCTGTCGCTGGGCGAGCGCATGAAGATGGAGTTGATCGCCGCGCTTCTGCACCAGCCGCAAGTGTTGCTGCTGGACGAGCCGACCATCGGCCTGGACGTCGTCGCCCAGGCGGCCATCCAGAAATGCCTGCGCGACTACCACGACCGCCGCGGCGTGACGATGCTTTTGACCAGCCACTACATGCGCGACGTCGAGGCGCTTTGCGACCGCGTGATCGTCATCACCCTGGGGTCGATCGTCTACGACGGCCCCCTGGCCGGGATCGTCGAGCGGTTCGGCGAGTCGAAACTGGTCCGACTCGAGTTCAAGGGGGACGCCCCCGACCGCGCGGAGCTTGAGCGCTACGGCGAGGTCTCGCGGCTGGAGGGCCCCCGCGCCGACGTCCGGATCGAGCGCCACCACGTCGCCGAGGCGCTCGCCGACATGCTCAACCACCACGCGCTGGCCGACGTCGGCGTCGAGGACCCGCCGCTTGAGGAGATCATCGCCAAGGTCTTCGAGGAGGCCCGACTCGCCCACGGCGCCGCGTGAACCCTCCACCCTGGAACCCGCCCCCAGGCGGCGGTATCGTGGGCGCGCGGCTCGATCAAGACCCCATCCAGGAGGCGCGAACGTGGACAGGCGAAAATCGACGCATGTTTCGAGGGCGTTCCGACGCGGAGGCGGCGCGGCCCTGCTCGCCGTCGCGGTCCTGGCCGGGGGGGCGTCGCGGACGTCGGCGGCGGACGTCAAGGAGTCGTACTACGCCCATCCGGCGGTCCACGACGTGTACGGCGTGATCGCGCCCTGGTACAAGGGTCAAAACGGCCAGCTCGACTTCCGGCTGCGGATCGCCGCGGAGACCCTCAAGCGTTACCCGTGGGTGGAGCCCCCCGCGGCCGTCTCCGCCGCGCCGCATTATGTGTTCAACGGCCACTGGAGGATCGATCCGGACGGGACCATCACCCCGCGGCCGATCCCCGATTGGGACAACGGCGACCTCGGCCAGCGCGCCGCCTACGTTTTGGCGGGGATGGTCGACTATTACCGCTATACCGGCGACCCGGCGGCCGTCGCGATCATGACCGTGCAGGCCGACGCCCTGCTCGACCACGGCCTCACCCCGGCGGACCACCCCTGGCCGAACTTCCTCATAAGCGTCCCGGTCGCGGGAAAGCCCTACGGCAAGGCCGATCCGGCGGGGATGATCCAACTGGACATCGTCGCCGAGGTGGGCGTGGCCCTGCTGCGGGCCTACCAGGTCACCGGGAACGATCGTTGGTTCGAGGCCGCCAAGCACTGGGGCGACCTGCTGGCCGCCAAGCGCGACCGGACGCCGGGGGCCGCCCCCTGGGGACGCTACGCCAACCCCGAACACGTCAGATGGAAGGACGTCCAGCAGACCGGCGGGGTCGTCTTCCTGCTGGAGTTCTTCGACGAGTTGATCCGTATCGGTCACGCCGGACTCGGTGACTACTCGATCCGCCTGGCGGGACGCGCCGGGGACCTCGACGCGATCGTCCAGGCCCGCGACGCCGGCCGGGCCTACCTCCGCGACACCCTCTTGCCGGCCTGGACCGTCAACGACACCTGGGGCCGCAACTACTGGGACTGGAACGACCCCGTGCAGGCCGAGAACGTCACTGAGTTCGCCGCCCGCTACATGATGGACCACCCCGACGTCTTTCCGAACTGGCGCGAGGACGCCCGCAACGTCCTGTCCCTCTTCTTCAACCATACGAGCGTCGACCCGGCCGGCGGCGGCGACGCCTACAGCGGCGCGTGGGCCTTTCCCGAATCGAATGGCTGCTGCGGTCGCTCGCTCTGGTACGGGCCGATGGAGCTGGCGGTCCCGCTCGCCCAGTACGGCGTCCGGGCCCGAAGCGCCTGGGGCCGCGAAGTGGCGCGTCGGATGCAGATCCTGGCGACCTACGACGGCCATGACACGGGCGTGTCGGAGGATAACATCGACGGCGGCTTCGTCGTCAACGCCGACTGGTTCAAGATCGCCCACCCGATGGCGCTCAAGCACCTGCTGGCGACCGTCGCCTGGCTCCCCGAGGAGTTCGGCCCGGCGCGCGAGAACCATATCGTCCGAAGCACGGCGGTGGTCCGCCGGGTGACCTACGGCCCCCGCGGCGTCTCCTACCGGACGTTCGACGCCCCGGAGGCGACGATCGACGTCTTGCGGCTGGCCTTCGTCCCCGAGGCGGTCGAGGGCGACGTCGGCGGCGCGCTTCCCCGTCGCGAGGACCTGGACGGCAACGGCTACACCGTCAAGCCGCTCCCCGGCGGCGACTCCATCGTCGAGATCCGCCACGACGGGATCCTCGGCGTGACCGTCTCGGGGAACAGCCCCGAGCGCGTCGCGGCGTGGGGGGAACTGACGCGCGCGGGAACGTGGACCGACGCCGATACTCCGGCGGACACCCGTCGATCCGACGAGGAGGGCGCGACGGTCGAATTCACGTTCAAGGGGAACCGGGTCCGACTGATGGGTCGCGCCATGCCCGACGGCGGGCTCGCGGAGGTTTACCTGGACGGCGTCAAGCAACTGGTCGGCGTGGACTGCTGGCGGCCTCGGTCGGACGTCGTCGAGCGCGGAAGCGTCCCGCTCTACGAGCGCAACGGCCTGGCGAACGGCCCGCACGCGCTGAAGCTCGTCGTGCTGGGGAGGAAGAACCCGCTGTCGGAAGGGAAACGGGTTTACATCGACGGCGTGGAGTGGTCCGACGCCGAGGGCGCCGCCGACGCGGGCGCGGGAGGCGGGCCGACCGACGCCCAACGCATGATCTTCGGCCACGCCGGCCGCGAGGACGTCCGCGATTCGACCGGCGGCCTCTGGCGGCCGGGGACCGAATTCGTGGTCCGCCTGGGCGCGGGCGCCGACAGCGTGGCCGGGTCGTGGTGGACCGAGCCGACCGCGACTGCGATCGAGGGGACCGCCGACCCGGAGCTTTACCGTTACGGCGTCCACGCCAGGGACTTCACGGTCAACGTGACGGTGGGCCCCGGCAAGTACCACGCCCGGCTGAAGTTCGCCGCCGGTCGGATTCCGAGCCCGCCGCCGGGCGGTGGAATGACGATCGCGATCAACGGCGAGGAGGTCGCTCGCGACCTCGACGTCGCCGCCGCGGCCGGCGGCCCGAATCGAGCCTTCGACCTGGTCCTCGACGACCTGGAACCGCGCAACGGCCTCATCGACGTCCGCTTCCAAAGCCCCGGCGACGCCCACGCCTTCGTCCAGGCGATCGAGATCGGCCCCGGCCCCGGCGGATCGGGGACGACGCCCGCGACGGGTGGAAAGTAGTAAAGAATGTGATTGTTGCGTATATGCATGCGTCTACAAAGACAGACCCCTGGCCATGCGGGCTCGACCGTCCGTTCCGTCCCCTCTCCCGCCGGGCTGACGACCCGACACTTATCGGATCCCGCATGCGAC
>CALCIB010000316.1 GCA_937907525.1 uncultured Planctomycetales bacterium | reverse complement strand
GTGGTCGTGCCGTCGCCGGCGACGTCGGAGGTCTTGCTGGCGACCTCCTTGACCATCTTCGCCCCCATGTCCTCGTACTTGTCCTCCAGCTCGATCTCCTTGGCGACGGTCACGCCGTCCTTGGTGACCGTGGGCGAGCCGAACGACTTCTGAATGATGACGTTGCGGCCCCGGGGCCCGAGCGTCACCTTGACCGCGCGGGCGAGCTTCGCCACCCCGCGCTGCATCGCCTGCCGTGCTTCCTGATCGAACGCGATCATCTTGGCGGCCATTGCGTCTTCTTCTCCCTGTCGCGATTGAGGAACGTGTCTTGCCCGACGAAGCGCCCGATCACAATCAGTCGACGACCGCGAGGATGTCGTCCTCGCGCATCAACAGCACCTTCTTGTCGCCGTCGAGCTTGAACTCCTCGCCGGCGTAGGAGGTGAAGATGACCACGTCGCCGGCCTTCACCTGCAACTCGCGGCGCTTGCCGTCCTTGGTCACGCGGCCCTCGCCGACCGAGAGCACCTTCCCCTTTTGAGGCTTGTCCTTGGCGGTCTCCGGCAGCACGATCCCGCCGGCGGTGGTCCCCTTGGCCTCTTCCCGCTCGACGACCACGCGATCACCCAACGGCTTCAGATTCATCGATCCCAGACTCCCTCGCGCCATTTCCGACCCGGTCGCGACCTCGCGCGGGCGATCCCCGCCGATCCACGCGACACCATGACATGCCCCCCGACGTAAGCAAGCAACGTGCCGACGCCGAATCGATGACGCAACATATTGTCGATCCAAATGTTGCGCCGGTTTTACTCGCCCGGCCCGTTCCCGTCCGTCCTGCCGGACGCGACGGCCTCCCGCCGCCGCATGCCATTTTGACAGACGACGCCCCGTCTCGCTCGTCGGCCGTCGCCAAGAAGAAACGGAGCGACGTCGTCGGCGACGTCCGAGCCGCCGAGACGCGCGGCGCCGACCGACCGGCCTGACGAATCCGCGGCCGCGGTCAACGCATGTGGCCGCCGAAGCTCCCGCCGGCGCCGCCGCCGCCGAAGGCCGCGCCCATGCCGCCGCCCCCGCCGCCGAAGCCTCCGGCCATGCCGCCGGCGTGCATGCCGCCGCTCGCGCCGAGGCCGCCGCCGCTCACGCCGCCGAGGCCGCCGCCGGCCATGCCGCCGGAATGCATGCCGCCAAGACCGCCGCCGAACCCGCCGGTGTGCCCGCCGCCGCCGAACCCGCCGCCGAAGCCGCTGGACCCGAACGCGCCGCCGCCATGCGCGCCGCCGAACCCGCCGGACGGCAAGCCGCCGAGGCCCACGCCGCCGTTATGACCGGCGCCGGGGTCGCCCATGTGGACGTTCCCGCCCAGCAGGTTGCCGCCGTTGTAGACCCCGGCCCCGAAGTTCCCGGAATTGGCGAAACCTCCAGGCTGTCGCATGCCGCCGGTGAAGCCGCTACCGGGATTGGGGATCGGATTGAACCCAGGCGTCCGCGCCGCGTCGCCGATCCCCGGATGCAGCCCGCCGGCGATCTGGCCCGGCCTGGCGAGGCCGGGCGCCGTCGGTTGTAGGGCCGGGGCGTTCGCGCCTCGCATCGCGTCTCGCCAGCCGGCGCTCGGATTGTGGAACGTCGAGGCGGCGCGCTGCTGGCTCTGGATGATCCCCGGCGTCAGTTGCGGATTGAACCCGCCCCCGAGACTGTTCGCCCCCGGCGCGGCCCCGAACATCCCCGCCGCGTTCGGCGCCCCCATCCGCATCCGTCCGAACCCCGAATCGCCGAACGTCCCCGGCGCGGGCTGACGGCTTGACGAGCCCGCCGGATTCGGCGAGTTCGCGGCGTGACGCATCTGGCCGAACCCCGAATCGCCGAACGTCCCCGGCGCCGGCTGATTGGTCAACGAACCCGTCGGGTTCGGAGCCGTCGCGTCTTGACGCATCTGACCGATCCCCGACGCGCCGAGCGTCCCCGGCGCGGGTTGGTGGGCGGTCGCGCCGAGCGTCGGCGCATGGGCGACGTTCCCGGCGGCGGCGTTGTTCGCGAAGGCCGGCCGCGCCACCTGGTGGAACTGGCGCATCGCGCCGTCGCTGGGCGCCCAGCTCGTTTGCTGGTGGTTTTGCAGGATTTCAAGCCGGCTGGAGACGTCGGGATCCTTGAACGTCCGGGCGAGCATGGCGTAGGGTCGGGTGGACGGCGGCGGCATGAGGATCCCGGCCGTCGGGTCCGCGGGCCCCTGGCGCATCATGGCGTTGCCCGTCAGGTTCGGGGTGGCGGGCGCTCCGGTCCCGGTCGCGTGGTGGACGGCGTCAGGGGGGGCGGTCGGTTCGCGACGTCCGCTGTTCCAGAACGGATAACTGCCGTTGGCGATCGAGTTGCCGCCCCAGGCGACGCCGAACTCGCCGGGGAAGGGGCCGAGGGTGTTGTAACCGAAGTTCGACCAGCCGGTGAACCAGTTGGGGAAGCCGACGTTCAAGAGGCTGGGCATGGCGCCGATCGCCGGGCCGCTCCATCCCCACGTCCCCCAGTTGAAGCCGGGCCAGGTCCCAAGCGCCACGCCGCTCCAACCGGGGATGCCCCAAGAATAGGTTCCGGGGTTCCAGCCGGGGTATCCCCACCCCAGGCCGGAGCCCATCGCGGTGTTCGCCCCGAACAGGGGGAAGCCGGTCATCAACGGCAGGATCGAGTTGCCGAAGCCGAAGTACGGCGGCCCCAGCCCGAAGGCCAGCGACCGGATGGGGAAGACGGCGGCCATCGGCGGGATCGGATTGACGGAGGCGATGGGAGGCGTCGGGTTGACGTAGAAGATGGGGGAGGCGAAGTAGGGGAAGCCGTACCCTCCCAGGGCGGGATAGTCGAGATAGCCGTAGAACGGCGCCAGACTGCCGTAACCGGCGTAGCCGTAGTAGCGGCCGTCGGCGTCGTAGCCGACGCCCGGATAGCCGTCGTACCACGGCGTCGCGCGGCCGAAGGCGCCGAAGAGCTGGCCGTAGAGTTCCGGCCCGACTTCCGCGCGCGGGCTGTAGTCGAGGCGCTCGACCCGGCCGCCGGCGGCCGTGGCGACCTGTTCGGCGACGGGCTCGGCGGGGGCGAAGAGGGTGCCGCGGCGCTCCAGGGAGCGATCCCAGTAACCGTCCTGAAAGAGCCAGCCCCGGGGACGGCGGACCCAGCCCGCGGGGACCCAGGCCCATCCCGGCCTGGCGTCGGTCCAGAAGCCCTCGCGCCACTCGACGCGGTCGCCGTCGAGGACGAACTGGCCGGGGATGAAGAAGCAGTTCGGCCTGGGAGGCGCTCCGGGATCGTCGGGCGGTCGATGGTCGGGGGGGCCGTCCTCGCGGAAGACGATTTGATCGACGGGGCGGTCGCTCCAGAAGCCGGGATCGCGGCGCCAACCGTCGCCGTCGCGACGCCAGCCGCCGGCGATCCAGGTCCGGCCCGGCGGCGGAACCCGCCAGGTCCCCGTCACCCAGACGAACCCGCCGGAGTCGGGGGCCCATTCCCAGTAGCCGTCGATCCAGCGGGCGCCCGGGCTCGGCGCGGCGGCCGCGGGCCGCTCGACGACCGCCGCCGGCGGCGCCTTGGGGACCAACGGCGGCGCGACGTCCCGCCGCGGCGAGAGAAACGCCTCATGCACCGGGCCGGAGGCCATCGGCTTCAACTCGGCGCCGGGATCGTCGGCCCGCGCGACCGCCGCGAACGCGAAGGCAAGCGCGAACAGGACTGGGCGCGGGAGGGTTCGGGGGTCGATCAGGGCGCGTCGCATCGTCGTCGCCTCCGGGAAGCGGGGCCGATCGGGAGGCTTGTCCGTCCACTCCAAGGTATTATAGGAGTGTCGAGATCCGAAATCCGGTCGCGCTGGTCCTAAGATCCCATTTATGCAAGGGGCTCGCCGGCTGGAGCGTCTTTCCGCGCTTGAGCGCCGACCGCCTTGAACCTAAAGTTCCTCGACGGAACTGGAAAACCGGCCGACGACGCGGCCCAGGAGCGGCGGACCATGAAGGCCGAACTCATCCCCGACGACGGCGATCCGCCGATCCCCATCACCCGCGACGTCACCGTCGTCGGCCGTCGCGACGCCGACGTCGTCATCGACCACGCCGGGATCTCGCGGCGGCACTGCGTCCTGGTGAAGACCGACGGCCTTCTGGTCGTCCGCGACCTGATCACCACCAACGGGACGCGGGTGAAGGGCCAGCGGATCCGCTGGGCCGCGCTTCTGCCCGGCGACAAGCTCTCGCTGGGGGGCTACAAGATGCGGGTCTATCTCGGACCCGACGACGCCCCGTCCCCCTCCGAGCTTTGGCGCAAGCGCGCCGGCAAGGCCGCCGAACTCCAGCGCGCCGAGGAGAACCTTCGCGCCGCCAAGGCGCCGCCGGGCCGCTTCGGCTCCTTCGCCGCTCCCTCGCTGGAGGAGATGCCCTCCAGCAACTCGGCCGACGAGATCCCCCACCGCGCCCCCCTTCCCGACGAATCCGCCCACCACGAATTCGTGGACGACGACTCGATCATCGAGTTGGATTGAAAGTCCGACCATCTCGGATTTGGGGGGTGGTGAACATGACGACCTTCCCCCCTCGCGGGGGAAGGTTGCCCGAAGGGTCGGATGAGGGGGGGCGAGCCCAAACGCCGTCGACGTCCAGGGCTTCCCGGACGGGCTTCCGTGAATCCCAACGGTCTTCTCGCGCGTCGTCCCCCTCTTCTGACGCCTTCGGCGTCTGTCTTCCCCCGCGAGGGGGGAAGACTCGTTCAGGCCCCCAAAATCCGTGACGGTCAGTTTTTTTCGTCGGAATCCTGAAATCACGGCGATCCGTCCGCGGATCATGCGAATGACGAAGCTTCGCGCCGACTCTTTGGCAACCCGGAAGCAGAATCAACCGCCGATCGCCGCGAGGCCCTCGGCGCGTCCCCCCGGGCGCGGCCGCCCCGACCGGCAAGCCTCGGCTCGTCACGACATGGAAGCCCGTGGCGGGCGGGATCTCGACGCCATATCGAAAACGACGAGCGAACCCATTTTTTTGAATTCGCAAATACCGTATCGCAAACGACTTGAGTTCGCCAATCGGGAACCCTGGCGCCCGCGGACGAACCCAATTCGGCGCGGGTCGTCGTCGAAGGCGGACGATGTCCCAAGGCCGGCTCGCGACCTGGCGGCGTTCGACGATGAGTGATGAGTGATGAGTCTCGATTTTGCCGGCGCGCGGGGGGGGCGGCGCGACTCCTCTGGTATGCTGGCGGACGTCACCGGGACGTTCATCAGGAGGCTCGCGCCATGTCGGGACCGCGGATCGCGTCGCTCGTCGTCATGTCCTTCCTGCTCATGGGGGCGTCGGCTCCCGATGGCGAACGCTGTCTGGAGGTGCTTCGCGAGGGGCTGGCCTCGGAGGAGTTCTGGCCGTCGATGCACGCGGCCGAGGCCCTCTCCGAAGCCGGCGCCGCCGCGGAGGTCCGAGAGGCGCTTTCCCCCAGGCTGGCGGCCGAACCCGACGCCCAGCATCGCTGCGGCATCGCCCGCGAACTGGTCCGCGCCGGAGATCTCTCGAAAGTCCGCGTCCTCCTGGACGTCCTGGCCGATCCCGATCCTCACGGCCACTCCCACGCCGCGGAGAGCCTGTACAAGGTCCGTCAGATCGGCGACGGCGCGCCTTTGCGGGCCGCCTTGAAGGCCCCCGAAACGTCGCGCGCCGCCTTGATGGCGGCGGCGGCCCTGGCGCGGTGGGGCAACCCGGAGGCGCTGGCGCGCGTCCGCCGAGCCGTCGAATCCGATGATCCGGAACTCGCCCGAACCGCCGCCTGGATCCTGGCGAGGGTCGGCGACGCCAGCGACCCGCCGGCGCTTCGAGCCGGCCGCGACCGCTTCGACGAACCCCTGACCCGCGCCTACTTCGACCACGCCCTCGCGGCGCTCGGAGACGAAGAGGGGAGGGGGGCGCTGCTCCGTAACCTGGACGCGGAGGACCCCCGGATTCGCGTCCAGGCGTGCGAGCTAGCCGCCGTCGTCCGCCCGGGCGACGCGACCGACGCCCTGGCGCGGCGGCTCGACGACGAAACGCTCGACGTCCGCGTCCGCGCCGCGGGGGCGCTTCTGGCCCTGGACCGGCCGGCGGTCGACGAGAAGGAGTTCGCCGTGGAGGTCTTTCCGGCCGACGCCGAACACCCCCGCTACAGCGAGGGCTCCGTCGTCGTCCTGAACGACGGCCGGTTGCTCTACGCCGCCACCCAGTTCGACGCCGACTCCTCCGACTTCGCCCACGCGCGAATCCAGGCCGTGGAATCGACCGACGAGGGCCGGACCTGGGGGCCTCGTCGCGTGCTTCAGGAGAACGTCGGCCAGCTCAACGTGATGTCGGTCTCGCTGTTTCGGCTGCTCCCCGGGGCGATCTTCGACGGGCCGATCGGTTTCCTCTATCTTCAAAAGGATTCGCCCTCGAAGCTCAACGCCTTCCTGCGGGTCTCCGACGACGAGGGGGCGACGTTCGGCCCGCCGATCCGGACGACGGTCGCGCCGGGCTACCACGTCGTCAACAACGACCGGGTGACGGTCCTCTCCAGCGGTCGTTTGATCGCGCCGGCGGCCTCGGTCGTCCGGGAGGGGGTCGCCGACCTGTCGTACAAGTCGTCGTGCTTCCTTTCCGACGACCAGGGGAAGACCTGGCGGCGGAGCCGGTCGATCGTTGGTTACGCCAAGCGCGGGGCGATGGAGCCCGAGGTCGTCGAGCTCGACGGCGGCCGGCTCCTGATGCACATGAGGACGCAGATGGGTCACATCGTCGTCAGCGAGTCGAACGACGGCGGCGAGACCTGGAGCGAGCCGAGGAACTGGGGGGTGGCGGCCCCGGAGGCGCCGTCGACCCTGCGCCGGATTCCCTCGACGGGCGACCTGCTGTTGGTGTGGAACGACTCGATCAAGCCGGGAACGGACCACGGCGGCCACCGGACGCCGCTGACCGCGGCCGTCTCGCGCGACGAGGGGAAGACCTGGTCGAGGCCGGTCACGCTGGAGGCCGATCCGAAGCTCACCTACGCCTACACCAGCCTGATCTTCCACCGCGGCCGGGCGCTTTTGACGTACTACGTCGCGCCCTTGACCTGGACGCCGTTGTCGTCGCGGTTCCGCTCGGTCCCGATCGCCCGGTTTTACGAGGAGGGGGCGGGGGCCGAATGAAAAAACCGGACGGACGACGGCCGCGGGGGTCGTCTTCCGTCCGGCGAGGATGCGGATGATGGCGGTGGGTCGCCCCCGGCGGGGCGGGGCGGGGCGGTCGCGTTCAATCGTCGTCGGATCGAGCGCGTCTGAGGTCGCGCCGCACGGGCGGGCCGAGGCGTTCGATCTGGCGGGCCTCCTGGGGTTCCAGACGGCTCGCCTGACGGTTCTCGCGTTGAATCGCGTCGTACACCTCCTGGCGGTGTACGGAGATCTCGATTGGGGCCGCGATCCCCAGGCGGACTTTATCGCCCCGAATATCGACCACCGTGATGACGATGTCGTCACCGATGATGATACTTTCGTCGCGGTGTCGGGACAGGACCAGCATCGTACTAGGCTCCTTCCTCCTGCCAACGAGGCCCGTGACCGTCCCCGTTCGCGCGATCCAGGCCCTCGGCGCCCGCGACGGGCGCGGGTAAGTCGAGAAGCCCTTGAAAATCCGGGTGAGAGGCCGCCGGCCTCACGCCGTCGCTCGCAACGGGGTCGGGATGGGCGGCGGGATCGGGTTCGAGGACCGCGACGCGTCGGCCGTCTCCAGGGGATACCGCACGGGGTAGCGGCTGGAGGTCAGCACGAGTTGCCGTCCCAATCGACGAACGGGGTTGAACACCAACGGGCCCTGAAGGTTGACGGTCAACCCCCCGGCGGCGCCGCGGTTTAAGACGACGTAGATCATGGCCGAGCGTTCGTCGGCCAACTCCAGGGCCGCCCGGTCGCCGGGACGGATCTCCACCTGGTAGTCCCCGACCGCCAACGGCGGCGCGACCAGACCGAAGGCCAGGTCGGGCGTCGTGGCGCTCTGAAGCCAGGAGAGCCCCCGGACCACCGGGTCGGGGAGGTGGAGGAACTGCGTGTACGAGCGGAAACCCAACAGGCCCTCGGGGATCCGGTAGATCTCGGATTCCGGGGCCTGGATCAGACCGAATCGGGTCGTGATGATGTTCACGGCCTGGTTACCTCCTTGAACGCCGGACAGGCTCGCGCCGGCGACCCTTTCGGGACCGGGCGCGGCCGCTCTTCCTCGCGTCGCGACCGCGGGTACGCCGGGACGCCCCGCCGCGGCGAACCGCGACGACCGTCGTCCCCGTCCCGTCCCTCGCGACCGCGACGCTTGCCGCGGACTCGGCCCGCCCTCGTCCGGGACGCGAGTCTCGGCAAGAGAGGCGGGCTTGACCGACCATGGTATCGACCCGGCCCCAAGGCATTTCTTACCGCCGGTCGACCGAAATCCCCTCCGCCGCGCGCCGCGAAATGCCTGCGCCGATCGCTCCGCTCATGACGGAGACGACGCCTCCGGCCGCGGCCGATTTCGGCGGCCCACGCGACCTGGAGCCGGAGCCGTTCATTTTCTCCGCGATCCCTTGACAATGGCCCATCGGGAGGTAATTTAGAAACGTCGTCGTGTGACGTCGCGCCCGGCGCGAACCTCTCCACGCGGCCGGGGCGTCGGCCTCGTTCATTCGCTCTCTTTTCGGTTTCAGCCCCGCCGACCCACCGTTCATCCGGGTCGTCGGGGCTTTGCCGTTGAATCCGGACGCGACGCCGTGCCAACACGAGACAGACAGGGATGGCGACGGGAAGGGGACGAGTTCCACGTCGCCTGGGCCGACGCCGACCGCGCGTTCGGCTTCGCCGACGGTCGCGCGGGGCTGCTTCGGCGGGGGACGCCGGGGCCGTTCCTGTCGCTGGTCGGCTTGGCCGCCGTCGGCCGCCGCGAGGAAGGGTCGTTCACGGCCGCGACGCTCGCCGAGATCGACGTCGTCCACGGCCGCTTGCTAGCGACGTTCAAGCCCCCCGGCTGGCACGACCTGGTCGTCCGCGCCGGTTGGGGCTTGTGTCGCGAGGGCAAGGGCATGGACCTGGAGATCCAGGCGACCGCGAGTTCCGTGGGGAAGTTGCGACGGCTGGAGATCCTCGCCGAGGCGCGGCCTCGGCTTGGCGAGGCCCTCGACGCCGAGCCGCGGCTGTTCGTCGAGCCTCGCGACCGAGTGGCGGCCGGCTCGTCCTACGACGGCCGCGAATCGGACTCCGTCCTCGCTCGGCTGACGACGCTCGAAGTCGGCCGGCGCTCCGCGGCGGACGCGCCCGACGTCGCCCCCGCGCCGGATCCCTATCTCGAACTCGCCCACCCCGACGACGCGGCCCGGACCATCCGTCCCCAGCCCGGCGGTGGTGGTTCGATCCTTTACGCCTTTTTCGGGTTCGACCTGGAGAAGGGGGTGGTGCTCCGAGGCCGACTCCGGGGCGTGTTCCTCGCCGATCCGAGCGCCTGGCGTGGCGAGCGCGAGCGTTTCCTCGACGAGCCCCCGCCCTTGCGGACCAGTTGACCGCCGCGACGGTCGGCTCCGTTCCGCCCGCGGCCGCCGATTTTTACGCGCGGTCTTGCCTCGGAACCCCTCGCGCGAGTACAATCCTCCTCGTGACGTGGACGACCACGCCGCGATGTGATCGACCCGCGATCCCGACAAGCCGAAGTGGCGGAATTGGCAGACGCGCTAGGTTCAGGTCCTAGTGGGCTAACCATGCCCGTGGAGGTTCAAGTCCTCTCTTCGGCACTTGTGAGGAAAGGACTTAGGGCGAACCACCCTAAGTCCTTTTCTTTTTCCCCATCGCCTTTTGGGGAAAATTTGGGGAAAATGTTTCCCTGGCATTGAGCTCGCGTTGCCCAACCCGGAGGCAACCGATGGCGTCCCTGGAGAAGCGGAACCAGACCTACCGGATCGTCTTCATGTACGGCGGGAAGCGCCACGGCTTCTCGCTCGGGACCGGCGACCGCCGCGAGGCCGAGAGCCTCGCCGGGGGCGTCGAAAAGACGCTGATGCGGATCGAGCAGAAACTGCTCAAGGTCCCAACCGGCGTGGACATCGTGACTTTCGTCCGGAACGACGGCCAGGTCGAGGCGGCCGAGCCGACACCGGCGGCCGAGCCGATCACCTTCGCCCAGTTCCGGGACCGCTACCTCGCCACCCACGAGGGGGGCGCGATGGAGAGCAACAGCCTCGGCACGGTCCGCATCCATCTGGGGCACATCGCCGCGACGCTCGGCGAGCGGTTCCCGATGTCCAAGCTGGCCTCGACCGACCTGCAGGACCACGTCACGCGCCGCGCGGCCGTGAAGCGGCCCGGGGGCCGGCGCCTCAGTCCGACGACGATCCGCAAGGAACTGGCCAGTTTTCGGGCCGCCTGGAACTGGGCGGCGCACATGGGGCTGGTCTCCGGCCCTTTCCCCAATCGGGGGCTGGTTTTCCCCAAGGCCGACGAGAAGCCGCCCTTCATGACCTGGCAGGAGATCGAGCGCCGCGTC
>CALCIB010000315.1 GCA_937907525.1 uncultured Planctomycetales bacterium | reverse complement strand
CTTCTCCCTCAAGGGGAGAAGGCGATGATCGCCGCGGCCTCCGAAAAAGTGTCGGATCGTCAGCCCGCCGGGAGAGGGGACGTCGATCGCCACGTATCGGTCCATTATACCGCCGACGCCCCCGCCGGGCTGGTGGTCCGGCGGGGGCGTCGGCTCGATCTCGCGGCTCAGCGCGAGCCGCGGCGGCGGTGGGAGTTCTGGGGGGCGGGCGCCGGGAAGAGCCGGATCTCGCCGTCGTGGGCGTCGCGACACTCGACCAGGAGGTGTTCGGCGGGGACGCCTTCCCGGGCGTGGATCAGGACGGACTTGCCCGTGTCCAGCTCGATCCGCGCGATGGCGTCGCGCTTGCGGTTGTTGAGGTAGTCGGCGACGACCGCGGCGACCGTCACGTCGATCTTGCGGACGTCCTCGCGCTGCGAGGCCAGCCCCAAAAGCCGCATCACCTCGATGGCCATGCTCTCGGCCGACTTGACCACCCCCGCGCCGCCGCAGTTGGGGCAGTCCTCGTAGGTCGACCGCTTGAGGCTGGCGCGGATCCGCTGGCGGGTCATCTCGACGAGGCCGAAGGCGCTCATGCGGAGGACCTTGGTGCGGGCGCGGTCGCGCTTGATCGCCTCGCGCAAGGCGCGCTCGACGCCGCGGCGGTGGCGTTCCTCGCGCATGTCGATGAAGTCGTTGACGATCACGCCCCCCAGGTCGCGGAGGCGGAGTTGGCGGGCGATCTCCTTGGCGGCCCGCAGGTTCATCTCGTAGGCGGTGCGCTCGGCGTCGTCCTCGACCCGGAAGTTCCCCGAGTTGACGTCGATGGCCACCAGGGCCTCGGTCTGGTCGATGACGATCGAGCCCCCCTCCGGCAGCGCGACGTGCCGCCTTTGGATCTTGGCCATCTCGTCCTCGATCCCGTACTTGTGGAACAGCGGGACCTTCTCGTCGTAGAGCTTCACCCGGTTGGCGAAGCGGGGCATCACCACCCGGAGGAACTCCTGGGCGCGTTCGAAGGCGGCCGGCTCGTCGATCCAGATGGTGTCGATCTCGGAGGTGAACACGTCCCGGATGGTCCGGGTGATCATGTCCGACTCCTGGTAGATGGGCGCGGGGCCGCGGGCCTTCTTGATGCGGCGGAGGATGACCTTCCAGAGCCGCAGCAGGTAGGCCAGGTCGCGGGCCAGCTCGCGCTTGGAGCGTTCCAGGCCGGCGGTGCGGACGATGAAGCCGAGCCCCTTGGGGGGGTTCAGCTCGTGCATGATCTCGCGGAGCTTCTTGCGCTGGGCCTCGTCGACGATCTTGCGGGAGACGCCGACGCGGTTGAGGCCGGGCATCAGCACCAGGTAGCGGCCGGGGATGCTGATGTAGGTGGAGAGGGTCGGCCCCTTGGTGCCGATGCTCTCCTTGATGCACTGGACGAGGACCTCGTCGCCGCGGCGGAAGATCTCCTGGATCGGCGGCTTGGACGCGGCGCGGCCGCGGCCGGGGCGGGCCTCGGAGGGTCCGCGGAGGCCCATCTCGCGCTCGAGTTCCTCGATCTCCTCGATCTCCTTGCGGATTTCCCGCTCGAGTTCGGGGTCGATCTCCTCCTCGGGCGCGGGGCCTTCCTCGACCTCGTCGCGGAGGTCGTCGACGTCCTCGACCAGGTCGTCAAGGTCGTCGCGGGCGACGCCGCGGCCGAAGCCGGCGGAGCCGCGGAAGTCCGCCCGGTCGGCGACGTCGTCCTCGTCCTCCTCGTCGGCCTCGACGGTTCGGGCGTCCTCGGCCGATTCCGGACGGTCTTGGTCGTGGTCGCGGCGGCGACCGCGGCGGCGGCGGCCGCGACGGCGGCCGTCGCGAGCGGACGGGCCCTCGCCCTCGCCATCGACTTCACGCTCCTCGTCGAGTCCGGCGCCGAAGCCCTGGGGTTCGTCCTCCTCGCGAGGGGCGTGGCCGCGCGGGGCCGGGGCCTCGGGGCGGTCGCCGGTCGCCGGCTCGCTGGAGCGGAGCCGTTCGCGACGGGGGATGTAGCCGGGTTCGCCGGCGCGGTCGTGGGCGCGGGAGGTCGATCGTTCGCGTTCGGCCTCGGGCTCGCGATCGACTTCGGCCTCGCGCTCGGGAACCGGGCGACGACGGGGCGGCTCCTGGGGCTCGGGCGCCGCGCGGCGGGCGCGCGGCGGCTCGGGAAGGTCGACGGGGAGGATCTCGCGAGGGCGGTCGGGCTCGGGTCGGTCGCCGCCCCGGGAGCGGATGGCGGCCCGGCCGCCATGGCGGCGCGGAGGTTGGGCGTCGTCGCGATCCTCGACCGGCGCGGCCGGCTCGTCGAAGCCGGCGGGCTCCTCCGCGGCGGGGGCGGGGCGGGCGGTTCGGCCGCGGCCGCGGCGGGGCTCGCGCTCGCGGCGAGGAGCCGGCGGCTCGGCCTCGGCGTCGACCTCGACGTCGGCGTCGACCGCGGGTTCGCGGCCGCGGGCGGCGGGGGTTTCGCGATCGCCGAAGAGGGAACGGCCCCGGCCGCGGTCGTCGCGCTCCAGGCCCAGCCCGAAGCCGAAGTCGGACTCGCGCTCCTCGCTCGGCGTCGGCGACGCCTGGCGACGGGCCGTCCGGCTAGGGGGGAGGTCGGGGTCGAACGGTTCGGGCTCCCCGCCCCGGGGGCGTCCCCAGCGGGCCTCCATCGGCTCGACGACGTCCTCGGTTTCGCGGCCGCGCTCGTGCTCGGCCGACCTCGACCACGACGACGGGCCTCCCTGGCCGCGGGGGGCGGGGCGGTCCTCGTCGAAATCCGGCTCGCGGCGCGGCTCGGGGGGCGACGGGGGCTGGGCGCGTTCCCGAACGCGGTCGTCGTCCAGGCCCTCGCCGAAGCCGCGGGGGGCTTCGGAGCGGTCGCGACGGCCCTTGATCGAGAGGTCGGGGCGCTCGCGGTCGGAGCGGTCGCGGCGCCGGGGCTCGCGGTCGGAGCGGGGCTCGCGCTGGGGCTCGCGGCGGGCGGGCGGGCGGGGTTCGGAGTCGTCCTCGTCGTCGCCGTCGCCGTCGCCGGTCGCGGCGTGGCGGTCGTAGTACTGGGGCTCGACGTCGGAGACGTGGAGGAAGCCGTTGCGGCCGACGGAGAAGTCGACGAACGCGGCCTGGATGGCCGGCTCCAGGTTGACGACCTTGCCCTTGTAGATGTTGCCCGTGTAGCTCTCGTGGCTGGAGCGCTCGACGTAGAGTTCTTCCAGGACGCCGTTCTCGATGATGGCGATCCGGCACTCCTCCGGTTGGAGGACGTTGATCAGCATTTCTTTCTTCATGCGACGCCTTCCGGGTGATCGCGGTGGTTCGGGGTCGTCTCGGGGGCCCGGGCCGGGTCGGTCCGGGGGGGTGTCTCGGGGGCCGCCGCGGCCGGATCCGAACTTCGACCGCGGGTCGGTTCGGGGGTGGCGGCCGGCGGTTGCAGTTCCAGGGGGGCGCGCGTCAGGTGGCCCCCCCCCTCCAGCAGGTCGCGCGCGCCCAGGGTCTCAAGGACCTCCTCGGGGCGGACCGAGCCGTCGGGGTCGGCCTTCAGGCGGACGCGGAGGGCGCCCTCCGGGGTCAGGGAGGCGTCGAGCAGGAGCGGGCGCATGTCGAAATCCAGCGCGCGTCCCTTGTCCGGCCGACGCCGGGTCACGATGCGGCTTTCGCTCCGCAAAAGGGCTTCGACGGCCCGCGCCGCGGATTCGCGACGGGCCTCGGGGACGGGGATCAGGTATTCGACCCAGGCGGGTCGGGGCGGGGGCGCGGACGGGTCCAGCGGCAGGGCCTCCAGCCATTGCAGCCCCGGCGGGGACGCGGCGGCCAGACGGCCCAGCAGGTCGCCGGGGTCCAGGGGTTCGGCCAGTTCCAGGTCGACGACCTCTCCTTGGCCCTCGATCCCCAGGCCCATCGCCAGGGCGAAGGTGAGCTTCGGCCGGGGCGAGAAGCCCCGGGTGAAGGCGGCGGGGATCTCGGCCCGGCGCAGCAGGCGCTCGAGGCAGCGGATCAGGTCGCGGTGACTGGTCAGGCGGAGGTCGCCGCGCTTCGCGAAGCGGAGGCGGACCTTGGAAGCTTGGGTCATGGGGTCGGGGCGTCTCGGGCGCGATCGAGCCGATCGACGGACGGCTGGGACGAGCGACGCGCGGCCGGCGACCTGGAGGCGACGCGGACGGGCGTGGTCCCGGCTCCGTGGCGCGTTCCGTTCGACCCGCGGCCGGCGATTCGGGCGTCAGGGGTCGCGACGGCGGGGCGAGGGGTCGGTCGCGAGGCGCCTCGTCGGGGCCCGGATCGGGGCCCGCCGCGGCTGGGCGCGATTGGTTCGATCGATTGCGGTTGAGGGTGCGTGGTTCGGTTCGAGTGACGTCTCCCGCGGGTCTTCGCCCCGGCCGTCGTCGCGACGGCGGGGGGGCCGTCGGGGGACCCGGTTTCGGTCGTCGGCGTTCGGTTCAGCAGGCGGCGGAGGCGTCCTCCCCGGAGGCCCGCCGCAGGGCGTCCTCGAAGAGGGCGGCGACGTCGCGCGCGGTGTCGAGCGTCTGGGCCTGGGCCGCGACCCGCCTGGCGTGTCTCATGTCGACGCCGCGGATCAGGCGGCGGACCTCGGGAATCTGGTGCGGCGCCATGCTCAGCACGCGGACGCCCAGGCCCAGCAGGAAGGTCGCGTACAACGGCTCGCCCCCCATGGATCCGCAGACGGCGCACGGGATCGCGGCGGCGGCGGCGGCCTCGACGACCATGGCGATCAGCCGGAGCACGGCGGGGTCGGCGGCGGAGTACAGGTAGGCCACGGCCTCGTTGCCGCGGTCGACGGCCAGGGTGTACTGGATCAGGTCGTTGGTCCCGATGGAGAAGAAGTCCACCTCCTTTGCGAATCGGTCGGCCCGCAGGGCGATCGCCGGCACCTCGACCATCGCGCCCAGGGGGGGGACGGCCGTCCCCAGCGACGCGGCGACCTCGCCGATCAGCTCGCGGGCGCGCCTGACCTCGTCAAGCGCCGTGACCATCGGCAGCAGCAGTCGGACGTCCCCGTCCGCCTCCGCGGCGGCCCGCAGGATCGCGCGGATCTGGGTCCGGAACATCTCCGGCCGCCGCAGCGAGTAACGCAGGCTGCGGAGGCCCAGGGCCGGGTTGGCCTCGTGGGCGACGACGTCGCCGTGCGCGGCCAGTTTGTCGGCGCCCAGGTCGAGGGTCCGGATCACGACCGGGCGTCCCGGCAACGCGGCGACGGCCTGGGAGTAGGCGGCGTACTGCTCCTCCTCCGTGGGCGGGGTCGGGGAGCGGAGGAAGAGGAACTCGGTGCGGTACAGGCCGATCCCGGCGGCGCCCCAGCGTCGGCAGGCGGCGGCCTCGTCGACGAACTCGATGTTGGCGTGGAGTTCGACCTCCACGCCGTCGAGGGTCGCGGCCGGCAGGGCGGCCTCTTCCGACAGGCCGCGGAAGCGGGCGGCGCGGGCCTCGGCCGCGGCGCGGAAGCGCGCGAGGGTGGCGGGGGACGGGTCGAGCACGATCGCGCCGGCTTCGCCGTCGATGACGGCCGACCGGGCGGCGCCGGCGCTCTGGAGCAGTCCGCCGACTCCGGCGACGGCGGGGATCTCAAGGGCGGCGGCGACGATCGCGGCGTGGCTGGTCCGGCCGCCGACCTCGGTGGCGAACCCCAGGACCTTGGCGGGGTCGAGCCGGGCCACGTCGCTGGGCGAGAGGTCTCGGGTCAGGATCACCGACGGCGCGGCCAGGTCGTCCTGGAACGACGCGGCGCGGGTCCCGGTCAGGTGGGCGAGGATCCGGGCCTTGACGTCGCGGACGTCGGCCGCCCGCGCCGACAGATGGGGGTCGTCGAGCCCCTCCAGGCGTTCGGCGAGACCGTCGAGGACCTCGGCGACGGCCTGCTCGGCGGAGATCCGCCGGCGTTCGATCCGGCCGCGGGCGTCGGCGGCGAGCTGGGGGTCGCCGATCAAGGCGACGTGCGCCCCGAGGATCCCGGCGTATCGCGGGCCCAGCCGCCGATTCGCCTCGGCCTCGGCCTGGGCCCCCTCGGCGGCGGCGGCGGCCAGGGCCGCCTCCAGCCGCGCGACCTCGGCGGCGAAGCCGGCCGCGGGGATCCGTCGCGGCGGGACTCGCGGGCCGCGCGAATCCAGCACGACGACCGGGCCGACGGCGATCCCGGGGCTGGCGGCGACGCCGTGGAGCGTCTGCTCCGCGGGGCCCTCCCCCTCCGCCTCGTCCGGCGCGGGATTCTCGACGTCGGAAGTCATCGCGGCGGCTCCGCGTCCGGGAAGGGGTCGGCGTCGAGCGGTTCGCCGTCGTCGTCCTCGTAAAACCGGGCCTCGACCAGGGCGGCCAGGGCGGCGACGGCCTCCTCGGCGTCGCCGCCGCGGGCCTCGAGTTCCAGCTTGGCGCCCCGCTCGGCGGCCAGCGTGGTCAAGTCGAGAATGCTCTTGCCGTTGAAGCTGCCGCCCTCGTAATGGACCCTGACGTCGGATCGGTACCGCATCGCGAGCTTCACGAACTTGTACGCCGGCCGGAGGTGGAGGCCCAGGCTGTTTTGGATCTCGATCCAGCGGCGGGCGACGGTCGTATCGTGGATCATCCGCGGACGGTGTCCTGTGGTTGGCGGCGCGGGGCGCGGAACGGGCGCGCGTCCGGCTCGTCGCCGGCCCCGAACCGGGTCAGACGGCGGCCTCGTCGGCCTCCTCCAGCACCTCGACGACGGCCTGGGGGGTTTGGGCCTGGCGGAGGAAGCTGACGAATCGTTCGTCCTTCAGGTGCCGGGAGATGTTCTCCAGGGCCCGCAGGTGGTCGCCCGGCTGGTCGTGGGGCGAGACCAGGAGGAAGAAGATGTCGACCGGGTCGCCGTCGAGGGCCGCGAACTCGACCCCTTGCCGCGACAGCGCCACCGTGCCGACCAGCCGCCGCAAGGTCGGGTGCCGGGTGTGGGGGACGGCGACGCCCATCCCGATGCCGGTCGAGCCCAGCTCCTCGCGGTTCAGGATCGCCCGCACGACGTTCTCCATCTCCTCGTCGCCGAACTGGCCGGCGTCGCGCAGGCCGGCGACCATCTCGCGGATGGCCTCCTCCTTGCCCGTCGCCTTCAGGTCGACGATGACGCTCTCCCGAACCACGAAATCCAATAACTTCATCCGCCCCTCCATCGACGGGCCGACAGGCCGATCGCTCCACCTTCGTCCCGGGGTCCGCCCGCGCTCCGGGGGCGGGCGACGCTTCCGGGGTCCGACCGCCGCCGGGGGCGGTCTTTCAAACGGCCCCCCGCCCCGCGTCGCGGGGTCGAAAGGGCCGAACCGACGACCTCGCTCGGCCGCGGGGCCGACTCACTCGGCCTCGTCGCGGGCCGATTCGACCGACCTCGAAGGGATCTCGCCTTGAGGGACGTCTCCCTTGTGGTTCTGAATCTTTTCCTTGTATCGCTTGAGTTGGGACTCGACCTTCCGCAGGCACTGGTCCGCCGCGGCTTCCAGGGACGGGCCGGTCTCGGTCGCCACGAAGTCGTTCTTGTGTTCGACGCCGACCTGGAACTCGACGCTCCAGATCCCTTTCTCGTGCGAGACGGCGATCTCGATCGACATCAACCGGCCGAACTTGGTCAGCTTGCCGGCCTTCTCCTCCAGGCGTTCGCGCTGGCTCGGGACCAGGTCGCCGTGGCGCGTCGAGATCTTGATTTCCACCCGGCGACTCCTTGGCTGCCTCCCGAAGGTCGGCCCCCGGACGTGGAGGACTCGACCTCGCGCGGCGGGGACGAAACGGTGCATTCACCTTACCCTCCGGCTCGCGTCGCGGTCAAGTCTCCCGCCCCGTCGTCTCGCAAAGACGGCGATCGCGGCCCCTCGCCGCGGCGGGGGCTTCCGTCGTCGTTCCGCGGCCCTATCATGGGGTCGGCCGTCGCGCTTCCCGGCCCGAGGACCCGCCGCATGTGGATTCAGAATTACGACCCGGCCGGCGCCTGGCCGGCGTCGACCTTGCTCGCCGCGCTTCCCGTCCTGACCTTGATGGGGCTTTTGATCTCCGGGCGGGTCGCGGCGTGGCGGGCCGCGGCCGCCGCGCTTCTGGTCGCCTGCGCCTGCGCCTCGGCGGGTTTCGGCATGCCCCCGGGGATGACGGCGGCGGCGGCCGGGGCGGGGGCGGCGTTCGGTTTGATTCGGATCGTCTATCTGGTCGTGGCGGTGATGTTCCTTTACGACCTGGCGGTCGTCGCCGGTCGGTTCGAGGTGATGAAGGCGACGATCGCCCGGCTCTCGCCCGACCGTCGGATCCAGGCGGTGCTGGTGACGTTCTGCTTCGGCGGCTTCCTGGAGGGCTGCGCCGGTTTCGGCGCGCCGGTGGCCATCGCCGCGGCGTTCCTGGTCGGCCTGGGCTTCCGACCGCTCTCCGCGGCGGTCCTGGCGCTGGTGGCGAACACGGCCTGCGTCCCCTGGGGGAGCGTGGCGATCCCGCTGACGACCCTGGCGGCGGTCTCGGGGATGGACGCGGGGGCGCTGAGCGTCGCCACGGCCTGGATCCTTTATCCGACCACCCTGGCCACGCCGTTTTTGCTGGCGGCGATCGTCGCCGGGCCGCGGCGGGCGCTGGGGGCCTGGCCCGTCTTGCTGGCCGTCGGGCTGACTTACGCGACGGTCCAACTCCTCTGGGCGCGCCTCGTCGGCTTCGAGTTGGTCTCGATCGTCGCGGCGATCGCCTCGTTGGCCGCGGCGGTCGTGGTCCTTCGGATCTGGCGGCCGGCGGTCGTCTGGCGGTTCGAGGGCGAGGGCGGAGGGGCGGACGAGCCGGCCGTCGCGACGGCCGCGCCGGCCTCGGCTCGCGGGGTCGCGGCGGCGTGGCTGCCGTTCGCGCTTTTGACGGCGACGGTCTCGCTCTGGGCGGCGCCGGCGGTTCGGGCGCGGTTGGACGCCTGGGGGACGTGGAGGGTGGAGGTCTCGGTCTTGCACCGCCAAGTCGCGCGCGGGGAGGCCGTGACCGGGCGGTCGACGCCGGCCGCGACCGACCTGGAGCCGGCGGTGGTCGACGTCGCGCCGCTCTCCGCGGTGGGGACGGCGGTGATGCTGGCGGCGGTGGTCGCGGGCCTGGGCGCGGGGATGGGACCCTCGGCGATGGGTCGGGTCTTCCTGGGAACGGCGCGACGGATGGCGGCGGCCTCGGTCGCGATCCTCTGCATGTTGGCGTTGGGGTTCGTCACTCGGTACTCGGGGATGGACGCCGTCCTGGGGCTGGCGTTCACCCGGGCGGGGGCCGTCGCGTACCCGATCTTCGGAACGTGCCTGGGCTGGCTGGGGACGGCGCTCACCGGGTCGTTGACGTCGAGCAACGTGTTGTTCGGCAACCTCCAGCGGATCACGGCGACCAAGCTGGGGCTCTCGCCGATCCTGATGGGAGCGGCGAACACGGCCGGGGGGGCGATGGGGAAGATGGTGGCCGCCGCGTCGATCGTGGTGGCCGCCGCGGCCAGCGGCGACGAGGGCCGGGAGGGCGAGGTCCTTCGCGCCTCCCTGCGCTACAGCCTGGCGATGGCCGCCGTCGTCGCCGCGCTGGTCTGGCTCGCCGCCCGCTTCGGGGCGGTCGGATAAACGCGGCCGGGACACGCGACCATCATCCCTGGCCGGGCGTCAGTCCTCGGGGGCGATCGCGAGCGCCCGTCCGCCATCGGTACGATAGACGCTGAAATCGCGTCGGTCGAGGGTGAACGCCGTATCGATCCCTTCTCGCTCGGCGATCAACATCAAGGCCGCGTCGGCGAGTTGGGCGCCGAGCGCGGCGTAACGCTCCATGAAGGCCACGCACCACGAGAGGGCCCCGGCGTCGAGTTCCAAGAGTCGAACGGCCCCGCTCGATACAAGGCCGTCGATCGCCTTCATCGCCCATGGCTCGCGGCGCAGGAGCCAGGCCGCCTCGGTGACGACCGGCCAGCAGGAGAGAAGCGGCGGGCGAAGGGTCCTGAGCGTGGCGACGCAACGAGCGTGGGCGTGCTCGCGATCGCGGACGATCGCGACCAAGGGGCCCGTGTCGACGACCGCCCGTTTACTCACCGCCGAAACCTTCCATATGGATCGGGTTCGTCGCCAGGTCGGTCGGGGCGTCCGGCGACGCCTTGAGGCAGCCGATGAGCCCGGCGCGGGAGAGCAGGTCGAACGCGGTCGTTTCCGCCGTTTCAGCCCGGCCTCCCTTATCGACTCCAGGGGTTTCGACTTCATCAAGCACGGTCACGCGGACGCGACGCCCGGCCAACTCCCCGGCCAGACGTTCGACTTCCTCCCAGGTCCCCTCGATCGTCCTCGGTCCCATGTCCCCGCCTCCTCGACGTGTGAGCCGTCGTCTGGAATCATATCACGGTCGGGTTCAAACCAGGGCTGGTTCCGTCCCCCACTCCGGGGGTAGGTAACGCTTCCGCCAGCGATAATAGGTGGCTTCGTCGATCCCCTCGCGGCGGCAGAGTTCGTCGATGGGGACGCCGCACTGCATGCCGGCCCAGAGGACGCGGAGGATCTCGGTTCGTCGCCACTTCATGCCGGGGGGATGCGGAAGGGGGACGCCCCGGACCAGCAGGCCGGTCCCCACGCGACTCACCAGGGCGACGCAGTGCTTGACCACGTCGGCGCGGATCCCGAAGCCGATCTCCGGGTGGGCCAGCGCCCAGTTGAGGATCTGTTGCGCGATCGACTCGTGTTCCGTCTGAACGAGGCGCGGCTCGACCGCGTTGATCTCGTCCAGGGCCTCCACGATCCGGCCTCCCCGAATCAGGTGCCGAACGTACTCGTACCAGTAGCCGCCGACCTCCGGCGCGAGGGCCATGGCCCGCTTGAATTCCCGGTCGGCCTCGCCGTTTTCCTCCCAGCCGAGCGTTTCGCTCAGGGCCCGCGCCAGCAGGTCGTGACACGCCGCCAGCGTGGACCGTTTCTCGACGCCCCATTTTACATGGACGTCTTCTGGAAGGTATTCCTCCGCGCTTCGCAAGAGGAGGCGGGCCTGTTCGACGATCCTGGGCAGGCGCTTGTAAAACGTGGAGTCGCGTTTGCGCCAGACGTGCAGCCAGAGATCGAGCTCCCCGCGCCAACGGTCGAGCCGGTCGACGACGTCGTCCACCGCCGACGCCTTCGAGAAGGCGGGGACGTCGGGGATCGGCGCGACGTCCCAGGGTAGGTCTCCCCGGGGGTTCTTCTTGGGCATGGCGGTCGTCGTCCGGTTCGGCTCTAGAAGGAAGGCGGCCGAGGGCGTGGGGCCCTCGGCCGTCTCGATTCGAAAGGGAATCCTGGACGTCGCTCGGCCGGCGGCAGGTCCGCCGGTGGGGCGGCGCGGTGGGGTCTTCGGTCCCCGCGAGGGATCTCCAGGCCCGACCGCTCCGCTCCTTGGTCAGCTTCGCCCGCGGCTATCCCAGTCCGAGGATTCGGTGCGACGCCCATAGCCGGCGTCCGGGGCCTCGGCCGACCGCATGCCGGCGTCGGGCGCCTCGGCGTGGCGGAAGGCCCGCTCGACCGGCTCAAGCTCGGCCGGCTTGCCGGCGACGTGGTCGGCGACGATCCGCTCGACGTCCCGCGGCGGCTCCTGGACCTCGATCCTGGTTTTGTTCTTGCGCTTCGGTTTACGTTCCTTCACGGCGATCGACATGGGACACCTCCCCGCGCTGCGCGGGACGATCCGGGAGGGCGGGTTCGACGCTTGAAGGGACCGACCGGCCCCGCGTCGACGCGCGTCCTCCGCGACCGCTCTTTCCTCGCGAGCCGGTCGCGCGCCCATCGACGCGACGGGCGCGGAGCCCCTCGCCTTCGACGAGCGACGGCCTTCCCTCGCGACATGGCATGGAGGGATGAGGGGCTCGTTTTGGTTCGAAGGCTGTGGCTCCACCTTGAATGTACACGCCGGCGCGCGTTTCCGCCAGCCCCGGCGGACGATTCCATCGATTTTCGGGTTCCGTCCGCTCCCCTCTTGCCGACGACGGGGGCGGGAGTCACCATGCCTGGCATGCGCATCGGCATTCTTTCCGACACGCACGACCAGGTCGCGCGGACGCGCTCGGCGACCGTCCTGCTTCTAGAGGCCGGCGCGGAGGCGCTCGTCCATTGCGGCGACGTCACCACGCCCGAGGTGGTCGCGGAGGTGGTGGGCGCGCCCACCTATTTCGTCTTCGGCAACTGCGACTACGACCTGGACGCCTTGCGGTTGGCGATGCGGCGAACCGGGGCGACGTGCCTGGAGCGCGGCGGGGTGATCGAGTTGGGCGACCGTCGGATCGCGGTCGTCCACGGCGATTCGGCGCGCGATTACCTGCGGCTGGAGGCCGACGCGCCGGATTACATCCTCTCCGGCCACACCCACGTCCGCCGCGACGTCCGCGAGGGCCCGACCCGCCACGTCAACCCCGGCGCGCTGCATCGCGCCTCGACGTTCACCGTCGGCCTCCTGGACCTGGCCGCGGACGAGTACGTCTCGCTGACCGTCCCCCGCTGACGGCGCGAGTTCGCCGACCGTAAGCCGACCAAGCGGCGTCGCCGATCGCCGCAAGTCCAATGACCGGGCTGGGACTCGAACCCAGGACCAACGGATTAAAAGTCCTCGCGGACGATTCCGCAACCACTTGCAATCCAAGTGGGTTGCGTCAAGCCGTCCGTTCCGTTGGCCCTCCATTGGCCCACGGAACGGACGATCATGGACTGCGGATCGTCATGGATGCGTGGGCATCCCTCCCCGATGCGGTCAAGGCCGGCATCCTCGCGATGGTGAAAGCATGCGAGTAGCGGGCGGGCATCCCCTAATTCACCCATGGATCGCGGCCCATAGATCGCGTCACCATAGATCTGGATCATAGATCGGGGGTATCCGCCATCTATGGAAACGTAACGCAACCATAATGATTTCAGTTTGTTACGGTTCGCCTTTCGCCCATGGGGTCCATAGATCGCATAGATCGTCGTCTCTCGCGTGCGCGAGAGACCTACATCCATTCCGCCGCCATTACGGGCAAATCCACCGCGATCGTCAATATCCGTCGGCGGATCGACCGGGCGGGCGGAAATTCGCCACCCCGGATCGCCGCATCTCCGGCGACTGGTCACAATGGTTATATTGGATCGACGGCGGGATGGAGGGGAACGGGATGGACGCGCGAAACCTGAGTGGGTCGCTAGACGTCGCCGAAGCCGCGGTTGAGAGGATCAAGCCGACGCTCGACGGGCTGGCGGCGATCAGCCGGGCCGGCGGCCCCAGGGCGGCGGAGGCCAAAGACGCGGCCCGCGCGTTGGGGCGGGCTTGCCGCCAGGCCGGCCGAACCGCCGCCAAGTCGGGCCGCATCTCTTGAGAACGAAACCGGAGGTCGCGATGGCCGAACGAGGCGATGACGAAACGCTGGCCGAGGCCAGGCGGCTGACGCTCGACATGATCGACGCCGCCGCGGTGATCGAGGACGCCGGCCGATCCGCCGACCACCGCGCGATGGCCAGGGCGGTCACGTTGTCGCGGTCGGCCGACTTTCACGCCGGGCGGGCCGAGGCGATCGGCGACGTCACGAAGATCCACTGACCGGAGAACGAAGATGTCCGTCGAATCGCTCCCCAGCCCGGAGGGCGTCGCGAACGCCGTCCGGCTGTTCCTCGCGGCCCGGCCCGACGAGGCCCTGGGCGCCCTGACCGCCGAAGCCGAGAGCCACGAGCGGGACGCCGCCGCCGCGCTGGCGGGGAACGGCCCGGTGACGCGCCACTTCAAACACCGCCGCCGCGCCGCCTGGCTGGTCGCCCTCGCGATCGAGGCATTGGCGGAACCGCCGGTCGCCCTCGCGATCGAGACGGAGGCGGAACCGCCCGCCGGCCCCACGCTCCCGCTGGCGACGCCCGCCGACGTTCTGGAGTCATGGGCGCGGCAACGCGGTTCGGCGTGCGCCGCCGCGGCGGTGACCTATCTCGCGTCGGCGGCCGACCAGGCCGAGGCCAAGGCCAAGCAACTGAGGGCCGTGCTGACGGGTGAGGGGTCGTCGCACCTCTTCCGGCGAAATTACCACGGCAACGGCGGAATCGATACCGGCGTGCTCGACTCGTCGGCGGCCATCGAGAACGTTTGGGAGTTGGCCGAGAGGTACGACAAGGCCGAGGCGTCGGCGGCCCGCGCGGCGGCCGCGAGGAACGCGGGAGCCGCGGTGGCCGCCAAGCTGGCCGAGTCCGCCATCACCCTGGTACGCGATCGAGGCCCGGTCCTGGAAACGGGACTCAAGACGGCCGCCGCGCTGGCGACCGACCCCGACGCGGCCGACCCCGGCATTGCGGCCTTGCGGGCCCGCAAGGCCGAGCTTGAGTCGGAACTCGGCCGACTGGCGTCGTTCGGCGTCAAGGCGGGCCCGGTGAGCGGCGAGTCGGCCGACGAGTTGAAGGCGGTGAACGCCGAGATCAAGGCGCGAGTCGACGCCGTGGGGGCCGCCGCCGGTGGCGACGCCGCGGCGTTGGTCAAGGCCGTGAAGTCCGGAGACGGCGACGCGCTCGCGAGGCTGATCGAGGCCGTGAGGCGGACGCCCAGGGCGTTCCCGGCCAATACCGCCGACGACCTGATGAATCTCGCCGTGGCGGCCGTCCAGGCGGGCGGGGCCGCCGCCGCGGCGATCCTCGCGCCGAACGGCTGAACCGAGGGCCCCGCCGTGTTCGACTCCCCCGACCTGATGACCAACGGCGACCTGGCCCGGGCGTTCCCGGACGTGGACGTCCCTCCCGTCGACCCGGCGGCCGTCAAGGCCCTGGCGACCGACGAGGAAGTCGAATGGCTCGCGGCGGCCACGCTCTTCGACGTGCCCCGCCGTCCGCGACCACCCGACGACCCGCGACGCGACGCGCTTCCTGGCCGGCATGGCGTCGAAGGCCCGCGCTGACGGGACGCCGTTCCACCTGCTCTGGTCGTGCGTCGCGGACCACGTCAACCCGGCGCCGGCCGCCGGCCCGTACATGATCCGGCTGCGTCACGCGATGGAATCGCTTTCGAGTCCCGGATGGAGGCCCTGAGAGATGGCCGACGAGATCAAGCTGGGGTTGGACGTTCGGGACGTCGTCGCGGAGGCGAAAAAAGCCGAGGCCGCCGTCCGGACGATGACGGACGCATTGAAGAACTCCGTGGCGACCGTCAACGCCGACGCCGCGGCCAGGACCGCCGCCGCCGGCGCCGCCAAGCGCGCCGGAGGAGAGTACGAAGTCCTGGCGCGGGCGGTCGACGACCTCGGCGGTTCCTACGAGGTCCTGGCGCGCGACCGCGACGCCGAGGCCGCGGCGATGGTCGAGGAGACCCGCGCCCGCAAGATCGCGCTTCAGATGGTCGAGGAGGCGACGGCCGCGAACCGCGCGGCGGGTCGCTCGGCCGAGGTCCACACCTCCGCCACGAGCAAGCTGGGGGCCGCGGCCCAAACCGCCGCCGACCGGCAGAAGGACATGAGTCGGGCCGCGCTACTGTTGAGCCAACAGTTGCAGGACGTCGCGCAAGGCGGGCTGGCCAGCGCTCTGAACGGCATTGACGGGATCACCCTGAGCCTGGGTCGCGCGGCCGGCATGAGTACCGCGTCCGCCGCGAAGCTGTCCGCCGCGCTGCTGGGGATCGGCACGGCCGCGTTGGTGGCGGCGCCATACGTCAAGCAGCTACTCGACGCGATGCTTCAGGGTCCGCATTCGCTCCCGGCGGCCGGCGAGGCCCTCGGTCGTCTCCAAGGCGACGTCAAGGGACTGCAAGCCGAACTCAACGCCCTACGCGAGTCGTGGGACGGCTCGGGGGCTTCGCTGGCGAGGTACGTCGAACTGACCGCCAGACTGGCCGACGCGGAGAAGCAGGCCAACGCCGAACGCGAGCGGGCGAACCTGCTGGACGCCGCCCGGAAGAAGTCCCGCGACGAGCAAGCGAAGCCCGACGCCGAGGCCCGCGAAAAGGCCGCGACGCTGGCCGGCGACCCCGACAAGCTGATCGCGGACGTCCAGAAAACGCTGGTCACGCAAGAGGACCAGGCCGACCGCAAGCGGATGCTGGAGCTGCAAAAACAGGCCGCCGCCGGGATCACGACCGGCAAGGGGCCCGTGGCCGACGCCCGCGCCACCCGCGCCGCGGCCATGGAGCTTGGCGAGGTCCAGGCCCGCGTCGTGGCTTCGGAAGCCGCTCGCCGCGAAGAGGCGACCAGGCGCGTCACCGACTTCCTGGACGCGCGAGAGGGTTCCGGCAAGGGGTTGGACGCCGTGCTCGGCACGACCAAGTACGCCGCCGCCGAACCCGCCGCCGTCAAGGCCGATCGGGAACGCCTTGACCGCAACGAAGCCGAGATGCGCAAAGAGGAGAACCGCCAGGACCAGCTGGCCATGGATCGAGCCGAGGCCGCCAAACAGGCGAAAGCCGCCGAGAAGGCCGACGCGGAGAACGACGGGAAAGGCCGACGGACGGGCGGCGGCCGAGCCGCTACCCGCCCGTCCGCCCTCGCGAATACGGCCCCGGACCCGTTCGAGGGCGTGAACTCGTTCGAGGACCTGGCGACCAAGTTCGACGACCAGGGGAACCGCGTCGAGACCCCCGACGAGTACCGGGCCCGGATGATGGAGGAGATCGGCGACGCCGGAATCAGGCGTCGATCGGCGGCCGGGCGAATGCTCAAGAAGACCGCGGGCGACTACGGGATCGACCTATCGGAGGCTCAAGCGTCGCTCCGCGGAGCGATGGCCGAACAAGGCCAAATGAACGGCATGTCCCAGACCGAGGCCGTCATGGCGGCCCTGGAGCGGCTGATTACGATCAATCAAGATTTGATGTTGAACCAGCAGATGTTGGCGGATCGCGTGAACCAGTACGGAGGCCGGATCGACGTGATCCGTCAAGGCGCCGCCCGAGTCCCGTCGTTGCTCAATTATGGCTCCTTCTAACCCCCCCCCACTGGCACGCCAAGACGTCCATGAATCCGATCGGAGTGATAGACCATCCACGCCGTGGATAGTTGCCGCCTAGCGCTCACGGGCGCGACGTCGCGCCGGATCGCGAAAGGAGGTGGCCGAGATGTTCGCCAGGGGGTTCGTCGGCGGCGAGGGAGTGAGGGGCGAGGGCGGATGCCGGTTCGACCGGAAGACGCTGGAGCGGGTCCGCGACGCCATGATGGTCAAGCTGAGGCGGCGCGGCGTGCCGATCAAGTCGATCGCCGTGATCATCGGCCTGCACCACTCCAACGTCTCCCGCCGACTGGCCGCGATCCCCGACGACGTCAGGACGTGGTATGAGAACATCGAGGTACTCTGACTTCGCGCCCCCGGTCGACGACGTTTCAATCCACGCCACCCTACGCGCGGAGAGCGACCCATCGGCGTCCGGGATCGTCACCGCGCCGGACTTCACCGACTCGAACACCGCGGGGGAGGCTTGCTGGACGCGCTCGGCTTCGGTGACGTAGCCGTGCGAGACCTTCATCATCGCGGCGGCATCTTTTTTTGCATCCAGCGGGCCCGTTTGTCCATTCTTGGACACACGGGCCGGCTTCACCTTCCCCTTCTTCAGCCCCGCGATCCGGTTCGCCATATACTCCTCTTGGAGCCGCTGCTTGATCGGCACGGCGATGGCGGCGCGTTGGGACGGCGTGAGGTGGCGGCGGTGGAGGTTGCGGCCGTCGAGCCGGACGTGTTGCCGCTGGAGTGGGAGGGCCGCGGCGTCCGGGTCGTCAAGGTCGGCGGCCAGCCGTGGTTCGTCGCGAAGGACGTGTGCGCCGTGCTGGGGATCGTCAAGCACGACCAGGCCGTCTACGGGAATCCGTCTCGCGACGACGCCGGTTTAGATGAGGACGAGAGGGGCGTCTACAGTGTAGGGACCACCTCCGGCGACCGAGACATGCTCTGTGTCAGCGAGTCCGGCCTGTACGCCTTGATCTTCAAGAGCCGGCGGGGAGCCGTGGTTCGTCCTAACCGATCCGGCCAAGGCCCTGGGGTACAGGGACGCTCCGCATGCGGCGAGGCTTCTTCGGGAGCACCACAAGGGTGTCCACAAGATGGACACCCTTGGCGGAAGCCAGGAAATTACCGTGGTTTCCGAGGGCGGCATCGCATTCCTCCCTTCGTCAGTCGCCTTCCTCGTCGCGGATCGCGCCGGCGGGCGATGCGACATCGTACTCGATGCCGACCAAGAGCGCCACGTCGAGCACGCGGACGCCGCCCTCGCCGCGCGGGTGGATCGACACCGAGCGCTTGCCGGGCGGCAACGCGGCGAACTCCGGATGATGCAGGTGCATCCGCTCGCCGCTCGGTAGGATCACGCTGAACGGCCGAAACGGCGTGGCGTGGATCGCGTCGTAGAGATCTTCCGTCTTCATCGCCTACTCCCTTCGGGGTCATCGGCCGTCGGCCGGATTCACTCGTCTCCGGGACGCTCCACCTCCACCGGCGGGGCGACGTTCAGCGACGTGATGAGGCCGACGTCGATGAAGTCCCACGAGCCGTCGGGGCACATGCAGACCACGGTTCGCCGCGCGTCCACGTCCCACGCCACGACGTCGGGATGCTTCACCGTCAACTCCCGCCCGTCGGCCGTCCTGATGACGAACGGCTGAAACGGCCGCCGGTCCTTGACCTTCTTCAAGTCCTCGATTCGCATCGCCTTCCTCCCTTCCTTCAAGGTCAACGCTCAGGCGGTGGCTCGAAATTCTCCTTCCTGGCGAGCAATTCAAGCCCCTTCTCGACGAGATGGGAATAAGAGTTTCAATCCACGTCACCCGCGCGGGGTGACGACGCTCCGCGAAGCCCCGCGGTTTGACTTCAAGGTCAACGACCCTCGGCCGGGTCATCCTTCGCTCCCAACGCCTTCGCGCGCTTGGCCGCCTCTTCCTCAAGCGAAGCCAACACCACCATCTTGACATAGCCGCTAAGCGGCAGTCCTCGCCGATCCGCCGCCGCCTTGGCGCGGTCCCAATCCGCTGGCGCGAGGTTGAGCCTAACAGCCCGTCCCGTCCGCCCCGCCGTGGGCTTCGTGGTTGTGGAAGCCGTCGCGGTCTTCTTTCCGGCCATCGATCCGCCCTTCCCGGTAGCTTCGTTCCTCCCGTTCGGCGAGGACGAACGTCGCCCCCGCCCATACCACGATAATACCTCGCCGCAACACGGGCGGCAATCGTCTTGGGATAAAATCACCGTCTATGGGTTGACCAACGGTTACCGTTAGGGTATAGTTCGTGTGTCGAGGGTGGGAAGGCCAGCCCCGAAACGAAAGTGGGGTCGGACGGGACTGGCACTCCCGTCCGACCCCTTGGAAGACCCCAAGCAAGCTGAGGTTTCCCGTGAGCCATTCTACCACGATCCTCGCCAACCTGGTCCGCGACATCGCCGATCGTCTGGAGGCCGCCGCCGCTGGCCCGTTCAAAGCGTTGGAAGCCAGGCCGTTCGCGAGCCTGAGCGACGACGCCCGCGAGGCGTCCATCGCCTTGACCGCCTTCGGCGAAGCGGTGAACACCGCCCTCGACGGGCTCTACGCCCTGGTCGGCTTCCATGCCCCGGTCCCGCCGATCGCTGGCGGTTCGCCCGCCGAGCCCCACGACTGGACGGGGCCGACGCCGCTGGACGTGCTGGCCGCCGACGTTGACGCCCCGGCGTGGACGCCCTCCGCCGCGGATTGGGCCGACTACTACGCGGAGCGCGACGCCCACGACCACGCCATCACCGAACTCGACCACTTCATCGCCCACGGGTGCGTCTGACGAACCGACCGCCGGGGCTTCATCGCGAGGCCCCGGCATCCCATCGAGGCGATCCAGCTGGAGGGCGGGGCGATGACGACGCAACTGATGGACGACGAGCAGGCGATGATGATCACCCGGCTGCGGCCGGGGACGTTCTACTACCACGCGCCCACGACGGAGCGGGCGATCCGGCTGCGGGTGCTGCGGGCGATCACGGACGCCGACGGCCGCGGGCTTCCCAGGCGGTTTGACGGGATCCTGTCGAACCTGGAGATGGAGGCCCTGCGGAGCTTCACGGAAGAGGAGCGGGGGATCGCCTGGGATGAGTACGCCTGGCTGACGCCGGGCGCCTGAGACCGGAGCCGGACCATGGCCGGGCGGGTGGTCCGCCCCGGCCGGGAAGATCAAGGTGGACTCAATCCAGGGAAGAGGTTCGATCATGCCAATCCAATCGAAGGCGACCAGAGCGAAGGCGCCGGCCGCGACCGGCGCGAGCATCGACTTGCGGGAGTTGATCGACGAGTACGAGGCCGCGCGGGTCGCCGCCGAGGCGGCCGAGCGCGACCGCGTGGAGGCGGGTGGCGAGCCGAGCGACGCCGAGGAAAGGGCCTGGTACAAGGCGACCTACGACCCGCTGTACAAGGCGGCCCACCGACTGCGGGCCGCCGTCCTCATCGCGTGCGGCGAAGACCCGGACGACATGCAAACGAGGCGCGCCGTCGTGATCGACGGCTTCGTCGCGGTGGCGTTCGAGGGGTCCGACCGCGACGACTCCGCGGACGCGATCCTGGAGGGGTTGATCGTGCTCCCGCCCGACGCCGCCAGGCTCCTTTGATCGGGGTGGGACGCGGGCCGGTTCGGGTGTCGATGGCGACGTTCGCCTTGTTTTGTAGGAATTCGCTAAAGATTCGAGGCCCGTCGGTCGGGGTCTAAAGGCTCCCCGCCGACGGGGCCGATAAAAGAGTGGCGACGACGGCGTACCCGTCGTCATGGGATCGCATCTAGGGATCAATCATTCAGGAGACGTCGACATGGGTGGGTCCGCAACGTTTGAGAGGATGCTGGGCGTCGACACCATCGCCCTCGGCCTGGGCTGCTCGCGCCGCTGGCTGGAGATCCAGCGCGCCGCCGGCCGGTTCCCCAAGCCGGACGCGATGGTCGGCCGCCATCCCCGGTGGAACCGGGCGACGATCGATCGCTGGATGGCCGAGAGCGCCAAGGCGGCCAAGTAAGAGGGGACGAAGAAGGCCCCCGCGCTCCGAGGTCGTCGGAGGCGGGGGCCTTCTCGGAAGGCGTGGACGGGGCAGCGACTCCCATCCAGGATGTGCTCGACGCCCGAAGGCGTCATAGAGGAGATCATCTTGAGCGATCATACGACGCCGACCGTTGTCGGTCAACCGCGAGGGCGCGTCGTCGAGCCTCCCCCGATCGTGGGGTGGGCGTTCCGCCGGCTGATGGAGGAAGACCGGCCGGACCCGACCCATGAGGAGTTGTCGGCGCTACCGCCGGAGTGGCGGTCCCTCGCGATGGTCGTGGCGGCGGCCTCGCCCGAGAAACGCGCCGGGGCCTTCGGCGAGGTCGCCGCGGGCCTTCCCGACGGCGGCGGCTGGTTGACGCTGGCCATGGCCCGCGTCGACCCCGCGGGCCTCGCGCCGATCGTCGCCCCGCCGACCAAGGCCGCCGCCATGGCGGACGTCCCCCGCGAACTGAAGGACCGGCGCCGGTGGCTGCTCTGGCGCCTCGTCGCCGACGAGGGGAAGGCGAAGCCCCGCAAGGTGCCTTACATGGTCGACGGCGAGACGCCCGGAAAGTGGGGCGACCCCGGGGAGTACGCGAGAAACCTGGAGCGGCTGACGACCTTCGACGTCGCCTTCGCGGCCCTGGAGTCCGGGGGTTACGCCGGGGTCGGGTTCGCGTTCACCCCCGACGACCCGTATTGCGGCGTCGATCTGGACGGGTGCCTCGACGCCTCCGGGGCCGTCTCCCCGAAGGCCGCCGCGTGGCTCGCCAGGTTCGAGGGGGCCTACGTCGAGGCGTCGCCGTCGGGGACCGGCCTGCACGCGATCTGCCGCGCGAGGCTGGTCGGCGGCGGGGTGAAGGGCGACGGGTTCGAGGTCTACGACCGAGGCCGCTACTTCACCGTCACCGGCCGGGCGTTCGCGCCGACGCCGACGACGATCCCCGACCGCCAAGCCGCGGTCGACGACCTGGTCGCGGCGATCCGGGCCGAGAAGCGGAAGGCGAACGGCAAGGCCGAACCGCCGCCGAACGGCGACGCGGGGTGGTCGATCCCGGTCAAAGCGCCGACGGCCGATCCGATCGCGGCCCACGCCGCGGAGGCCCTGCGGCGCGAGGCAGCCGAGTTGACGTCGACCCCGGAGGGCGGGCGCAACCACCGGCTGAACGCCTCGGCGTTCAGCCTCGGCCAGCTGGTCAGGGCCGGCTCGCTGTCCCGATACGAAGTCGAAACCGCCCTGACCGTCGCCGCCCGCCAGTGCGGGCTGGGCGACGTCGAGATCGAGAAGACGCTGAGGAGCGGAATCGAGGCCGGCATGGCCACCCCTCGCGACCTATCCAGGGTCGGGACCGCCGAGAAGAGGCGGAACGGCCGCGCGGCGAACGGTAAGCCGGGAGTCGATACGAAAGACGGCAAGCCTGGGGCCGGGACGACGGACGGCGGCCGCGGGATCGTCTATCGCGACCTGGGGTTGATAAGGGTGAGCGATATCAAGACCGTCCGCACCGAATGGATCTGGCGGCATCGGTTCCCGGCCGGGGAAATCTCCCTGGTGGCCGGGGAGGGATCGCTCGGGAAGTCCCAATTCCTTACGGCCATGGCGGCGGCCATGTCCGTCGGCGGCCCGTGGCCCGACGGCTCGGGTGACGCCCCGATCGTTTCGACGATCATCCTCGCGGCCGAGGATTCGGCCGAAAAGACGATCAGGCCGCGGTTGCTCGCCGTAGGGGCCGACGTCTCGAAAGTCTTGATCCTCAAGGCGCAATACACGTTCGTGGGCGCCGGCGGTCGCGACGTGGCCGCGCCGGTGAACTTCCAGGACCACGACCATTGGAAAGCCGTGTTCGACGCCGAGCCTGAAGCCCGAGTCCTGATCGTCGATCCGCTGGCGAGCTACCTCGGCCGCGGGGTGGACGATCACCGCAATAACGAGCTACGCGCCGTCCTGGAACCGTTCATGGAATTCGTCGCCCGCCCCCGGGGGATCGCGGTCGTCGGCAACGCCCACCTGAACAAGACCGCCGACGCCCGGACGCCGATCTACCGCGTGATGGGGTCCGCCGGCTACGCGAACCTGGCGCGGGCGGTCCACCTGGTGGTTCGCGACCCCGACGACCCCGCCCATCGCGTCGTCTCGCTCGCCAAGAGCAACCTCGGCCCCGACGACCTGCCCGCCATCGGGTATCGGATCGAGCCCCGGACGATCGCCGGGGACGGCATCGAGACCGAGACGTGCGTCCCGGCCTTCGACCCCGAGCCGATCCACGACTTCGACCTGCGGGCAGCGCTCGCGCCCGCCAAGGGGACGGCGGGCGCGCCTAAGAACGATCCCGCCGAGTGCGATGGATGGTTGCGATTCCGACTGGAGTCCGGGCCCGTTCCGTCGAATGAAATCTTCAAGGAAGGCCGCGCCGCCGGATTCACGAGAGACCAGCTGTATGACGCCAAGAAAAGAATCAAGGCCGGGGCGAAACGCGACGGGTTCGGCCCCGGCGGCCAATGGTCGTGGGAGCTTCCACCCGCCGCCGTCACCTGGGAAGCCCCCTAGGCCCCGCCTCGCGTGGGGGGACGGACAGATCTATGCGATCTATGGAGATGACCGACGAAGAAGAGCCGTGTAGCCACTGTGGTTACGTCGCCTCTCCATAGATAGGCGGCAACCCCACCAATGAGGGCGATCTATGGCGGGGACGATCTATGGATGAACGTTTGCGTAAGTGTGTTTGGGCGTCCGGTTGAAACGAGACTGAGGAGAAGCATCCATGAGCAATCGAGCGGAGCGGAAGGCGGCCAGGCGGCGGAAGCGGCTAGACGCGAGAGTGGATCGCCCGACCCCGGTTCGGAACGTCGTCAAGGTCAAGGTGGCTCACGCCGCCTCTTGTCCGGCCTCCATGGACGGGCCGTGTTGTTGCGGCGCGAACGCGACCGTGGGGGCGTTGGGGTGGAGGAAGGCCCCCATGCGGAGCTACGGGTCGACCTTCATTCGGCGCCAGACGGCTCCCGAGCCGGAGGAGCCGCAATCTCCCCCTGGGAAGCCCCGGACGAGCTTCCCAGGGGGGGAGGGTTAGAACTCGACGGTTTCGTACCAGCGCCTGACGTCGGGCGGGATGGAGTTGATCCGCCGGACGACGTTGGAATGGTGGATGCCGACCACGAGGGCGATCCGCCTCACCGGGACGCAGCGAAGCTGGAGCTTGACCATGATCGCGTCGCGGATCCGCTCCATCGTCTCGGGTGAGAACTCGTCGGCCCCCTCGACCCTCACCCCGTCACCGTCCAGCGCGCCTCTCGCGAACATCGTCGATCCCTCCCCGGCCGTCGGTTTCGTCGGCTCAAGCCTACACGACCGTCGGCGTCGGCGGGGCGCCGTCACCCATGGGCGATCGACGATGTTTTTACGTTACGCGCGCGAGGGGCGGTCGCGACCCATGGGCGATCGCTGATTTTTTGGGACTCCCACTCGAAAAGAAGTTTGACCGCCGCCGGCGGAGGCGACGGTATCGTGGTGGACGGGGCCGAGCGCCTGGACCGCGCCCGGCCCCTGGGATCGAACCTGATGGAGAGGCTCGACATGGCCAGTCTACGCAAGCGCGGCAAGGTTTGGTACTACAGGTTCATCGACGCCGAGGGGGTCCGGCGGACGGTCAAGGGGTGTCGGGACAAGCGAGCCACGGAGGACATGGCCCGCCGGGCCGAATCCGAGGCGGCGCGAGTCCGGGCCGGCCTGGTCGACCCCCGCGAACTCGCCATGAGGGAGCACGGCAAGACGTCCGTCGAGGCCCACGTCGCGGCCTGGGGGGCGTCCTTGGAGGCCAAGGGGGCGACGGCCCGACACGTCGCGCTTTCCATGGCCCGCGCCCGGCGGTTGATCGCGGTCGTCATGGGGGCGGCCTTCGGGGAGGTCAACCCGCCCAGGGCGACCAGGCGGGCCGACCTGGGGAGATACGAAGCCGCCCTCGCGGGTCGGCTGGCGTCCGCCCGGCTGGCCGACCTGACCGCCGACCGCGTCCAGGCGGCCTTGCGGTCCCTCGCGGACGGCGGCCTTTCGCTGGCCAGCGTCAACCACTACCGGACTGCGTTGAAGTCGTTCGCGGCCTGGTGCTTCAAGTCCGGCCGGCTGGCGTTCGACCCCCTGGCCGGCGTGGCGGGGTACAACGCGCGGGAGGACCGCCGCCACGACCGCCGGACCTTGGGGGCCGACGAACTCCGGAAGCTGATCCGGGCCGCCCACGAGGGCCCCGACTGGCGAACCATGTCCGGCCCGGCCCGATCGCTGCTGTATCGGCTGGCGGTGGCCACGGGCCTACGGTATTCGGAGCTTCGATCCATCCGGCCCGAGTCCTTCGACTGGGCCGCCAAGCCCGCCACGGTGGCCGTGGAGGCCGCCTACGCGAAGAACGGCCGGGAGGCCGTCCAGACCCTTCCCGACGACCTGGCGGCCGATCTGAGGCCCTTCGCGGCGGCGGTGGCCCCAGGCGGGCCCGTCTTCCCCCTGAACGACGACCGATGGGCCGAGATGCTTCGGTTCGACCTGGCGAGGGCCGGCGTCCCCTACCGCGACGCCGCCGGCCTGGTGTTCGACTTCCACGCCCTGCGATGCCAGACGGCGACGCTGCTGGACGCCGCGGGCGTCTCCCCCAGGGTCGCCCAACGGATCATGCGGCATTCCACGCCCGGCCTCACCGACCGCTACACCAGGCCCCGCGTGGCCGATCTGACCGCCGCCGCGCTGTCCATGCCGAGCCTGCGGCCCGACCCCGCGACGACCCCGGCGGTCGAGGCGACCGGGACCGAGGGGCCGACGCCCGGCGGTCCCATCAACGATCCCCTTGGCCCTCATTTGGCCCACGGAGGGCTCGTTTCGACGCGGGACGGTTCGCATCCCGACGTGATCGCGTCTTCCGACGCCGACCCAATAATGGGTCGCAAGTCGGGATTAGATCGCGATTTGTCGCCCGGACGCGGTTCGATTCGCATCGCGGGGGAAGTGACCGGGCTGGGACTCGAACCCAGGACCAACGGATTAAAAGTCCGTTGCTCTACCGACTGAGCTACCCGGTCGTCGATCGTCGAGTGCTTTCCAACAGCCGAGAGGCGGGGTGCCTTTGCAGGCTGGGTCTGGACCCGGCCCGGAGAAGGCGACGGCTCGCGTGGGCTGGGTCTCGACCCAGCTCACGGGACCAACCCGACGGCTAAGCCGTGACAAAGCACCAGGACGGAACCAGAGTACGTTCCGCCGGGGCGTTCGTCCAGCCCAGCAATCAAGAGGGTTGGGCGGGGCGGGCGGTTCGGACCAGTCGGGCGATGAAGCGGGCGTCGCAATCGTGGATCTGGGGCCAGAGATGGACCATCCCCGTCGTCTCGTCCTCCTCCAGGGGGTGCGGGAACGGGTCGAGGCGGAACTCGGGGCGGTCGCGCAGGAACCCCTGGACGAGGGCCTGGGTCTCGCGGAGGGTCGCGGTGGCGACGGTGTAGACGAGCGTCCCGCCGGGACGGACGGCCGTCGCCGCCGTCTCCAGAAGCCGGCGCTGGGTCTCGGCGAACTCGGCGAGCCGCTCCGCCTTGACGATCCAGCGCGTCTCGGGATGGCGGCGCCACGCGCCGACGCCCGAACTGGGGGGCGCGACCAAAACGCCGTCGAAAGACCCCGGCTTGCCGGGGGCGTGGCGGCCGTCCCACGCCCTCGCCTCGACGTTGCGAAACGGGCCCTTGCGGATCTTGAGCGCCGCCGCCTTGCGCGCGGGCTCGCGCTCGAAGGTGGAGACCACCGTCCCCTTGCCGCGCATCTCGTCGGCCAGATCCAGGGCGTGCAGGCTCGACCCCTCGCCAAGGTCCCACCAGCGCTCTCCCGGATCGGGGTCGCAGACCCTGGCGACGGCCCGCGCGCCCAGGTCCTCGACCACCAGCGCGCCTCGGCCGTAAGCCGCGATCGGGCGGAGGTCGGCGTCGGGCTCCAGTCGGGCCGCGACGTCGAGCCGACGCTGGACCCAGGGCTTGTGACCGGCCTCGCGAAGCTCGTCCCAGACGGGTTTGGGAGGTTCGCCGCGGACGACCACCCAGA
The DNA here is from genome assembly GCA_937907525.1 of uncultured Planctomycetales bacterium. Lineage (GTDB taxonomy): Bacteria > Planctomycetota > Planctomycetia > Isosphaerales > Isosphaeraceae > Paludisphaera. The sequence continues at coordinate 939 of CALCIB010000315.1, read as the reverse complement.
GGTTCGGCGGGGTCTGGACGGCGTGGAGGAACTCCAGCCGGCGGACCTTGGGCGACTCGTCGCCGGGAGGCGGGGGGAGTTCCTCGCGGAGCCAGGCCGGGAAGTTCATCCAGGGGTCGGCGGTCACGGCGCGGCCGGCGACGAACCGCTTGAGCGTCTCGGCGCGGGCCGTCCAGTTGGGGGCGTCGCCGCCGCAGGAGAGAGAGGCGCGGTCCCGCGCCGCCTTGCTGGCCCAGATCCGCGCGACCGCCGGCAACTCGGTCGAATCCAGCAGCCAGGCCAGAAGGAGTTGGTCCTCGACCTGCACCAGCCTCAAGGGCTCGATCCAGCCCCACCACCGCGTCAGCGACGCCAGCGACCGATTGACGAGCACGCGGTCGGAACGGGTCGACCGCTTTCGGGCCTCCTCGCCCTGGGCGGCGACGATCGCCGCCTCCAAACGCGCGCCGCGGTCGAGGACGTCGCGAACGACCCCGGGGGCGAGCGTGGCGATCAGCGCCGCCAGGGCCGGCGGGGTCTTCCCCCGCGGCGTCCGCCGATGCGGACGCGCCCCCCCCGCGGCGGGCGCCGACGCGGTCGGCCTGGGCACCGGCCGGCGTCCGGGGCCCTTCGAGGAAAAGTCGCGACGGGAGGGACGAGGTTTGCCGCGGGACATGGCTGGGAGCGGTCTCGGAGGAGTGGCGGTCGGAACGAACGGAAACCTCGGCGGTCGCGTCGAGGCCCCACCCCTCGGACGGCGCGCCGACGGGGCGGCCTCCTTGGCGGAGCGCGAGTTCACGCGCGATCGACGAGTTCCAAGGTTCGATGTATCTCATTATCGCGGGGCGGCGGTCAAGCTCGGAGGGGCCTGAATCCATTTCCCAGGCGCGGCGGGCGGGGCCGGGAAATCGGTAGCCTGTTGACGGCGGGGGAACGGATCTTACAATGGGCCGAACATGA
>CALCIB010000314.1 GCA_937907525.1 uncultured Planctomycetales bacterium | reverse complement strand
GACCTCGCCGCCACCATCTACCGCCACATGGGCGTCCCCCTCGACGCCACCTACCGCGACGCCGACGGCCGCGACCGCTTCATCGTCACCGACGGCGGCGAGCCGATCGCGGAGTTGTTTTGAATCCGTTCGGCGACTCGCCGCCAGGCGACGCGGATCCACGTTTCATCCCGTTCGCGGTATCATTCCCTTGAGAGGGAGGGAAGCCGAATGACCATCCAATTGACGGCCGAACGCGAGCGATTCGTGAAGGCGCTCGTCGCGGAGGGGAAGTTCACGACGGAGGAAGCCGTCGTGGACGCCGCGCTGCGCTTGCTTCAAGAACGAGAGCGGGACGAAGCGGCCAAGCTGGCCCGACTGCGGCGCGACATCGGCGAGGCGATCGCCGAAGCCGATCGCGGCGAACTGGAGCCGTTCGACGCCCACGCCACCTTGGCCCTGGCGAGGGCCCGCCGCGCCGCGGGTCCGTCCTGATGGTCCCCGTGTCGCGCTCGCGGCTGGCGGGGCTCGATCTGTTCGAGATCCTGGGGGAACTCGATTCCAGGGACTCGGCGAGGGCGGATCGGTACGCCGGCCTGTTCAACGAGAAGATCGAAGCGCTCGCGCGATTCCCAGAGATGGGGCGACCGCGCCCCGAGTTCGGCGCGGACGTGCGGAGTACGCTGGTCAAGCCTTACGTCGTCTTCTACCGTTATCGCGGCGAGACCGTGCAGGTCCTTCGCGTCATCCATGGAAACAGAGACTTGCGGCGGATCATGGACGAAGTGGAGGACGAATAGGCGTCGATTCCCAAGTCGCGCGCCTTCGCCGACGCGGCCTGGTCGCCGGCCGTCGCTCTCTCCAGGAGGGCGCGCGACATCTTGACTCGCCGCGACCGGCGTCAGGAGTTGGCGGGCAGGTCGCGGTGGGCGAAGACCAAGAACGCCAGCGCGACGAACCCCGCCCCCAAGGCCAGCAGGATCGCCATGTCCCGCTCGCAGTGGCCGCGGCCGGCGACCGCGCCCACGGGGTCGTAAAGCGTGAACAACGACGCGCGCTCGGCCCAGGGCCGCCACCACGAGTCCTTGAACACCGGGATCATCGCGATCACCCGCGCGATGAACCCCGCCAACGTCAACGCCGAGCCCGCCGTCAAGGCCCGCCAGCGCACGATGTCCATCGACGAGAACCAAAGCGTGTAGCCGTACATCGGCCACGCCAACGCCGCCAGGTTCAACGCCGGCTCCATCAACAGCCCGAGCGACGGCGGCGACTTCAGCACGTTGTAAAACGTCGCCGCGTAAGCCCCCACCGCCAGGGACGCGGCGATCGCCAACAACCCCAACGCCGTCGTCAGCGCGTGCGCCGCCAGGTACGTCGACCGCGACACCGGCCGCGACATCACCATGTCCAGCGTCCCGCGCTCGATCTCCGCGCCCACCGCGCCGGCGCCTCGGCCCAGCGCGAACATCGCCGCCAAGAGGATGATGAACGGGTGGTTCCAGAACGCCATCATGATCTCGACCGATGGCGGATCGGCGTCCAGGCCCATCCCTTGCATCCAGCGAAACCCCTTGCCCGAGCCCGCCAGCGCCTGGCGAATCTTCGTCTCCTGCAACGACGCCACGTGGACCAGCAGCCAGCCCAAAAAACCCAGAAGCGACGATGTCAGGAACAGCGACCAGCGCGCGTCGTGCAGGTTCTTGGCGACGAGCGTCCAGAAAGCCTTCATCGCGCCGGGTCCTCCTCGTCGTCGTCGGCGTCGGGGCCGTGATACTGATCGTAAAGCGCGTGCAGGTCCTCGGTGCCGATCGCCAGATCGGCCGTCGGGACGTCGGCGAGCCACCGCAACAGCGGGGCCAGCTCGCCGCGATGCTCCCAGAGGAACGCCGGACCGTGCATCCTTCGGAGCGTCAACTCCAACTCCTCGGGAGGCGCGGGCGGCTCGCCGTCGAACCGGGCCATGACCATCCGAAGATGCCGCCGGGCGTGCATGTCCTCGACGTGGACCAGCCGGCCGCGGCGGAGGATCGCCACCCGGTCGCAGACCGCCTCCACCTCGGAAAGGACGTGCCCGGAGAAGACGACCGTCTGCCCCACGTCCCTCGCCTCGCGGACCAGGTTCAAGACGTCGTGCCGGGCCGAGGGATCCAGCGCCGAGGTCGGCTCGTCCAGAATCAGGACGTCCACCGGATCGGCGAACGCCTGCGCCAACGCCAGCTTCTGCTTCATCCCCGTCGAATACTTGCGGACCTTCCGCCCCAGGTCCAGCTTCATCACCCGTTCGGCGATCGCCTCGGCCCGGTCCAGGCCCTCGCCGCCGCGCAGGCCGCTTAAAAACCGCAAGACCCCCAGCCCGGTCAACGACCCCGGCATCCGCAGTTCGCCCGGCAGGTACGAGACCAGCCGGCGCACCTCCAGACCCCCCCTCCAGCAGTCGAAGCCGAAGACCGTCGCCTTGCCCCGCGTCGGCCTCATCAGACCCAGCCACAACCGGATCGTCGTCGTCTTGCCCGAGCCGTTGGGACCCAGCAAGCCGAACACCTCCCCGCGACGCACCTCCAGGGTCAAGTCGCGAAGCGCGTGATGCTCCCCGTAGACCTTCGAAAGACCTTCCGAGACGATCAACGACGCCGACCCCGACCCCGGAAAACCCGCGACGAGACTCAAGGTGGTCCAAGCCTCACGAGACGACCGCGACGACGCATGACGGTCGCGGAGCCAAGCATTCACGCATGCGTTCGTGAAAACACGGAAGAATCAACGCGCGGACTTGAAATTCAGTTTTATTAAGCGCACAATGGGGAAGCCTTGCATGACGCCCACTCAGCCCATGTTAACGATCTTGCGACGTCGCGATTCCGCGATCGACCGGACGCCTCCTCGGGGCGCGACGGTTCGAGGGTCGGGGATGGGGCCGGCCGGCGACGGTCGGGCGACGCGGGGGCCGCGAGGCTCGCGCGTCCGAGGTTCGGCGGCGCTCTGGACTGGACGATACCCCGCGGGCCCCCGTGCGGTCAATGAAGCCCTGGGGGGCTGGAGGAGCCCGGCACATGAATCACGGCCTTCGACTCGTCGCCCCCGCTCCCGGGGGATACGGCGACATGGCGGACGTTTACGGCTTGCAAACCATGGTCGGCTGGCGGATCAACGGCCATCCGGCTCGGCTTCTCATCTGGTCGCCCGAGGAGTGGGAGCGGTTGGACGTCCGACCGATCGACGCCCAGTTCCACCCCTTCGGCGTCTGGTGCGCCTTGCGGCTGCTCGAATAAGGTCGGGAGAAGGGAGGAATTGAACCGCCGAGACGCCGAGGACGCCGAGAAGAGAGGACGAGGGCGAGGGAATTCACCACGGATCGCGATGACCGGTCGGGTTCGACCCGTCGGTGATCGCGCGGCTCGCTCGATCGACCACCCTCGATTCCAGCCTCTTCCCCCCATCCTTTCGATCTCGGTCTTTCTCTTCTCGGCGTCCTCGGCGTCTCGGCGGTTACCATCTTTCCGATTCGAACGGCCGGGACGTTAGAACCTCATCTCCGGAACGTCGGCGGGGACGATCAGCTTGCCGGCGGTGCGCGCGGCGATCTCCTCGACGGTCACGCCCGGCGCCCGCTCGCGAAGGACGAAGGCCCCGCCTTCGATCTCCAGGTAGGCGAGGTCGGTGAGGACGCGGCGGATGCACCGCGCGCCGGTCAGCGGTAGCGTGCAGCGCGGCAGGAGCTTGGATTCGCCGTCCTTGGAGGCGTGGGTCATGGTGACGACGATGTTGCCGGCGCCGGCGACCAGGTCCATCGCGCCTCCCATCCCCTTGACCATCTTGCCGGGGATCGTCCAGGAGGCGATGTTTCCCTCGACGTCGACCTCGAACGCGCCCAGCACGGTGAGGTCGATGTGACCGCCGCGGATCATGGCGAAGGAGTCGGCCGAGTCGAAGGTCGCCGCGCCTCGACGGGAGGTCACGGTCTGCTTGCCGGCGTTGATCAGGTCGGCGTCCGCCTCGTCCTCCGTGGGGAACGGGCCCATGCCGAGCAGGCCGTTTTCCGACTGGAGCATCACGTCGATCCCCTCGGGGACGTGGTTGGCCACCAGGGTGGGGATGCCGATGCCGAGGTTGACGTAGTACCCGTCGCGCAGCTCTCGCGCCACGCGCCGGGCCATCTGTTCGCGGGAAAGCGCCATGTTCCGGTCCCTCCTCGTCGCCGGCTCAGGCGCGCAGCGTCAGGCGTTCGATGCGTTTCTCGAACCGTCCCTGGATCAGGCGGTCCACGTAGATCCCCGGCGTGTGGATGGCGTCGGGGTCGAGTTCGCCGGGCTCGACGATCTCCTCGACCTCGACGACGGTGACGCGCGCCGCGGCGGCGGCCAGGGGGTTGAAGTTCCTCGCGGTACGGCGGTAGACGACGTTGCCGAAGCGGTCGGCCCTCCAGCCCTTGACGACGGCGAAGTCCCCGGTGATGGCGGCCTCCAGGATGTAAGGACGGCCGTGGAATTCGCGGACCTCCTTCCCCTCGGCGACCGGGGTGCCGTGGCCGGTCGCGGTGTAGAACGCGGGGATCCCGGCCCCGCCGGCGCGGAGCTTCTCCGCCAGGGTGCCCTGGGGGGTCAGTTCGACCTCCAACTCGCCGCCGAGCAACTGCCGCTCGAAAAGCGCGTTCTCCCCGACGTAGGACGCGATCATCTTGCGGATCTGCCGCCCCTCCAGCAGCAGCCCGAGCCCGACGCCGTCGATCCCGCAGTTGTTGGAGACGACCGTCAAATCGCGCGTCCCCCGCCGCCGGATCTCGGCGATGAGGTTCTCCGGGATGCCGCAGAGGCCGAAGCCCCCCGCCAGCACCGTCATGCCGTCGCTCAGGCCGTCGAGCGCCTCGGCGTAAGAGCCCACGCGCTTGTCGAATCCCCTCATCGATCCCTCCCGCTTTCTTGCTCCGACGTCCGGGGCGCGTCCTGGCGCGGCGGCCCCTCCGCCTTCTTCCTGGCCGCGGCGGCGTCGCCGCGAGGGGTCAGGACGAGCAGAACCTCGGTCCCCAGCGGCGGGAGGTGTTCGGTGAAGGCGACGTAGGAGCGTTCCGCGTCGTTGGCGGAGCTGGCGACGGGAAGGTCGAGGATCGCGGCCGGGAAGTTGGCGACGGTGATCAAGTCGCCGTCCTTGGCGGCGTAGGTGGGTTGCTTGGTGATGGGATCCTCGTAGAGGATGCTGCCGGCGAAGACCCAGTCGATGGCGAGCGCCTTCTTGGTCTCCTCGTCCTGGATGAAGGAGCGGGCGTCGGCCTCGCGGACCTGGTCGCCGTCCTTCCAGCGGGCGGTGATGGCGATGGCGGGGCCGTGGGGAGGCTTGTATTCGGGCTTGTAGCTGACCGGGCCGCCGGGCTGGGCGCCGGTCAGGAGCAGGCCGGCGTGGATCTGGGTGGGGGGGGCGTCGGTGGCCAGGACCGCCTCGTGCTCCTTGGTGCCGCGGAGGCAGAGCAGGTGTTCCAACGGCCCCTCGCGGAAGACGACCCGGGCGCGAAGCACCAGCCGCCGGGGCGACGACTTGGCGTCGAGCCAAACGTCGCGGCCTAGCGGCTTCCAGTCCGGGTCGATCCGGAGGGCGGCGGCGGGCTCGCTCGGCTTCTCGCCGGCCGCTTGCCAGCCGACGGCCGCGAGACACGCGGCGGAGACGATCAGGTGGGTCATGTCGGAACTCCTCGACCGTCGGGCGGGAGGCCCTCCCCCGCCGCTTCGACGTTCCCAGCATGTCCCCTCGCCGCGCCCGCCGCAACCCGCGGCCGTCCGAAGCGAACCCTCAGCGCACGCCGCTGGGCGAGATTTGCGACGACCCCAGCGAGATCATGGGGCCGCCGGGCCCCGGCCGCGGGATCATTCGGGGGATCTCCACCTGCTCGAAGTAGTCGTAGTTGGGCTGTTCGAACTTCTTGACGTGGTCGGCCAGGGTCTCGTCGGGGCCGAGATGGGCGAAGTCCATGTGGGGCAGGGTCGACGCCGACGCCTCCCACGCCGGCTTCCCCTGGTACGTCAGCTTCAGCCCGCTGATCTGGGGATGGATCTTGAAATTGTCGGTGCGGAAGCCGCGGCCGATCGTTCGGTAGGAGATCTCCCGCTCCTTGCCCGGCGTCACCGTCGCGGCGAGGACCAGCGGCGAGCCCGCCGCCGCCTTCGCCCCCACCTGGGCGAGCCGGCTCGTCAGGGTCGCGACGACCCGTTCCCGCCGGGAGGCGTCCGGAATCCCGCTCGCGTCGATGCTCACCGACGCGCCGGGACGCAGGACGAAGAACTTGTCGGGATCGGCCCGGGCCTGCGTGAGCGCGTTGATCGCCGCGGGCTGGGGGAGCCGCGCGGGGACCACCGCGCTGGGCTGCTTCGGCATCGTCCGCAACAGGAACCAGCAGACGCCCGCGCGGTCGCCGACGACCGACTCGGCGCCATCGTATTGCCACATCTTGATTTCGCTGGCGACGTCCACCAGGGTCCGCTCGGCGATCAGGACGTGTTCCTCGTCGGTCCAGACCGGCGGGACGTTGGGACCCGCGGCGACCGGGGCCAGCAGGATTTCGGGAAGGAGCGCGCCGTCCGCCGTGTTCAGGACGTACAACTTGCTCCCGGCGACGCACGCCAGCCGCTTGCCGGACGGGCTGAACCCCAACCCCGGCCAGGGCGTGAATTGCGTCGGCAGGGACTGCAAGGCCGCCACCTGGCCGGCGGCCACGTCCAGGACGCCCACCATCCCCTTCTCGGCGAACGCCAGGAACCGGCCGTCGGGGGAGATCCCCGGCGTGCAGTTGTCATCGGCCGAGACGGTCGTCAGGGGGCGAACCGGGTCCAGTCCCCAGACCACCAGCTTCCCCTTGCCTCCCAGCGTGGCGAACCGATCCGGGCCCAGGAACCGCGCCCATTTCACGTCGCGGTCGCCCCCCTCCATGTCGCCGTAGGGGGCGAGGCCCCACTCCTTGCGAAGCCCCTCGGAGCCGAGATCCCAAAGCTCCAGCCGCGACGAGTTGCCGAAGCCGAACTCCTCCCACCTCATCAGGACCTTGTCGCCGGCGTCGGAGAGGGCCAGCGGGCTCATGGTTCCCGGCGACTTGAACTGACCGAGGAGCTTGCCGGATCTCAGATCGCAAAGCACGATCCGGCTGGTCCCCGGCTTGGGGTTGTCCAGCGAGAAGCCGACCGCGGCGTGGGTGGCCGGGGCGTTGACGACCAGGCCCTTGGTCTTCTCGAAGAAGTCGAGTTTGGGAGGGACCGGCACGGCGCGCGCCCCGCCCGCCTCCTCCGAGGCCGCCGCCGGGCCGACGTCGAGCGTCCAGGGACCGGCCGGCGGCATCGCGGCCATGGTCGCGCTCGACCAGTCGACTGGAACTTCCGGCGCTGCGCCCGGCGTCGCCTGGCGGTCGAACGGGAGCGAACCCGGCCCCGGCGGGGCGATCGCCGCGGCGGCGGCCGGCGCGGCCGCGGGCGTCGGCGTCGCCGCGACGCCGGCCAGGTTGGAGCGGATCGGCATCGCCGGCCGCGTCGCGGGCTTGGCGGGAGGGCCCGCCACGGGCTTGAACGGGTCGTCGTCGGCCTGCTTCCTCCGCTGGGCCTCGACGTAGTGGCTGTCGGCCGAGCAGAGCTTCTCCAGGTCGATCCGCATCAGCGAGCCGTCGGCCTTCTTCAAGAGGACGCTGGTCCCCTCGACGCTCACGAACTTCGCCTGGATCTTGTGGCGTCCGCTGGCGTCACTCCACGTCCGCGTCTCGGGCTCGTCGGCCCGGCTCGCGACGCCCGTCGCCAGCACGATCAAAACGCACGCCCACCCGCGGCGCGCGGCCGCGCGATCGAGAACCGCCTTCATGGTCGCGACCCTCCGACGACCCGCCCCGAGCCGCCCCGAAGGGAGGCGGCCCGGAGGGTGACTCGGCGATCCTAGCAGTCAAGGCGGCGGATCATCAAGCGTGCAAATCCCGAATTCGAAACCGAGGGAATTCGGCGACGGCGCCGGACGCCGCGACGAGGTCAATCGGGCTCCACGCCCATCGCGCGCAGTTTCGCCGCCAGGAGTTCGGCCCGACGACGTTCCGCCTCGGCCCGGCAACGTTCCGCCTCGGCGCGGGCGTCGGCCTCCTCACGCGACGACCGTTCGGCCTCGGCGCGGGCGGACTCGGCCTCGGCGCGGGCGGACTCGGCCTCGGCGCGGCGTTCGGCCCGCTCGCGCGCCAGCCGCGACCACTCGGCGCGCTCGGACTCCTCGACCGCCGTTCGCTCGGCCCGGCGACGGCGGTGACGCTCCCTTTCGGCGCGATCACGCTCCGCCTCCGCGATCCGACGCGCCGCCGCCTCATCCCTCGACAACTCGCCGAACGTTCGGAACCGTCGGCCGTCGGGGCGCACGATCGTCAGCGCCTCCTTGCGGCGGGGCGCGTGAAAGGTCACGTCTAGTCTCGGACTGGTCCAGCCGTCCCCCTTGATCGGGCGCAGGCCGTCGGGACGCCGGATCCAGGCCTCGAACGCGCCGGATTCGGGATCGTAGAAGTAGTATTCCTCGACCCCGCGCGCGTCGTATCGCAGCCTTTTCTCGGTCATCTCCGTGGGCGTGTTGGAGTGCGACGCCACCTCGAAGACGACTTGCGGCACCACCCCGTCCTCGGACCATTCACGGTACGAACGCCGATCGCCTCGGGGTCGGCCGAAGACGACCATGGCGTCGGGGGCCATCACGTCGTGGACGTCGTCCTTGGTCGCGTACCACAAAAGGTCTCCGGCGACGAACACGTCGTCGTGGTCGGCGAAGAGCGCCTCCAATCCCTCCTTGATCGTGACGATCCAGCGGAACTGGGTGGTGCTTTCGGCCATCGGCTCGCCGTCGCTGGACGGGTATTCGGGCTCGTCGGGGTCGACGTAGCCGGTCGAGCCGCGGCGGTCGGGACGGGCGGTGCTCATGGGACGACTCCCCAAAGCGTCGCATCGGTTCGGACGTCCACCGTTTGTAGCACGAACCGCGCGTCGACGCCAGCCGGAATGGGGCCCCTCTCGCTTTGTCGAGAACCTAATCCCGATCGAAAAGCCAGGAACCACGGAAGACACGGAAAATACGGAACGAGGGACGAACCCGAAAGAAAAAGTCCGATCCTCGTTTTGAAATCCATGATTCCCATCATCGGCGCGAGCCGTCTCCTCCGGATCTTTCCGTGTTTTCCGTGGTTCCAATTTCCCGGCGTCCTGGGTTTTCGACAGAGCGGGCCGCTCTCGATTTTGGCGCCCTCCGTAACTCACCCCTTTCCCGCGTTGACGACCGGCTGGGCGCCGCGGTCGGAGCAGAGCACGACCAGGAGGTTGGCGACCATCGCCGACTTCTGCTCGTTGTCCAGATCGACGATCCGTTGCCGGCCCAGGTGGTCGAGCGCCATCTCGACCATCCCCACGGCGCCCTCGACGATCTCGCGACGCGCCGCCACCACCGCCGAGGCCTGTTGTCTTTGGAGCATCGCGTGGGCGATCTCCGGCGCGTAGGCCAGGTGGCTGATCCGGGCCTCCAGGACGTCGACCCCCGCCCGCAACAGCCGCTCCTGGATCTCGGTCTTGAGATGTTCGGCGACCTCCGCGGTGTGGCTCCGCAGGCCGATCTCGCCGTCGACGTGGGGGTCGTAGGGGTAGTGCAACGCCAGGTTCCGAAGCGCCGCCTCGCTCTGGACGTGGACGAAGTCGGTGAAATCATCGACATGAAAGAGCGCCTCGGCGGTGTCGACGACCCGCCAGACGACCACCGCGGCGATCTCGATCGGGTTGCCGGTCAGGTCGTTGACCTTCAGCCGCTCGCTCTCGAAGTTCCGGACCCGCAGCGACACCTTCCGCTTGATGTAAAGGGGGTTCGCCCAGCGCAGGCCGGGCTCGCGGACGGTTCCCTTGTAATCGCCGAAGAGTTGCAGGACCTTGGCGTCGTTGGGTCCCACCGAAAACAGCCCCGCTCCGCCGATCACCGCCGCCGCGGCCGAGGCCAACGCCGCCACGAACGCGAGGAACGCCACCAGCGGCCAACCCGCGTTGCCGGCCACGCCCGCCGCGATCATCAGCACGATCGTCAGGACCACCGCGCCCAGCGCGTAACCCAGGGCCCTCCACCCCGACTCCGGCGCGATCAACGCCTCGCGCATCTGGATGGTCGGCTTCGGCTTGCTTTCCCAATCGGCGTCCATGGGCGGACTTCCTCGCGGTTCGGGGACGTTGGGGCGGAATCCACGGACGTCAGTTCGCTCTCCGGCTCGATATATTTCGTCGCGATCCCTCAATCCACCCCTCGACGCGGCGATCCACGCGCCGACGAAACACCCGCCGCGGTGCCCCGATTCAAGTCCTAAATGAGTAGGCCATAAAACGCCGGAGATTCAGGGATCAGGCGATTGAAGCCGATAACCACCGTGCTATAGTGGGGCCCGTTCGACACCCGGCCAACGTGGCGATCGTCAATTCGGCCCGCGTTCCGTCGCTCCTGAATCCAGGCATTTACGGAAAACACATGGGTTCGCGCATTCACGAAGGCGTCGGCTTGACCGCCGCCGGCGGGTGGACGCGCGGCGCGCGCCCGACCGTCGATCCGTCGCCACCGGTTTCGCTTCAACCTTGTCGAGGACTCGTCCATGACGCCGATCCGTTTCCCCCGGGCCCGAGGGCTCGCCTGGCTTTTCACGGGCGTGCTGGCCGTGGTCTTCTCCTCCGCGCTCGTCGGCTGCGGCGACTCCGCGCCCCGGGAAGGAATGGCGGAGAAGAACCCCGCCGCCGATCAGGCCCAGAAGAACATGGAAGACTTCATGAAGAACCAGGGCAAGAGCAAGAAGAAGTAAGGCCGGCCGAGGGCGTTCCTCGGTCTCGCCTCACGTCGTCCGCGACGCGCCCTCCGCCCGGCGCGGCCGGGGGCCGCCGTCCATGCTCGTCCATCACACGGAGTCATGCACATGAATCGTCGTTCGCGCGCGGGCTTCACCCTGATCGAGTTGCTGGTCGTCATCGCGATCATCGCGGTCTTGATCGCCCTGTTGCTTCCGGTTCGCCCCCGGCCAGACCAACCAGCCGGGTTACTTCATCAACAGCACGGTGTGCGAGAGTCGGATCGCCGGCTTCCTCTGCCCGTCCGACGGCAACGCCGGACGGACCAACATCAACAGCTACGACGGCAGCGTCGGCACCTCGACGTACAACTGCTGCAACGACGGGGGGATCAACACCACCGGGGTCTTCGGCTACAATCGGGGCTCCACCACCGCCGACATCACCGACGGCACCTCCAACACCATCGCCTTCTCCGAGGCGCTGGTGGGCAACCGTCTCTCCGGCCCGCTGCCGGGCAACTCCACCGGCAACGTCAGTAGCGCCGGCACCGCCAACGTGCCCGACGTCAGCCGAATCACCAACGCCATCCAGCTCTTGAAGACCGACGCCGCGACCTGCCAGACGGCGTTCATCTCCACCAGCACGCCGGCCCTCAACGACCGCGGCCATCATTGGGCCTTCGGCTTCCTGGGCACCACGCTGTTCAACACCGTGTATCCGCCGGGCGCGAACCAGTGGAGCGCCTGCCGGATGGATTGTTGCGTCCAGGCGCAGCACGCGCACTACCAGAACGCCAACAGCAACCACTCCGGCGGGGTCAACGTCCTGTTCTGCGACGGCAGCGTGAAGTTCATCAAGAACTCGATCAGTTGGCCGACCTGGTGGGCCCTCGGCACCTCGTTCAACGGCGAGGTCGTCAGCAGCGACTCCTACTGACGCCGCTCCCTCGCCTCGCCTCGTCCCCTTCCAACCCGACGGCCCCGGCGCGACCCTCGCGCCGGGGCCGTCGGCGTCAATCGACCGACCTGATCGGATAGACCCGCACATGGACCTCGCGCGCGTAGTGGGCCAGGGGCGCGACGCCCTCCGGACGAGCCAGGCCGGCGGCGGCCAGGAGCGATTCCTCAAGCCTGAACACCCGAGCCGGCTGAAGCGGATACGGCTCGTGATGCACCCGCCCCCGGAGAAGCCGGCCGCGACGCAGCGCGTACAGGACGTAACGCTCGGCCAGGAAGAACTCCAGCGTTCCCGGCCGCGACGCCGTCGCCGTCCCCTCGGGACGATACGCCAGGTCGCAGCCCGCGGGCGTCGGCCCCGGTCGAAGCCGCTCGCAACGGTGGGCGATCCCCTCGTCGGTTCGATCCAGGCTCATCCGGGCGTAGTGATACGCCAGGCCCCCGAACCGACGCGCCGCCCACGCCGCCAGCGCGTTCGCCGCGTCGAGGCTGAAGAACCAGACCCCCGGATCGCGGCCCCGATGGTGGACGTAGGTCCGTAGGTTCGTCTCGTGGAACCGCGACGTCCCCGGCACGGGAGGCAGCCAGGCGAAGCGGACCCCGGTCATCGTGAACGGGACCAGTCCGACGTAGGCGACGCCCTCGAACGTATCGATCTCGAGCGCCTCCGGGACCAGCGGACGCAGCGCCGAGATGGGGACCGGCCAGTGGAGGAACAACAGGTCCGCCCACCGATGACGCATGACGACGATCTCATCGGGGCGGAGCGTGGGGGCGATGCGATCGATCTCATGCGGCATGGCGACGACTCCCGGGGACTCTCCGCGATCATACGCGAGGAAAACCCGCCGCCGCGGCGATTTTCCTGAAATCCCCCGCCGATCCCCGCGGATCATGGCTGGGAAGGGATGGATCGTCCGTCCCGCCGTGGCCGACCGAACCGATCCGGAGGGGGCGATGACGAGCCGAGACGACCTCGCCGAAGCCGTCGCGGTCGGGCGCGCCGTCGACCTGTTTCGTCCCCGCTTTCGGCGTGCCGACGACCCGACGTTCTTTCAGAAGCCGCGGCGATCATCGCCTTCTCCCCTTGAGGGAGAAGGTGGCCCGAAGGGCCG
>CALCIB010000313.1 GCA_937907525.1 uncultured Planctomycetales bacterium | reverse complement strand
CCCTCATCTGACGCCTTCGGCGTCTGTCTTCCCCCGCGAGGGGGGAAGACCGTGACGGCTCCTCGTTCGCCCTCGCGGGGCGAACGCTCAATGCAGGAACGGCCAGCGGAAGAGGACGGACTCGTACCAGACCTGGACGACCTTGCGGAACAGGACGTAGGCCAGCCGGGCGTCGCCGCAGTCGATCCGGGCGCGGACCTCGGCGCCGGGGCGGAACTCCTGGTTGGCGACCAGGAACTCCTTGCGAACCGCCTCGCTGAAGCCGACGGTCACCTTGACGGTGTGGTGCTGCTCGGCGCTTTCGGTCTTGGTCTCGGCCTTCGCGGCGATCTTGCGGACGTAGCCCTGGTAGCGGTGTTCCGGCTCGGTCATGACCACGAAGTAGGCCGAGAGCGCCGCGCCGGGCTGCCTGGTCCCGGCCTTGATCTCGTCCTCCAACCGGGCCTGGGCGGCCAGGACCGGGCCCATGTCGTCGTCGGGGACCTCGACCTCCAGCACCCATTCGCCGTCGACGTCGGCGACGTGGAGCACCTCGGCGCCGATGTCGACCGGGCGGCCCAGCAGGTTCTTCCGCACCTCCCAGGTGGTGATCATGCCGTCGTGGGGGGCGCGGATGGAGAGCTTCTCGATCTCGTCCTTGAGGATCTCGATCTGCTGGCTGGTGCTCTTGGCGGTGATCTGGCTCTCGGTCTTCTGCGCCAGCAGTTGCAGCGACTCCTGGCGGTTCTGCTCGCGCTGGTTGGCGGTGTCTTGCTGCTGCTGGAGGATCAGGCCCTGGGAGAGGGCCTTGTTGTGCTGGGCTTGCAGCTCCTTCAACTCGCGGTCGAGCTTGGTGCTGTCCAGCCGCGCGATCAGGTCGCCCTTCTTGACGCGGTCGCCGTGCTCGACGGGGACCTCGACGATGATCCCCTGGTCCGGGGCGTAGACGATGCTGCGCTCCTCCGGCAAGAGCGAGCCGCGGCCCTCGATGCGGAGGTTCCAGGGGACGAAGGTCAGGGCGAGGATCAAGGCGACGATCAGCCCCAGGACGGCGAGGATCTTCGCCACGGTCCGGCCCCGAAGCTGCCGCCAGGGGGAGCCCATCAACTTGAGGAGCGGCTTGAGGAAGATCCGGTGGTGTTCCTGGGCGTTCCAGAGCGCCGTCGACGAGTGGCGGGCGACGACCTCGGAGCGGGCGTGCATGTCGGTCGGGGCGATCTCGTCGCCGATCTGCTCGGCGACCAGGCAGCCGAAGGGGACCTTCTCCTTGTGCTCGGCCCCCTCCTCCTTCTCGGGCTTGTGCAGCAACACCACGGCGACGGCCTTGGAGCCCGACTCGTCGACGTACGTCTCCAGGGCGTCGCGAAGGTCGGGGGCGAAGCCGTCGGTGTGGCCGGTGTAAACCAGGTCCTCGCCGGAGCGGATCACCGCCTTGCAGAGCTTGGTCAGCTCGCGGACCTGGTTGGAGCGCTGCTCGACGACCTCCTGGCCGCTGATCGCCTCCACCATCGTCCGGCCCGAGAGCTTAAGCGCCACGCTCATGCGGTCGCAGCCGACGAGCCTTTTGCCGTCGTTGACGACGGAGTAGGTGGTTTCCTTGAAGTCGAGGTTGTTGTGGATCTGGGCGGTGAAGGTCTCCAGTTGGTTCCACATCCGCTGCTGGGAGACCATCTGCCGCATCTGGCGGTTCTTCAGATAGTTGGCCGCCAGGTCGGCCAGGTCGCCGACGAACCGCAGGGTGCTTTTCTGCCCCGCGGCCCGCCGCGCCGGGTCCATGAGGATCTCAAGCAGACCCACCACCTGCTTGTCGACGATCAGGGGGGCCAGGATGATCGCCAGGTGGGTGGGGTTGAACGCCTGGGGCATCCCCTCGATGACCGCGCCGGGGGGGATGACCTGGGGCTGCGACGCCTGGACCATGCAGCCCAGAAGCGCGTCGTGGGGAGGGGTCTTGACCCGGCCGTCCATCAGCCCGGTCTGGGCGAAGTCCAGTTGGTATTGAAGCCGAAGCCCGCCGCGGCCGTCGAGCAGCCAGAACGCGCCGCCGGACGCCGCGGTGGCGGCCACGGCGCGGTTGAGGAACTCGCCGTAGAACTCCGCGGGTTGGGCGTCCGACTCGGCGAGGTCGGCGATCTCGGCCACCAGCTTGCGGATCTGGTTCTTCGTCTGCTCAAGCAGACCGGCGTCGACGGCTTCTTCCGGCATGGTGGCACCAGTCCCGTATCTGATAAGGGCCGGGGCCGCTTGCGCCCTGGCGTGGCCTTCGTCCTCTCGACGACCGCCCTCGCCCGGCGCGCGAGGCGGCTTGACATCGACAACGGGACGGCCGCGCCCCCGACCTTCCCGACGCTCCCGTCGATTTTCCGCCGCCGCGCCCGATCGCCGGCCGCAAGCCGTTGCGGCGCGACGGAATTCGAATCGAAGCGGGTTCGCCGCGCTTGGGGCCCGCGTGGGGACGTCGCGCCTTACGACGTCCGCGAGCGTCGCGGTGAAGCGCTCGGCGCGTCGGGACCGTCCGCGTCGGTTCGGCGCTCCTCCGCGCCGTCCGCGAACCGATCGATCCGAACCGCCTGGCCGGGGAATCGGACGACGATCTCCAACTCCCCGCCCATCGTCGCGATGGAATCCCTCAGCGCGTCGAGGTAGTCGTCCATCCGGCGTTCGAGTCTGGAGACCGTCGCCGCCTGGACCTTCAACCGCCCGGCGACGTCCCCCCGCGCCTCTTGAAGTCGGCGCCAGGTGGCCTCCTCCGCCTTGATCTCGGCCGCGCGCTCCCGGATCCGACGCCGGCGCTCCGGCGGCAGCTTGTCGATCATCTCCCTCGCGTCGACGGCCATGGGGAAGCCCCTTTCATTGTCCGAGATGACGACGGAATCGCTCCTCGGCGATCCTGACGCGCGTCTTGTACCAGCGTTTGTCGCCCGCCTTGCACCCGCCCACCAGCAAGATCGCCGCGCGTTCCGGATCGAAGGCGAAAAGGACGCGCCAGGGCCGCCCTCGGTACTGAACCCGGAGTTCCTTCAGGTTGGGAATGGACGATCCCTTGAGAGTGTCGACGTACGGACGCCCCACCCGCGGTCCGTCTTCCTCCAAACGCGCTATGAGGGCGTTGATCTCGTCTTGAAGGCCCTCTTCCAACGTCTGAAACCAGGCCCAGCATTCATCGTCGAACAGGACTCGCCACACCCGCCGTCCCTCCGAAATCGAGGATAGAAGCGACCGACGTCCGACGTCAAGCCGCGTCGCCTCGACGCCGGAAGTCCCGTCCTAGTTGAATCGGGGATGTTTTGCTAGGATCGTCGGCCGGGGAGAAGACGTCGGCGACGGCGGGCGCGATCCTTGAAACGAGGTCCTCATGAATAACGTCCCGACGATCCCGGGGCGAGACGTCCCAGGCCGCCCGCGGACCGGCTTCACGCTCGTGGAATGCCTGGTCGCGGTCTCGATCATCGGGCTTCTGGCGGCGATCCTGGTCCCGGCCGTGATGTCGGCCCGGCGCATGGCGCTGAGGGTCCAGTGCTTGAACAACCTCCGTCAGATCGGCGTCGGCCTGACGAACTACGCCGCGACCTTCGACGCCTACCCCCCTGGAAGCGCCCACGGCAACTCGGTCCACGTCTCGATCCTGCCCTTCCTCGAACAGAGGGCCCTGTACGCCGCGCTCAACTTCGCCCGGGAGACCGAATCGCTCCAGAACGCCACGGTCATGTCGGCGGTGATCGACGGCTACCTCTGCCCCGCCGACGTCCGTTACCCCGTGGAACTGGGCGATTGGTCATGGACGAGCTACGCCGGCAACGGCGGCGTCAACGGCCTTTGGCGGAGCGGCCATAACGACAATGGCGCGTTCGATCCGGGCGGCGGCGTCGTGCGGTTCCAGGCGTTCGTCGATGGGACGAGTCGGACGGCCCTGATGTCCGAGTGGAGGCTCGGCACCTACGAAAGCGCCGATCGCGATCCGCGCCGGTCGGTCTTCTCCGTGACCTCGCCGGACGAGCCCGAACCGCTTGCCGAGTTCGCCGCGCGCTGTCGCGACGTCGACGTCGCCTCGGCGCCGGTCACGCGCTTTCGGACGGGGATGGACTGGACGAGCGGCCAGTTCGGCAAGTCGCTGTACACCCACGCGGTCGGCCCCAACGGCCATTCCTGCAAGGGCGATTACGATGCGTGGACGGCCGGCGGTTGGCACGTCGGTGGCGCCCACGTCGTCTTCGCCGATTGCAGCGCCCGGTTCGTCCGCGACGGCATCGCCCCCCACGTCTGGCTGGCGCTCGGCACCCGCGACGGCGGCGAGATCGTCTCCGACGACGCCTATTGAGGCCCGATCGTCATCCAATTTCCGATCCGCGTCATTCTTGACGCGCCGGGCGGTCGTCCGCCCTTGAGACAAAATACGTAGATATGTTCAACGCATTGTGCAAAACGCGCCGCGCCCTGGCTCACGGCGATTAGAGGATGCCCGTGGCTAGTCGAAGAGAATACGGAGGTTCTTCTTGCGGGAAGCCTCCGAAGCCGGTAAGTTCCGCATAAGCCGATCCGATGCTGTCGACGACTGACGTCCAAGTCGGTTGAGGCTGCCTCATGAGTCGACGGAATCGCCGCGCTGTTCGTTTCGCGTCCGTAATGGAAACGCTGGACGACCGCTATCCGGTATCCACGTTGGCGTTTTCCGTTCCGAGCATTTCGGCCGTTTGGGCCAGGGCGGGTGCGGAGTTCCAAACCGATGGGTCGTCCCGCGCCACCACGTCGATGGATTCGATTCGGCCGACCACCCGCGAATCCAAGGACATGGCTTTCTCGACTCTTGACAAGAACGCATCCCATCCCAAAACCGGGCGAGCGATTGCGCCGTCCGAGAATCCGGCATCGGCTTGGACGGCGGAATCGCCCTCCGGCAACCCGGCTTCCACGACCGCGGGGGTCGACGCGCCCGAATCCGATCTCATAAAAGATAATGGCTAATACACATATGCTAAACGTGTCGATTCATGCGCGTTCAGAGACGCGCTCATGTATAAGCCCGCCGGCGGCATCTGGGTTCCCATCGGCTATTGCACATGGCAATTTTCTGTTAAGGCGGATTACGATTCAAACGGCGGCGTATGGTCCGTCACCTCTATCCCGCCGAGTTCGACCGGTTTCATCGCGAGCCAGAGTTACTCCGGTTGGGACGATTCGATCCAGCATCTTCTGACTTCATACGGCTGGGTCCAGACTTCGCCCTGAAGCCGGGACGCGGCGATTCGTCTTCGTCTTCGCATGCGGCCGAACACGGAACGCCCCTGGCCTGGCTTCGGCCGTCCTTCTCTCTTTCACCAAACCGAGGCACGGATGCTGCTCGCCCGACCGAACCGATCGACCGTTGCTCGCGATGGAGCGCTCATCGTCGCCGCATCGATTTTGATCTGGTCAACCTTTCCCGGCCACCAGTTCTTGCATGTGAGCATGGTGTTTGTTTTGACGTTCGTCATTCCATGGTATTTCATCCTCCATCTGGGACGAGCCCGATCCGCCGCTGGGATCTGCGTCGCCCTGTCATCCACGGCTTACTTGATCTGGGGGTCCGTGTTTCTGTTCCGTTCAACCCCCCCCTGGATTTACATGGACATGCGCCATCTCCGCTGGAACTGGGTGGCGATCGCGATCGTTTACGTCTTGGTCCTCGCCAACTCCCTGAGTCCATGGAAACCGCGCTCGCGGTCCCTCGGGGTTTGGCGAACGAGCGCCGGAGACGAGGCGCGGCGATGGCGAGCGTCGCCCGTCGTGGGATGGCTTTCGTTTGTCCTTGGGGTGGTCGTCGCGGCGTGCATGATTTGTCTCTGGTCCGGCTGGTTGACCGTCGTCGGTCTGGTCGCCTTGGCTTTTCTCGCGCTCGTCGGTCTTTGGAGGAGTCGCGGCGCCATGCGTCGCTCCCGTTCGATGTCCCGCATCATTCGCGCCATTCCCGGCGTCCTGGTGGGCTTGACGATCGGACTCGCGTGGAACTGGCTCGGGTGGATTTCGGCCGCGGCCGTCGCGACCCTGCTCGTCGGCGGCGTCGCGCTGCGATCGCCCAACGCGCTGATCGGCCGTCGCGCGCGGATCGCCGTACTGGCCGCGCTCTGGACCTTCGCCGTTTCCACCCAATTTGTCCAACCTCTGCGGCCGAGGTTCCCCGGCAGTTGGTACAAACCGAGAAGAGTTGTCGCGCACATTCCATCTCCGTCGCAACCGTCCGAAAAGCGGTGAGTCGATGAAGTCGATCGCGAACCGAGGGGCGTGGGCCGTCACCGCCAGCGTTGCGCGGGCGGTCGGATGATCGCGATCGAGACGCCGCCGACGTCCCGCGTCAAGCCGCGTCGGCTCGACGCGAGGGGCCTCGTCCTCGACGAATCGCGGGCGTTTTGCTAGGGTCGTCGCCTGGACGACGGACGCCGGCGATCTTGACGAGGTGCGACATGAGCGAACCGAAGGCGCGGCCGCGCGCTTTGGTCACGGGAGCGACCGGGCTTTTGGGGAGTCACCTCGTCGAGCGCCTGCGCGGCCGCGGCGACCACGTCCGCGCTCTGGTCCGCGACTCCTCCGACACGACGTTCCTGGACGGGCTCGGCGTCGAGTCGGCTCGCGGCGATCTGCTGGACGTCGCGGCGGTCGAGCGGGCGCTGGACGGCGTGGACGTCGTGTATCACTGCGCGGCGAAGGTCGGCGACTGGGGGAGTTGGCGCGAGTTCCAGACCGGCTGCGTCGACGCCACCAAAACGCTCGCCGAGGCCGCCGGCCGCGCGGGGGTCCGACGCTTCGTCCACGTCAGTTCCACGAGCGCCTACGGCCACCCCCGCGACCGCGACGAGCCGATCGCCGAGGACCACCTCTTGGGCGACAACGTCTGGCCGCTGGACTATTACACCCGAAGCAAGGTCGAATGCGAGCGGATGCTTTGGGGCCTCTCCGCCGCCGGCCGACTCCCCCTGACCGTCATCCGGCCAAGCTGGATCTTCGGCGAGCGCGACCGCACCACGATCCCGCGGATGATCCGCGAGTTCCGCTGGGGCCGCGTCTCGCTCGTCGGCAAGGGCGACAACCCCCTAAGCGCCGTGTACGCCGGCGCGGTCGCCGACGCCATGCTCCTGGCGGCCGACTCCCCGAAGGCGCTGGGGGAGGCGTACAACGTCACCAGCCACTCGGCGATCACCCAGCGGCGGTTCCTCGACATGCTCGCCGACGCCGTCGGCGTCCCTCGCCCGACGTTCCGCTACCCCTACTGGTACGCCTTCTACGGCGGCTTCGCCCTGGAGTTGCGCGAACGGCTCTTGCGCAACCCCAGGCCCCCGCGGGTGACTCGCTACGGGGCATGGTTACTGGGACGTCGGCTGAGCTACGCCACGGAGAAGGCCAGGCGCGAACTCGGCTGGACGCCCGCGCTCACTTACGAGGAAGCGATCGCCCGAACCGTGCGCTGGTTCCTCGACGACGAGCCCGCGAGGCTCCCCCATCGCCGCACTCCGACCCTTGTCGCCGTCCGTCGAGCGCTGCTCGGCGCGTGAGCCGTCGCGGCGGTCGAGCGTTTGACCGCCTGGCCGGAAGACTTGGGAACCACGGAGACACGGGGAGAGGAACGAGGGTAAAGGGAACGGCCCGGCTCTCGCGTCGTCGCATTCATTCCGAGCCAGCGCGCGGAATCCCTTCTCCCACAAGGGGAGAAGGGATTTGCGCCGTTACATCGCCGACATGTCAAAGATCAATGGCGGAAGAGGAATTCCTTGGAGTTGATGAGCACCCAGGCGAGGTCCTCGATGGCCGGGCGAAGCTCCTTGGCGTCCTTGAGGTGCTTGACGGCGGCCTCCTTCTCGGCCGGCGAGGGGGCGCGGGCGAAGGCGACGCGGTACAGGTCCTCGGTGATCGCCTCGGGGGTCTCGCCGCTCTTGGCGAGGGCGGCGACCCGGCCGCCGTCGTTGTGGAGCTTGTTGTTGACGGTCGCCCCGCCGATGAGCTGAAGCGCCTGCGACAGGTTGGAATCGCTCTCGCGCTCGCACTCGCAGGCCAGCTCGCGGGCCGGGCGGCCGAAGGTCTTCAGGAACGGGTCGTCCATCTTGCCGTCGGGGATCTGGGTGGCGCGCGAGCCCGCCGGCAGGCCGGGGAAGGCGTTGGGCGAGCCGGTGACGTCGCTGATGGCGTCCAGAAGCACCTCCGCGGGCAAGAGCTTGGTCGTCGCGTGCGAGAAGTAAATGACGTCGTCGGCGTTGAGCGGGTTGGCGACGGCCGAAAGCTGGTACGTCTTGCTTTGCAGGATCGTTCGGATCAGCGCCTTCAGGTTGAAGCCGTTGTTGACGAACTGGTCCGTGAGACCGTCGAGCAACTCGTCGTTGGACGCCGGGTTGGAGTCGCGGAAGTCGTCCACGGGCTCGACGATCCCCCGGCCCATCAGGTGATACCAGACGCGGTTGACCAGGCTCTTGCCGAAGAACGGGTTGTCCTTGGCGGTCAGCCAGTTGGCCAGCCGGGTCCGGCGGTCCAGCGTCTGGTCGTCCATCACGGGCCCGCCCAGGCCCTTGGGCGGCATCACCTGGCCGGTGCGCGGCTGTTTGACGTCGCCGCCGCCGGTGTTGAAGACCATCTCCTCGCCCGGCAGCGCGCCGGGCTTGCGGCCGACCTGGGCGAAGAAGGCGGCGAAGTTGTAATAGTCGTCCTGGGTCCAGCGCTCGAAGGGGTGGTTGTGGCACTTGGCGCACTGGATCCGGACGCCCATGAACAACTGGGCGGTGGTCTCCACGGCCGCCTCGGGCTCGCGGCTGATCCGGTAGTAGTTGGTGGCCGGGTTGGAGAAGGTCGAGCCGTCGGAGGCGAGAAGCTCGCGGACGAACTGGTCCATCGGCGCGCCGGCCTCCAGGCGGGCGCGGATCCAGCGGTGGAAGACGTAGGCCCCCTTGGGCTCGATCAGCCGGCCGTTGGAGCGGAGCACGTCGGCGAACTTGAGCGCCCAGAAGTCGTAGAACTCCGGCCGCTCCAGCAACGAGTCGATCAGCTTGCCGCGGCGGGAGGCCGGATCGTCCTTGAGGAAGGCGTCGACCTCCTCGGGCCTGGGCAACATGCCGATGACGTCCAGATAGGCGCGACGGACGAACTCGGCGTCGGAGCAATCCTCCGAGGGCGCGATCCGCATGTGGTTGAGCTTGGCGAAGACCGCGCGGTCGACCAGGTTTTCCCGGGGGACCTCGGCCGTCTGGAAGCCGGGGACGTCGATCAGGTGGGTGAGCCGGACGATGGCGACGTGGCTGAGGTAGTGGGCGATGATGGCGACCTCGCCGCGGCCCTTGAAGGTGACGAAGCCGTGGGCGTCGACCTCGGCGACGTCCGGGCTGGACGAGTCGTAGTAGCAGATCGGGGTGGCGTCCCTGGTGGAGCCGTCGGCCATGGTCAGGGTGACGACGACCTGCTGGGTCCTGGCCGGCGCGTTGAGGATCCGGACGCCGGGGATCGCCTCCAGCCTGGCGGTGGCGACGGCGTTGGGGTCGTCGTGGGCGCCCTCGGCGATCCAGTCGTGGATGTACTCGAACGCCTTGGCGCCGCGCTTCAACCTGATGCCGCCCTCGTGGGGGGACTCGCCCAGGGGTTTACGGAGCACCAGGCTGGCGTCGGGATCGAAGGTGCTGATCCGGCGTCCGCCCGACTCGTGGCTGAGGACGACGAAATCCTCGTCGGGCAGATAGCCGCGGAGGCTGAGCTTGAACCCTCCCTTGCCCGTCGGCGTGCCGTGGCACGCGCCGGAGTTGCAGCCGGACTGGCTCAGCGCCTGCACGACGTCGTTGCGGAAGCTCACCGGCGCGGGGGCCGCCATGCCCTCGACCTTGATCGTGGTCGTCGCCTCCACGCTCCCGCGGCGGGCGGTGATCACGACCTCGCCGTCTCCCCTGGGAGTCACCCGGCCGGTCGGCGCGATCTCCGCCACCTCCGGTTTGGCGCTGGACCACTCCAGGGCGCGGGTGAGGTCGCGGGCCGAGCCGTCGGGGTAGGTCGCCGAGGCGATCAACTGGGCGGTGGCCCGGCGACCGCGGAGGACGACGTCGCCGGGCTCGATCGTCACCGCGTCGGGGACGCCGATCAGGGTCTCCACGGCGTCCTCGGCCCGCGCGTCCGTCGCCAGCGGGACCAAAAGCGCGACCACCGCCGCGATCCACGGCCCGCGATGCTGTCGGCGTCCGTTCATGGTGGATGACCCTCGGGAGGGAATGATTGGGAGGGAACCGTCCGGGGGGCGGCGGCGTCCAAGAGGTTGGACGAGGACGGACGCGCCGCCTTGGGGTCTACGGCAATTGTTCAACAACGTAACCGGGACCGAGGGATTTTTCAAGCGTCGCGCGGGCGGGAAGGTTCGATGGCGCGGGTCGCGAGGCTCGGCTTGCCCGCGGGCGGCGGAATCTTACAATAAAAATTGAAGTCGGCGCGGGGAGTCGAACGGTCCCGCGGGGAGGTCCGAAAGCGTCGAATCTCCCGAAAAGCGTGTGTTAGACTGAAGTCGAGAGTCGCCCGCGGACGCGGGGCGGGCCGGACGTCGGAAGAGCGGCCGGCCGCGAGGCGCAAGGAGGAGGCGGGATGAAGGTTCGCGATTGGAACGCGGCGGCTCGGTACGGCCTTCCCGGCCTGATCCTGGGGGCGGCGACGGCGTGGCTGGGCGGCGCCCGCGCGCCGGAGTTGTCGGCCCAGACCGGGGGCGAGGCCCCGCCCGTTCGGGCGACGGCCCCGAGGACGGTCGGACCCGGACCCGCGGCGACGAGCGCGGCCGGCGGGGTGATCGCCCTGCTCGGCTCGACGTCGGGGCCGGCCGGGAACCAGCAAACCCCGCTTCTGTTCCTGGTGGACCCCGCCGCCAAGGCCCTGGCCGTTTACAAGTACGACCCCAACAGCCCCAAGGGATCGCTGAAGCTGGAGGCCGCCCGCCGCTACGAGTGGGACCTGAAGCTGGAGCAATACAACAACCAGGCGCCCGAGCCCGGCGCCATCGAGGCGTCGCTCAACGCGGCGCGGCCCGAACGAGCACCGAAAGACCGCTGACGATCGCCCCCGCGCGGTCCTCGGCGCGCCTGGAACCGACCCCCCCCGGCCCGCGGGCCGTTTCGATCGCGAGGACCTGTCCATGGCCGAGTTCTACACTCTTGAAGAAGCCGCCCGCGTGCTGGGGATGAGCCCCGACGATCTGAAGACCAAGGCCCAGGGCCGCGAGGTCCGGGGCTTCCTGGACGGCGGCAGTTGGCAGTTCCGCAAGGCCGACGTCGAGGAACTGGCCCGCCGCAGCGGCCTGGGCTCCGACGCCGAGCTACGGCTCTCCGACCTGGAGGTCCCCGCCGCCACCGG
Organism: uncultured Planctomycetales bacterium; assembly: GCA_937907525.1. Lineage (GTDB taxonomy): Bacteria > Planctomycetota > Planctomycetia > Isosphaerales > Isosphaeraceae > Paludisphaera. The sequence continues at coordinate 1,522 of CALCIB010000313.1, read as the reverse complement.
CGGCGACGAGTTCGGCGATCTGGACCTCTCCGAGTTCCAGATCGGCGTCGCCCCCGCCGACCTGGGCGCCGGGACGATGCAGTTCGGCGCGACCAAGAAGGCCGCCGACCCCGAGGGAAGCTCCGAACACGACCTGATGATCGACGATTTGTCGGTCCCCCCCAGCCCCGTGACCGGCTCCAGCTCGGTCATCATCGGCATGTCGCACCTGGGCAAGAGCCCCAGCGACTCCGACGTCCGCCTGGTCCCCGAGAACTTCAAGGGCGCCAGCGACTCCGACGTCCGCCTCGCCCCCGAACCCCGCGTCCCCAGCGACTCCGACGTCACCCTGGTGAAGGACGACACCTCCGAGTTGGGCGTCTTCAGCGCCTCGTCGTCGGACACCTCGGTCGGCTCCTCGCCGGTGGCCGGCTCCTCGGCCGAGATCCCCGCCGGCTCGATCAGCGACTTCGAGTTGGCCCCCTCCAGCGAGTTGGTCGACGCCTTGCAGCCGGAATCGGGCAGCGACTTCGAGCTCAGCGCGCTGGACTCCTCCAGCGACGAGTTCGACACCACGCCGCTGAAGCCCGGCGACTCCGACGTCACCGCCGCCGACCCCAACCTCTCGGGGATCAACCTCTCCCGCCCCAGCGATTCGGGGATCAACCTGATGGGGGCCTTCGGCGGCGGAGCCGAATCGATCGAGTTGGCCCCGCTCAGCGATGTGAACATCGCCACCCCCAAGCCCGCCGCGGCCGCTCCGTCGAAGCCCAAGGCGCCCTTGTCCGCCACCCCGCCGCCGGCCGTCGCCCAGGGGGAGAAGGACATCTTCGACGACACCGACTTCGAGGTCGACGCCGCGCTCGACGACGACTCCTCCGACGACCGCACGGTGCAACTCGCCGCCGGCGGCGACTTCGACCTGGAGGACAGCGACAGCGCCTCGGAGGTCTTCGCGATCGACGAGGACGACGTCGACACCAGCGCCGCCACCCAAATGGCGCCGGCCGACCTGGGGGGCGACGACGACGAGGAGGACGACGGCTTCGACGCCGCCGTCTCCGACGAGATCGGCACCGCCTGGGCCGCCGACGAATCGCCAAGCGCCGTCGCCGCCACCCCCGGCGTGGTGATCTCCCGCGAGGCCTCCGCCGACTGGGACGGCCTCTCCGTCGGCCTCCTGGCCTTCGCCAGCGTCTTCGTCCTGCTCGCCTCGATGCTGGCCTACGACCTGGCCTCCAACCTCTACGACTTCCACGAGGGAGGCGTCGCCTCCGGCCTGGTCAGCTCCATCTCCGGCATGCTCTTCGGCTGATCGAACGTCCAGGAAAGCGAGGGCCGGCACCGACCTCATCCGTCGCGCCGGCCCCCTTCCCCCAGGGAAAGTGCCGGGTCGCACGGGGGGATGGCTCCCCAGGCGACCCCGCCTCTTCCGGGGTTTGGGCAAAGCGAGGCGAGACGATCCAGGCGACTCCCTCGATCGAGCGCCTGACGACCCGACACTTTTTCAGAAGTCGTCACGACGAGGAGTGAGCCGCGGCGT
>CALCIB010000312.1 GCA_937907525.1 uncultured Planctomycetales bacterium | reverse complement strand
GTCGTGACGACTTCTGAAAAAGTGTCGGGTCGTCAGCCCGGCGGGAGAGGGGATGCCGCGCGTCGTCTCGTCGTTTGCGTCAGCCGTGTCGGGCTTCGAGCCACTTCTCGCAGTCCATGGCCGCGGCGCAGCCGGAGCCGGCGGCGGTGATCGCCTGGCGGTAGTGGGTGTCGACGACGTCGCCGCAGGCGAAGACCCCCTCGACGCTGGTGGCCGTGCCGTAGTTGGGGAGTTCGTCGAGCAAACCGGCGGGGGCGTCGGCGTCTTTCCAGGCCAGGGCGGTTCGGGTCAGGACGTAGCCCGCCTTGGTGGTGGCGAGTTGGTCGCGGAAGATCTCGGAGTTGGGGTCGTGGCCGATCGCCAGGAACAGCCCGGCGATCTTCAGGTCGCGGTCGGGGCCCCCCTTGGTGGACTTGAGGCGGACTCCCTGGAGGATCGGGACGCGGTCGGACGTGTCGCCCAGGATCTCCTTGACCTCGGAGTCGTAGGCGTACTCGATGGTGGGGAACTTCTGGAGGCGGTCCTGCATGATCTTGGAGGCGCGGAGTTCGTCGCGGCGGTGGATCAGCGTGACCTTGGTGGCGAACCGGGTCAGGAAGGTGGCCTCCTCGACGGCCGAGTCGCCGCCGCCGACGACCGCGATCTCCTTCCCCTTGTAGAACGCGCCGTCGCAGGTGGCGCAGGTGGTCACGCCGTTGCCGCGGTAGGGGCCCTCGATTCCCAGCCAGCGGGCCGAGGCGCCGGTGGCGACGATCAGGGCGTCGGCGGAGTAGGTTCGGATCTCGCCGCTTTCGGGGTCGCCGCTGGGGTCGTCGGTGGTCTTGATCGTGAAGGGGCGCTTGGATAGGTCGGCCTGGAAGGCGGTCTCCCAGCGGGCGTCGGCGCCGAAGCGTTGGGCCTGCTTGCGCATCAGGTCCATCAGTTCGGGCCCTTCGACGCCGTCGGGGAAGCCGGGGAAGTTCTCGACGGCGGTGGTGAGGGTGAGTTGGCCGCCGGGCTCCTTGCCCTCGAACACCAGGGGGGCGAGGTTGGCGCGGGCCGCGTAGATGGCGGCGGTCAGCCCGGCGGAACCCGAGCCGAGGACGATCACGGACGCATGGTGGGGGGCAGGCATGTGCTCAGCGCCTTACGGCATCAGAGGAGGGTTGAACGCCTCGAGGGCGGCCTTGGCGACGGACGGATCGCCGCCCGGGAAATTCCGCGCAATCTCGCCGAACGATCCCTATCGTAAGGGCCCATGGCCTAGATTTCCAGGAGACGCCCCCGAGAGGGCGGCGCCGCTTGGCCGCGGCGCGACGAGACGAGCCGCGACTGGGACGATCGGAGGACGCGACGCCATGCTGGTTCTGACGCGCAAACTCATGGAGAGGCTCTATATCGGCGACGACGTCTGCGTGACCGTCGTGCGGTTGGAGGGGGGCCAGGTGCGGCTGGGGATCGAGGCCCCTCGCGAGGTCTCGGTCGTTCGGGCCGAATTGGTCCCGGAACGCGACGTCGCGGCGGGGGTCGCGCCGCGAGCCGCTCGCCCCGCGCGCGGCGGCGCGGGTCTTCGATGCCGCGAATCGTCATGATCGGGCGCGAGCCGCGCCGGCCGTCCGCGGCCGATGGGCGCGGCTTGGCGGTCACTCGGGGACGCGACGGCCGCGGACGGCTCGCTTGAGCTTTCGCGCCGCGGCGGCCATGCCGCCCAGGACCGGCGCCTTGTCGTACCATTTCGACGTGATGTCGCTGGCCGAGGGCCGCTGCCATCCCAGACAGGGGGCGGCGACGAGCGTCAAGGCGTCCGGGTTGCGGACGCGGAAGAAGTCCAGCGCGCCGTCGGCGTACATGGGGCCGCCGTCGGGATCTCCGACGGGGCGGGAGTCGACCGACTCCATGAATTCGACCAGGCGAGGGAGGATTCGGCCGTTCACCGCGTAGAGATGGGCCAGGATGACGTGTCCGACGCGCGGCCGCAACAGGGGGCCCTCCGTGGCCGTCCACAAACTCCTCAGGTTGTGGCCGAAGTAGACGAAGGACCAATCCAGCGATTCCAGCAGGCCGACGATCTCGTCCCCGCGGGCGACGAAGGCCGGGTCGATCTCCAGGTCGTCCTCCATCACCAGGACGTTTCTCGCGCCGCGATCCAGCGCCGCGCGGAGCACGGCCGCGTGGCTGAGCAGGCCGCCGCGGGCGCCGATCGAGGCGTATCCGGCGGCCGATTCCGGCGCGATCGCCGGGAAGAACTCGACGCGGTCGCGCCAGTTCGTAAGTCCGCGGCGGTCGAACATCGCCTCGGTCTCGGCGCGGCGGTCCCGGCGCCGCGGCAGATTGATGACGTACCCGCGGTCGAAATACTCAAGAACGCCCATCGCGCCGCTTCTCCAGTTCTTTCGTGTCCGTCGAGTCGCCACCCGCATGCGCCGCCGCCTCGGGTTTGAGACGGGGCAGGGCGGAGGGGTTCAGCCGACGCGGCCGGTGATGTACGCCTCGGTGCGGGGGTCGACGGGATTGGTGAACAACACGTCGGTCGGGCTGACCTCCACCAACACTCCCGTGCGCCGGCCGCCGCCGGCCTCGACGTCGGGCATCAGGCAGGCGGTGACGTCGCTGACGCGCCGGGCCTGCTGCATGTTGTGGGTGACGATCACGATCGTGTAGTCGTCCTTCAGGTCTTCCATCAGGTCCTCGACCCGCGCCGTGGAGATCGGGTCCAGGGCCGAGCAGGGCTCGTCCATCAGGATCACCTCGGGCTCCACCGCCAGGGTCCGGGCGATGCAGAGCCGTTGCTGCTGGCCGCCGGAGAGATCCAGCCCGGAGCGATGGAGCTTCTCCCTCACCTCGTCCCACAACGCGGCGCGGCGGAGCGAGCGCTCCACCAGCTCGTCCATGTCGCCGCGGTAGCCGTTGATCCGCGCGCCCCAGGCGATGTTGTTGTAAATGCTTTTGGGGAACGGGTTGGGCTTCTGGAAGACCATGCCGACCCGCCGCCGCAGGGTCACCGCGTCGACCTTCGGGCCCACGATCGAGACGCCGTCGAAGCGGACGTCCCCCTCCACGCGGGCGTCGGGGACCAGGTCGTTCATGCGGTTGAAGCAGCGCAGAAGCGTGCTCTTGCCGCAGCCGGAGGGGCCGATCAGGGCCGTGATCCGATGCCGGGGGACGTCCAGGTCGACGTCCCTGAGAGCCAGCGACGCCCCGTACCAGACGCGCAGCGCCCGGGTTTGCAAGGCGGGCTCGTCGGCCGAGGCGTCGGAAGCCGCGGCGGGAGGAGGGGCGAGCGTGGCCGACATCGAACGGGGCTCCGGCGCGTTGGGGTTCGGTCGATCGGATCGAGCGGCGGGATCCCGGGGTCGTCTAGCGCCGCCGTCGGAATCGGTCGCGGATCACGATGGCGACGGCGTTCATGGACAACAGCAGCGCCACCAATATCAGAATACCGCCGGCGGTCACCGCCTGGAACGCCGGGTCGGGCTCCTTGGCGTAGTTGTAGATCTCCACCGGCAAGGCCGAGTAGCGGTCCATGGGCCCTCGCGGCGGCCGCAGCAGCGAGCCGGCGGCGCCGACCATCAACAGCGGGGCCGTCTCGCCCACGACCCGCGAGAGCCCCAGGATCGTCCCGGTGAGGATCCCCGGCAAGGCCGAGGGGAGGACGTGGCCGGCGACCACCTGCCACCGCGTCGCCCCCAGGGCCATCGCCGCGTGCCTCAGCGACGGCGGCACCGTCCGTAGCGCCTCCTGGGTCGTCACCACGATCGTCGGCAGGATCAAAAGCGAAAGCGTCAACGCGCCGGCCAGCAGGCTGGGCCCGAGCGCCAACCCGGAGACGCCGAAGGCCCGCGCGAACACCGCCAGCCCCAGGATCCCGTAAACCACCGACGGCACCCCCGCCAGGTTGGCGATGTTGGTCTGGATCGCCCCTTTGAGCCGGCCCGCCGGCATGTACTCCTCCAGGAAGACCCCCGCGCCCACCCCCGTCGGGATCCCGATCAAGGCCGTAAGCGCCAAAAGCCACGCGCTGCCGACGATCCCCACCCGGAACCCCGCCCGCGCCGGGTCGCCCGACTGCGGATTGACCGCGAGCCGATGGAGCAGGTCGATCAGGCCGCCGTCGGAGGCCGCCGCGGCGACGACCGCGAGCGTCAGCACGGCCAGCGCCAGGACGCCGGTCAAGGTCGCCAGCAGGCAGGCCGCGGCGAAGACCGGCCCCGCCAGCGCCCGCGACCGTCGCCGCGGGTGGAACCGCCCGGCCGACTCGACGCTCATCGGTACACCTCGCGATACCGCCGCAACACCAGGTTCGACAGCACGTTGAGCGCCAGGGTGATCGCGAAGAGGGTCAACCCCACCGCGAAGAGCGACAGGTACTTGGGCGAGCCGTAGGACGCCTCGCCGCCGACCACCTGGATGATGTAGGTCGTCATCGTCTCCACCGAGGTCAGCGGGTTGAGCGTGAACCGGGCCATCGTCCCGGCCGCCAGCACCACGGCCATCGTCTCGCCGACCGCCCGGCCGACCGCCAGGATGAACGCCGCGGCCACTCCCGAGAGCCCCGCGGGAAGCACGATCCGCGTCGAGACCTCGAACTTCGTCGCCCCCAGGCCGTAGGCCGCCTCGCGCAGGCCTTGCGGCACCGCCGAAAGCACGTCCTCGCTCAACGACGACACCGACGGCACGATCATCATCCCGACGACCAGACACGCCGAGACCGCGTTGAAGTGGTCCACCCGCAACCCCAACGGCTCAAGCGCCGCCTTCAGGGCCGGCGTCACCAGCAAAAGCGCCAGGTAGCCGTAGACGATCGACGGCACCCCCGCCAGCAGCTCCAGCGTCGGCTTGAGGACCGCGCGGACGCCGCGGGGGGCGTACTCGCTCAGGTAGATCGCGCTTAAAAGCCCGATCGGAAGCGCCACGCACGAGGCCCCGAACGCGATCAGGAACGTCCCCCAGACCAGCGGCAGCACGCCGAACCGCGGCGGCCGGGCGCCGGGTCGGAGTTCCAGGCCGAAGAGGAAGTCGCCCACGCCGATCCCGGCCGCGGCGAAGAACTCGACGGACTGGACGACCAGCACCGCCAGGATGCCCAGCGTCGTCAGGACCGTGACCAGGCCGCAGAGCGCCAGGAGGATCGGCGCGACGAATTCGGCGACGGCCGAAAGCCGCGACTGCCCCCGCCAGGGGTCGTCGGGATCGAGGAGGGGGGCGTCGGGCGTCGTGTTCGCGAGGGGCGGGGGCATCGCTGGCTCAGGGGGTCGCGGGCTTCGCGTCGTCGGTCTTGGTCGCGGGGGCGAACCGGGCGAGGGCCGCCTTGCCGGCCGCGACGTCCTCCGGGGTCGGTGGATCGTAACCGGCCCGAACCGCCAGCGTCGAGATCTCGTCGAGATAGAAGTTCAGAAACCGCCACGTCTCCGGCCGCTTGGCCGCCGCGTTCTTGACGAACAGGTAGAGGGGCCGCGACAAAGGCGCGTAGCTCTTGTCGGCGATCGTCTCCGGCGACGGCAACACGGCGGGGGCGTCGGCCGTCGCCTTGACCGCCACGGGGCGGAGCCGGTCCTTGTTGGCCTGGTAATAGGCGTAGCCGAAGTAGCCGATCCCGTCGGCGTCGCCGGCCACGCCGCTTATAAGCACGTTGTCGTCGGGGCTTTGCTGCACGTCCTCGCGCGGTTCGGCCCCCTCGCCGAGGATCGCCGCGACGAAGAACTCATAGGTTCCCGAGTCGTCGTCGGGCGAGTAGAGGACGATCGGCCGGTCGGGCCACGACGGGTCGAGGTCCCTCCAGGTCTTGACGGTCGAGCCCTCGCCCCAGAGCTTGCGAAGCTGTTCGACGCTCAGTTCCCGGACGAAGTCGTTCTTCGGGTTCACCGCGACGGTGATCCCGTCGTAGGCCACCAGAAGCCGGGTCCATTCGATCGCCTGGGCCCAGGCCCTGGACTTCTCGTCGGGCTTGGCGTCGCGCGAGGCGTCGATGACGTCGACCTCGCCTTCCAGATATCGCGCGAAGCCGCCGCCGGTGCCGTGGTTGTCCAGCACGACGGTGACGTCCGGATCGACCTCCGCGAAGGCGTCGCGCGCCGCCCTGCTGATCCGAAAGACGGTGCTGGAGCCGTCGACGATGATCGTCGGCGCCGGCGTCGTCGCGTCCCGGCCGCAGCCGGCCAGGCCGAGGCAAACCCCCAACGCCAGGCTCCACGATCGATCGAACCGAATCCGCATGAGATCGCCGTTCCTCGTTCGGGAATCGAAAACCACGCCGCGAGGCAGGGGCCGATTGTCCCCGTTCCGCCGCCGTTCGTCCAGCGGACTCGACCGACCGCGCCGCGCGCCCCTTCCGCCGTCCAAGCTCCGGCGCGATATTGACTCCGTTCTGCTCTGTCGAAAATCATCGCAGGCGGCATATATAATCCCTTCTCCCCTTGTGGGAGAAGGTGCCCCGGAGGGGCGGATGAGGGGGAGGCGCGATCGGAAGCCTTTGGAAACGCTCCCCCCTCATCCGGCCTTCGGCCACCTTCTCCCACAAGGGGAGAAGGGATGATCGTCATCGGTCGTTCTCTAGATTTTCGACGGAACGATTCCGTTCGTGTCCCTCCACCCGAGGCGAACCATGCCCGCCGCGACCCTCCCCCCCGACGCCCACCTGCCGGAGCTTCCCCAGCGCGAGGACTGGGGGATCGGCGTGGTCGGCGCGGGGTTCATCGTCCGCGATTGCCATCTGCCGGCGTATCGCGAGGCCGGCTTCCCCGCGACGGCCATCACCTCGCGCACCGAGGCGACCGCCCGCGAGGTCGCCGCGCTTCGGGGCGTGCCCAAGGTGTTTCCGACCCTGGAGGCCATGCTCGACGACCCGGCCGTCGAGGTCGTCGACGTCGCCGTCCCGCCGGCCGAGCAGCCGGGGGTGATTCGTCGGATCCTCGCCCATCCCCGCACGCCGCGGGGGATCCTGGCGCAAAAGCCGCTGGCGCTGTCGCCGGCCGAGGCCCGCGAACTGGTCGACGCCTGCGAGGCGGCCGGCGTCGCGCTTCAGGTCAACCAGAACATGCGCTACGACCACTCGATCCGCGCGCTCAAGTGGTTGCTCGACCGCGGCGTCCTGGGCGAGCCGGTTCTGGCGACGATCGAACTCCGCGCCATTCCCCACTGGATGCCCTGGGCCCGCGACGGTCGGTCGCTCTCGACGTACATCATGAGCATCCACCATCTCGACGTCCTGCGCTACTGGCTGGGCGATCCGGAGCGCGTCCTGGCCAGCGCCCGGCCGGACCCGCGGACGAAGTTCCCGCACGCCGATGGGATCAACCTGACGATCCTGGAGTACGCGAACGGCGCGCGGGCGTCGTGCTGGGACGACGTCTGGGCCGGCCCCGCGCGCGAGGGCGCCGCCGCCGACCTGGGCGTCCGCTGGCGGTTCGAGGGGACGGAGGGGTTCGCCAAAGGGACCATCGGCTGGCCGTCGTGGCCAAGGCGGACCCCCAGCACGATCGACTATTCGGTCGTCGGCGACGCCGGCCGCTGGCGACGCCCGCGATGGCCCCAGGCGTGGTTCCCGGACGCCTTCGCCGGCACCATGGCCGGCCTGCTCGTCGCCCTGGAGCGCGACGCGGCGCCCGACATATCCGGCCGCGACAACCTCAAGACGATCGCGCTGTGCGAGGCCGTCTTGACCGCCGCGGCCGGACGGGGCGCGGTATCGTTCGAAGAGGCCGTCGGATAAGATGGAAATGGAAAAGGTTCGGCCGCGACCGTCCCGGCCCTTCCGTCCGCCCCATCGGGCCCCAGTCATGGACACCGTGTACTCGGCGGGACAAGGCGACGTCCCCGCGCTGCTGGCGGTCCTGCCGCCGGGGGCCGAGTGGGCGCTGGTCGGCGCCGCCCTGGCCGCCGCCATGGCGACGGTCGCCCTGGCCGCCCTGGCGCGGCGGGCGCGCGCGGAAGCCTCCCGCATGTCGGCGATCGCCGGCGGCGCCGTCGCCAGCGTCGAGGAGGCCGAACGCACCATCGACGAGATGGCCGCGGTCTACCGCTCATTGGTGGAGACCCTCCCCCAGTCGTTCTTCCGCAAGGACCTGGAGGGCCGCTTCATCTTCGCCAACCAGCGCTTCTGCGACGAGTTGGGACGGCCCCTCGACGAGGTCATCGGCCGCACCGACTTCGACTTCTTCCCCCGCGAGCTGGCCGAGAAGTACCGCGGCGACGACGAACTGGTGCTCCGCGCCGGCCGCATGCTGGACGTGGTGGAGCGCCACGTCACCCCCGGCGGCGAGACGATGTACGTCCAGGTGATGAAGACCCCGCTGTACGCCTCCGACGGCGTCCCCTTCGGCGTCCAGGCCATCTTCTGGGACGTCACCGCCCGCGTCCGCGGCGAGGAGGAACTCCGTCGCAAGAACGCCGCCCTGGAAGACCTGGCCCGCTCCGAACACCAGGCGCACGAGGCCCGCAAGCAGGCGCAAAGCCTCCTGGTGCAAACCGAGAAGCTCGCCAGCCTGGGCCAGCTCGTCGCCGGAGTCGCCCACGAGATCAACAACCCCCTGGCCTTCGTCAGCAACAACGTGGCCGTCCTGGAGCGCGACCTCGCCGACCTTTTGCGGCTGCTCGAACTGCTCACCGCCGCCGACGACCCTCGCGACCCCGCCGCCGCCGACGAGGCCCGCCGGATCGCCGAGCGAATCGACCTGGGCTACTGCCTGGAGAACTTCCCCAGGCTCATCGAGCGCACCCGCGAGGGCCTGCGGCGGATCGAGCGGATCGTCAAGGAGCTGCGGCTCTTCGCCAGGGTCGACGACGGCGATTGGAACGAGGTCGACCTGAATCCCGGAGTCGAGTCGTCGGTCGCCATGGTCAAGGGCTACGCTCGGAGCAGGGGGGTGCGGATCGACATGGACCTGGCCGCCCTGCCGACGATCCGTTGCAGCGCCGCGAGGGTCCATCAGGTGATCCTCAACCTTCTGACCAACGCCATCGACGCCTGCGGCGAGGACGGCCGGGTCGTGATCCGCACCGCCGTCGAGCCCGACGCCTTGGGCGTGCGGGTGGAGGTCGACGACGACGGCGCCGGCATCCCGCGGGAGCTTCGCGACCGCCTCTTCGACCCGTTCTTCACCACCAAGGCGCCGGGGCGGGGGACGGGGCTGGGGCTCTCGATCAGCTACGGGATCATCCAGGAGCACCGCGGCCGCATCGAGGTCGAGTCGACCGTCGGCCGGGGCTCGCGGTTCACCGTCCACCTGCCGCTGGGGTCGTCGCGGTCCCCGCTCGACGCCGTCGCGGCCGGGAAGCCGTCGCCGCGGCCCGCCGTCGCCGAGCGGACGCCGCCTTCTTGACCCCCGGTCGCCCGGCGCCGTGGGAGCAAGCCGCCTTCCGAGGCGCGCGGAGGATCGATATAACGACGAACCCGGGGTCCCGGCGCCGGGAACGCACTGACCGTCACGGATTCCGGGGGGACTCGAACGATCTTCCCCCCTCGCGGGGGAAGACAGACCGCGAAGCGGTCAGATGAGCGACTGT
>CALCIB010000311.1 GCA_937907525.1 uncultured Planctomycetales bacterium | reverse complement strand
GCCACGCGAGTCGACCCCGGAGGATTCCCGGAAGTTATTTCGGCAGCGTTCCTCGCGGTCTGTCTTCCCCCGCGAGGGGGGAAGACCGTTCATCGTTCCGCGCGAATCCACTACATAAGACAGCCGCTCAGCGGGCGAAGTCGAGCCGGACGATGGTCCGGCGCTCGGGGAGCGAATCACGGTCGATCGCGAACTCCGATCCGCCGACCGTGACGACCTGGTCGTCGGGAAGCCGCGCCAGGAACTCCTCGACCGGCCGGATGTCCAGGTCGATCTTGGGCGTCTTGTAGTGCATCGGCACGACGATCCGCGGGTCGATCGCGTCCAGGAGCGCCGGGACGTCGTCCAGCGCGATCGTCGGCGTCCCGCCGGCGGGGACCAGCACGACGTCCGCGCCCCGGATCGGGCCCAGTTCCTCGTCCGTGAGGAGGTGGCCCAGGTCGCCGAGGAAGGCGACGCGGAGGCCCTCGGCGCGGAAGTACACGATCGTCACCTCGTCGCCGTGGAGGCGTTCGGGGGTCTCGAAGACGGGGACCGCCTGGAACGTGATCCCGCGGAAGGTCTCGCCCTCCGGGGGGAGTTCGAGCGCCCGGACGAGATGAAACGGCGGCGGGATCTGGCCCAAATGGCTGTGGTACTTGTCGTTCTCGTGGCTGACGACGACCACGTCGGCGGAGTCGCCGACCGGGGCGTGGCCGCCGCGATCGGGCGAGCGGTACGGGTCGAGGATGATCCGAACGCCTTGCGCCTGAATCAAGAACGCGGCGTGTCCGTACCACTTGATGCGCATGACGACGTCTCGGTGGAGGCGGGGGGCGCGGTCGGCGAGGGACGATGACCGCCGATCCGATCCAGTCTACCGGCGCGGCCCAGGCGACGCGACCGAACGCGCCCGCGCGTCCGAGTTTGACGGTCGCGCGGAAACGGCCGGAGGATGACGGCGGCGAGACCGTTAAGGATCGATTAACGCCGGATCGCGACGCGCCATCCCCCCGAATAAACAGTACGGACGGCGAACGCGGAGCGGCTCGTCGCTTGACAACGGCACGCGGCAAGGAGGCCGGGCATGAAGGGGCGAATCATCGGAGTCGCGGCGGTCGCCGTCTGCGTGCTTGGATTCTGGACGACCAGGGCGACCGCGCAGATCTCGCTCGCCGACGACATCATCAGCGCCGCGGCGGCCGCCCAGGGTGGCAAGGCCGAACGCCCCGAGTCGGCCGTGGGGCCGCCGATCGGGACCGCGGAAAGCCCCTTCAAGCGTCGGCCGGGCGCGACGAACATCAACATCAGCGAGACCCCGCAGCGCAGGCGCGCCGCGCTGCCGAGGTTGGAGCGGCTGGCCACCAGCGCCTCGGCGTTCAGCGCCCACCCCCAGGAGTCGGGCCCGGGCCGGTTCGAGGGGGGCATCGCTCCGTCGATCGAGCGATTGCCGCTGGCGCTGCCCGACGGCGACGCCTTCTCCAGCCGATTCGACGACCCCGCGGGTTACGACGACGAGGGCCCCGCCGACGGCCTGACCCTGGACGACGCCATCCGTCGCCTGGTCGACTCCAACAAGGACCTTCGGATCAAGGCCATGGAACTCCCCCAGGCCGACGCCGACATCCTCACCGCCGGCCTCCGCGACAATCCCCTGATCTTCTACGGCAGCGACCAGGTCCCTTACGGCTCGTACTCCCCCCAGCGGGACGGGGACATCGAACACGGCGTCAGCCTGGTCTTTCCCATCGACTACATGGGCAAGCGCCGCAAGCGCATCAACCTGGCGAAGGCGGAAAAGAGCGTGCTGGCCGCGCAGTACAAGAACGCCGTCCGCGAGGCGATCGACCAGCTCTACACCTCCTACGTCAACGCGCTGGTGGCCCGTCAATCGCTACGGGCGGCGGAGGACACGCTCTCGTTGCTCGCCGAGGTGATCGAGGTCCATTCCGCCCGGATCGCGCCCGGCATGGAGCCGACCGACGAGGATTTGGACCAGATGGACGACCTGATCGTCGAGCGGGGCGTCACCGAGATGGCCGTGCAGGACGCCCGCGACCGCTACGCCGAGGCCCGGCATCAACTCTCGGAGCTACTCGAAATCGAGCACGGGGACGCGGAAAAGATGGAGCTTCGCGGCAAGATCAACGTCCCGCGGCCGATCCTGCCGACCGTCGACGAATTGATCGCGACAGCCAAGGAACACCGTCCCGATCTGATCGCCCATCGGCTGGGGGTCGCCCGCGCCCGCGCCGAGTGGATGGAGGAACGGGGCGAGCGCTACTCCGACGCCTACTTCCTTTACACCCCGTGGAACTACCAGGACCGCTCGCAATCCCGCGAGCTGAGCGTGAGCAACTGGGGGGCGGGCGTGTTCGTCACGATCCCCCTGTTCAACCGCAACCAGGGGAACGTCCGCCGCGCCGAGATCAACGTGGCGCAGAGCCAGATCGAGACCGAGGTCATCGAGGGCCAGGTCGAGGGCGAGGTCCGCCACGCCTACACCGACCTGGCCCACACGCTTGGGGACATGCAGCGGCTTGAGAGGGAGACGCTGCCGGCCGTCCGTCGCAAACGCGACAAATCCAGGGTCCGCCTGGAGGCGCGGGAGATCGGCCCGGAGGACTACCTGAGGGTCCAGCGCCAGACCACGTCCCTGGTCCGGTTTTACCGCGACACCGCCGCCCGCAACCGGCGGAACATGCTCAAGCTCAACACGGCCGTGGGGGCCCGGATCCTTCCGTGACGCCTCCGAGCCCGGTTTCGGGCGGACCCGGCCGCGGGAGGGATGGCCACGACCCACGGTTCGGTTTAATGTAGCGGCGTTCCTCCGCCACGCGACTCTTTTGGTCCCGGTCGTTGAAGACCGCCGCGGGAGCCATGCACCGCCGTGACGATCCCGAACGTCTTCTCGCGCCAGATCGACCTGTCGCCGTATTTCCGACGGCTCGTGGAGTTCGTCGCGCGGCGGCCGCCGTGGACCTGCGTTTGGCTGGGCGCGGCGCTTCGGGTCTGGGTTTATCTCCAGGGTCGACACTACTGGATGGACGAGGCGTCGCTGCTGGGCAACCTCAAGGGGAAAGCCCCGTTCGACTTCGCCGGCCCTCTGACCTCCGACCAGTTGGCCCCGCCGGCGTTCCTGGCGGTGGAACGCCTTCTGATCGGTCTGTTCGGGGCCTCGCCCTACGTCGCGCGGGCGGTCCCGTTGGCGTGCGGCCTTGCGAGTCTGGTCTTGTTCCGTCGTCTGGCCGAGCGGCTCCTGACGCCGACGGCGGCGATCATGGCGATGGTCCTCTTCGCCTTCTCGGACGATCTGACGTACTACTCCAATGAGTTGAAGCCGTACTCGGTCGACCTGGCGTTGGGGTTGGCCGTGACCTTGCTCTCGCTGGCGGAGTTGCGCGACCCGCCCGACGCGCGGCGACGGCTGGGGTTGGCCGCGCTGGCGGTCGCGTCGCCCTGGCTCTCGTTTCCGTCGGCCTTCGTGGTCGCGGGTTGCGGCCTGACGCTGGCGGTCGCTCGACTTCGAAGCGGTCGTCGCGGCGACGCCGCGCGGTTGGCGGCGACCGCGGCGGCCTGGGGCGCGAGCCTCCTTTTGGCGCATCGCGTGTCGAGCCAACTGCTGGGGCCGGGGACGACGATGTACGTCTTCTGGAACTTCGCCTTCCCGCCGTTCCCGCCGACGAGCGTCGACGATCTGGCGAGAGCCGCGGGGCTTCTCCTGGAGACGTTCGTCACGCCGTTGAACCTGGTCCCGAACCTGCTCCCTTACGCCTTCGCCCTCTTCGCGGCGTTCCTCGGCGCGCTGGGCGCGGGGCGGATCGCCCGCAAGGATCCGGCGGCCCTGGCGATCCTGCTGGCGCCGGCCGCGCTGGCGCTTGGCGCCGCGGCGGCGAGGCGGTATCCGTTCCACGGCCGCTTGATCCTTTGGCTGGCCCCGGCCTTCTTCGCCCTGATCGCCCAGGGCCTGGCCGAGGTCCGCTGGCGCCGCGGTCGCGCGTGGCTCGCCTTCTGCCTGGTCCTGATGCTGACGTATCCCGTCCTCGACGCGCTCCACCAGGCCGCGCCGCCGCTGGCGAGGGACTTCAACCCCCACGGCGACCTCCGCCGCAATCGGTTCATCGAATAAGCGACCCCGAGATCAACCGAGGCGTCCGCGGCCATGGCCCTGGACCGGGCGGTCGATCCGGCGGGGCGAAGGACTCTCGGCGATTAGGCCCATGACGGCCTTCCGTCGCGTCGAATCGTGAAGCCGTCGCGGATTGGATTGGGAAGGGATCGCCGCGGCGGATCGAAGGAGCGGAGAGGGGGGGATTCGAACCCCCGAGACGAGTTTCCCCGTCTAACGGTTTAGC
>CALCIB010000310.1 GCA_937907525.1 uncultured Planctomycetales bacterium | reverse complement strand
AGATGGACGGCGCGATCCTGGTGGTCTCGGCGGCCGATGGCCCGATGCCGCAGACCCGCGAGCACATCCTCCTGGCCCGCCAGGTCGGCGTGCCGGCCCTGGTCGTGTTCCTCAACAAGATCGACCTGGTCGACGACGAGGAGCTGCTGGAGCTGGTGGAGATGGAGCTGCGCGAGCTGCTCACCCACTACAAGTTCCCCGGCGACGAGATCCCGATCGTCCGCGGCAGCAGCCGCCCGGCGCTCGAGAACCCCGGCGACGAGACCGCCTCCAAGCCGATCCTCGACCTGGTCGCGGCGATGGACTCGTACATCCCCGAGCCGACCCGCGAGGTCGACAAGCCGTTCCTGATGCCGATCGAGGACGTCTTCTCGATCAAGGGCCGCGGCACGGTGGGAACCGGCCGGGTCGAGCGCGGCCGGGTCAAGGTCGGCGACGCGGTCGAGGTCGTCGGCTTCGGCGCCAAGAAGGCCACCACGGTCACGGGCGTCGAGATGTTCCAAAAGACGCTCGACGAGGGAGTCGCCGGCGACAACGTGGGCGTCCTGCTCCGGGGGGTGGAGAAGAACGACCTGGAGCGGGGGCAGGTCCTCTGCAAGCCGGGCTCGATCACGCCCCACACCAAGTTCGAGGCCGAGGTGTACGTCCTGAGCAAGGAGGAGGGGGGCCGCCACACCCCGTTCTTCAAGGGCTACCGGCCGCAGTTCTACATCCGGACCACCGACGTGACCGGCTCGATCCTCAACCTCCTGTCCGAGGACGGGGCCGAGGCCGAGATGTGCATGCCGGGCGACAACATCAAGATGACCGTCGAGCTACACACCCCGGTCGCCATGGAGGACGCCCTCCGGTTCGCGATCCGCGAGGGGGGCAAGACGGTCGGCGCCGGCGTCGTCACCAAGATCCTCGAGTGACCGCCGACCGGGAGGGGGGCCGCGGGCGGCCCTCCCGACCGACCCGGCGTCGCCGCGGCGACGCCCGAGCGTCCTCGACTCCGAACCTTGCTCGCCGCGACTCCCGCCCAGGGCGGGAGGGCCGCGGCGAGCGTTTCCCATAGAGCGAATCCGGCGGGGCGAGGCGTCGACCGGAACCAGGGGTTTCCAGCGATGCGTGAATACGTCTGGCTAGAATGCACCGACTGCGGCGAGAAGAACTACCGCGTCCAGAAGGAGACCCGCGGGGCCAACCGGCTGGAACTGAAGAAGTACTGCCGCCGCGAGCGCAAGCACACCGCGCACAAGGAATCGCGCAAGAAGTGACCGGGGCCCCCCGCGACGATCGCGAGAAGCGACGTCCCGGCCGTCCCATGGAAGGCGTCGCGAGCGCGGGCGGCCGGTCGCACACACGAGCGTAGCTCAATTGGCAGAGCACCGGTTTCCAAAACCGGCGGTTGGGGGTTCGATTCCCTCCGCTCGTGCTTCGGTCGCCCCGACGGGCCTTTCCCAGGCGAAACCCCCGACGGCGCGGCCCCGTCGCCTTGAACGCGAGTCCGCGGCCCCTCATCCCGAACGGAACGGTCGACATGGGTAGAGTCAAAGAAGAAGTCTCGGGACCGCGCCCCGTCAAACCCTCCAAGGACAAGCCGAGCGGAGGGAAGGGAGGCGCGTTCGCGGCGTTCCTCGCCACCTTCTTCTCGCTCAAGCCCTACAAGCCCCGCCAGGGCTGGAACACCCGGCTCTACACGGCGATCGGCCTGGGGCTGCTGGCGCTGGGGGCGGTGTGGCAGGTCCACGACGCGGTGATCGATTCCAGCCTCGCCTGGCGGCTGGGCGCGCCCGGCGTCACGCTCGCGGTCCTGGGTTGGTTCTGCTTCCGAATCGTCCATTACCCGCGATTCGCCGAGTTCCTGATCGCCACCGAGTCGGAGATGAACAAGGTCTCCTGGACCTCCAAGGACGACCTCTACCAATCGACGCTGGTGGTCCTGAGCACCGTGCTGATCCTGGCGGCCTACCTGTTCGTCGTCGACTGGTTCTGGTTGTTCCTGCTCCGCATGGTCGACGTACTCCAGTTCAGCGGCGCGGGCTCGTTCGGCTCGACGTCCTGAGCGACGCTCGGCGGCCGGCCCTTCACCGGCCGCCGCCCGGTCGCTACACTCGTGGGGATCGTCCTCGCGCCCTGCGGGCCGAGGGCCCCCTCCGAAGGGGACCGCGTCGCCTCGCGATCCGTCGCGACGGATCGAAAACGGGCCGCCACCCCCTCGCCACCGTACCTCGTGAGATTCGCCCCGACGTTCCATGAGCCATCCGACGCACGAGAACGACGAATCGGCCCCCGTCCCGGACTCGCCCGAGACCTCCCCGCGAACCGACGCCCAGGCGTTCGAGGTCGACGAGGAGACCCCGGACGGCGGCGACGTCGGCGGCCCGACGCGCGCCTCGGCCGCGATGCCGACGGACGCCGCCGGCGCGAAGGCCGCCGCGCCGCGGAACGACCCGATCGAGGCCGACGCGGACGCGGACGCGGAACCGGTCCCGATCGACGAGGACGCGGAGCCCCCGCCGGACCTGGTCTGGTACGTCCTTAAGGTCCAAAGCTCGCGCGAGGACTCGATCGCCGAGGCCCTTCAGCGCCGGACCCGGATCCAGGGGCTGGAGCGCTACTTCGGCGTGACCCCGGAGGGGAAGCCCCGGGTGGTCGTGCCGACCGAGAAAATCACCGAGATCCGCAACAACAAGAAGAAGATCGTCGAGCGCAAGACGTATCCCGGCTACATCATGGTCCAGATGGAGCTGAACGAGAAGACCTGGTTCCTGGTCCGGGAGACCCCCGGCGTCGGCGACTTCGTCGGCACCCACGGCACGCCCACCAAGATGCCCGAGGCCGAGGTCAACCGGATGCTCAACCAGCAGGACGAGCAGACCGCGGCCAAGGCGCCGTCGTACCGCATCGACGTCGAGAAGGGCGACCGCGTCAAGATCAAGGAAGGCTCGTTCGAGAACTTCGAGGGGACCGTCGAGGAGGTCATCGAGGGCCGCGGCCTGGTGAAGGTCATGATCATGATCTTCAACCGCCCGACCCCCGTCGACCTGGAACACTGGCAGTTGGAACGGATCTGACCCCCGGCGCCGGCGGCCGCCCGACGACGGGCGCGCGCCGTCGCGACCGGAACCCGATACACGAGATTCGACGACCCCCGAGGGGAACGAGGACCCGCGATGGCCAAGGTGATGACGGCGAAGGTCAAGCTCCAATGTCCCGGAGGCCAGGCGACCCCCGCGCCGCCGGTCGGCCCGGCGCTCGGCCAGCACGGAGTGAACATCGGTCAGTTCGTGATGCAGTTCAACGAGCGGACCAAGGAGATGAAGGGGACCACGATCCCCGTCGAGATCACGATCTACTCGGATCGCACTTTCGAGTTCATCACCAAGAGCCCGCCGGCGGCCGTGCTTCTGAAGCAGGCCGCGGGGATCGCCTCGGGGTCGGCCGTCCCCAACAAGACCAAGGTCGGGACCGTGACCGCGGAGCAGGTCCGCAAGATCGCCGAGACCAAGTTCCAGGACCTCAACGCCCGCGACCTGGACCACGCCTGCCGCGTGATCGCCGGCACGGCGCGGAGCATGGGGGTCGAGATCCAGGGCTGAGCCCGCGACCGCCGCGAACCGGGCCGCCGCGACGGGGATTCCCGCCCGCGGCGGTCGCCGATCCGGGGGGATCGAACCGTCCCATTCCCCCCCGCGTCCCGACCGACGTCGGGACGATGAACGGCCGAGCCCGGCGCGACCGCCCGCCGCCGGCCGACGAGAAAGAGACGCAAGGCGGCAGCCCCCGCGGAGGGGGCGAAAGGGGAGACGACTTGGCGTACCGTTCCAAACGCTATCGAGCGCTGGCGGCGAAGCACAAGGCGACGACCGTCGCCGTGCCGCTGGCCGAGGGGGTGAAGATCCTCAAGGGGTTCAACACCACCAAGTTCAATCAGACCGTGGAGGTCTCGACCCACCTGGGGATCGACCCCCGCCAAAGCGACCAGAACGTCCGGGGCTCGGTGGCGCTGCCGCACGGCATCGGCAAGAGCGTCCGCGTGGCGGTCTTCGCCCAGGGCGACAACGCCGAGAAGGCGCGGGCGGCGGGCGCGGACATCGTCGGCGGCGACGACCTGGCGCAGCAGATCAAGGGGGGGACGATGGACTTCGACGTCGCCCTCGCCACCCCGGACATGATGGGCGTGGTCGGCCCGCTCGGCCGCGTCCTGGGCCCTCGAGGACTGATGCCCTCGCCCCGCTCCGGCACCGTCACGACCGACATCGCCTCGGCGGTGCGCGAGTTCAAGGCGGGCAAGATCGAGTTCCGCAACGACAAGGGGGGGAACGTGGCGGTCCGGGTCGGGAAGATCAACTTCACCGAGGACCAACTCGTCGAGAACGTCGTCGCGTTCCTCAACTACTTGCGGACGCTCAAGCCGTCGACCGCGAAGGGGACGTACATCCAGACCATCACCATCTCCGCCACCATGAGCCCGGGCGTCCGGGTCTCGGCGTGACCGGGCCGGCGCCCGATCGCGATCCCCGGTGTCGACGCCACAACCCGCCGAGACGGAGACCCGCAGGCCCCTATCATGAGTAAATACGTCAAGGAAATGATGATGGACCAGCTCCGCGGCGAGCTGGGCGACGTCCGATCGATGCTCCTGCTCGACTTCAAGGATCTGGACGCGGTCAGCGAACACCAGCTCCGCATGGACCTGCGCAAGAAGTCGATCCAGGTCCGGGCGCTCAAGAACACGCTGGCGCGCAAGGTCCTGGCGGACCTGGGCGTCGACGGGCTGGCGAAGTACCTGCAAGGGCCGTCGGTCCTGGTCTGGGGCGGCGCCGGACCCGCCGAGCTCGCCAAGGAGATCTCGGCGCAGCTCAAGAAGCTGAAGAAGCCGGAGATCAAGGGGGGCGCCGTCGACGGCGTGGTGATCGGCCCCGACCAGGTCGAGGACATCACCAAGCTCCCCAGCCGCGAGGAGTTGATCGGCCGCGTGGTCGCGTTGGCCCTGGCGCCGGTCCAACGGCTCGCGAGCCTGGCGAACGCGCCGGCCTCGGCCCTGGCCAGCCAGATCCAGACGATCGCCGAGGGGGCGACGCCCGACGCCGAGGCCGACGCCGCTCCCGCCGAGGCCGGCGCGGCCGAAGGCTCTTGAGACCGCCCAACCCATACGAACGCTGAAATCCCCGGTCGCGTCCGAAGACGCGGGCCGATCGAACCGTCGAATCCGACCGAACGCAGAGAAAGGACCGATTCCGCCATGGCCACCGCCGAAGCCCCGTCGTTCGCCGACAACATCAAGACCCTGGGCGACTCGATCGTGAATTTGACCGTGCTGGAGGCGAAAGCCCTCGGCGATTACATCGAGGTCGTCCACGGCATCAAGCCGGCGGCGGCGGCGGTCGCCGTCGCCGCGGCGGCCCCGGCGGCCGCGGCCGAGGCCGCGGTCGAGCAGACCGAGTTCAACGTGGTCCTGGAGGCCTTCGGGGCCAACAAGATCAACGTCATCAAGGTCGTCCGCGCCGCCACGGGCCTGGGCCTCAAGGAGGCCAAGGATCTGGTCGAGGCCGCGCCCAAGGACGTCAAGACGGGGGTCTCCAAGGAGGACGCCGAGAAGCTCAAGAAGGAGCTCGAGGAAGCCGGCGCCACCGTCAAGATCAAGTGAGTCCCGGGAGGGTCGCGACCCTCCCGTCCGCCCCCGACGGCCGGCCCCCCGGCGCGTCCGGGGGCGCGTCCTTCCAGGTCGTCCGTCGCGAGGGGCGAGGGCGGCGGCGGACTTCCGCCGCGGGCCCGTCGCCCCCGTCGTCGTCCCCCTCTCAAGCACTGCCCGGCCCGCGATCGCGACGCGACGCGGCGGCCTCGGCCCGGATGACGGCTCGCCGCCGATCCGCGCGACCGGCCGTCGCCGCGGGATTCCCGAGGATCGCCCGCCCCGTCGCCCCGGGCTCGACGTCCCCGCCGTCTCCGACCGAACGAATCGAGCGCCCCGAACCAACGCCCGCCGAGGACGCCCGCGAGCCGTCGCGGGCCGTCGTCGTTTGGGACGGGCTCGGCGGCCTCGCGTCGCGGACGGCTCGCGGAGGAGTCCGCGACGGCGAGGGCCCCGAACCCGGCCCGTGCCCCTTTCCCCCTTCGAGGAGCGCGACCTTAATGCCCACTCCGACGACCGTGCGGAGGATCGTCCCCGCCCAGAAGCGGAACTTCGGACGGATCCACGACGATTTCCAGGTCCCCGACTTGACGCAGATCCAGACGCGCAGCTACGAGCGCTTCCTCCAGGCCGACGACCCGGTCGACAGCCGGATCGACGCGGGACTCGAGGGCGTCTTCCGCGAGATCTTCCCGATCGAGAGCTACGACAAGACGCTGCGGCTGGAATACCTCCGCTACGATCTGGGCAAGCCTCGTTACGACCCCGACGAATGCCGACAGCTCCGGTTGACCTACGGCCGGCCGCTGCACGTCTGGCTCCGCCTGAACAAGGGGGAGACGACGCTCGAGGAGTCGGTCTATCTGGGCGACATGCCGATCATGATCGGCGGCGGCGAGTTCATCATCAACGGCGCCGAGCGCGTGGTGGTCAGCCAGCTCCACCGCTCGCCGGGCGTCGACTTCGTCGTCGAGATCGAGTCGACCGACAAGAAGCTGCACGCCTGCCGGGTGATCCCCGAGCGCGGCAGTTGGATCGAGCTGCAAGTCACCAAGAAGGACACGCTAGGGGTCCGGATCGACCAGTCGGGCAAGTTCTCGGCGATGACCCTGTTGCGGGCGATGAGCCCGAAGTTCTCGTCGGACGACGCGATCCTGGAGGAGTTTTACGAGGCCGAGGACGTCGACTCGTCGGCCCCGGACTGCGCCGCGAAGCTGAAGGGGAAGGTGGCGTGCGGCGACGTGGTCGACCCGGCGACCGGCGAGGTCCTGGTCGACAGCGGCGCGACGATCTCGGAGGTGCTGGCGGGGATCCTCGCCGACGCCGGCGGCCTGGGACCGATCCGGGTGCTCAAGGAGGCGCGCGACCCCTTGATCCTCCAGTCGTTGCAGGAGGATCCCACCGGCGACCACGAGAGCGCGCTGCTCTTGATCTACCGCCGGCTGCGCCCCGGCAACCCACCGCAGTTGGAGAAGGCGCGCGAGCTGTTCAACGAGAAGTTCTTCGACACCAACCGCTACCGCCTGGGGCGGGTCGGCCGGTTCCGGATCAACCGCAAGTTCGAGCAGGACGTCCCCGACGAGCGGATGACGCTCGATCCGCTCGACTACGTCAACGCGATCCGCTACATCCTGAACCTCCGCAAGGGGGATCCCAAGGTCCACGTCGACGACATCGACCACCTGGGCAACCGCCGGCTGCGGACGATCGACGAGCTGGCCGCCGACGAGCTGCGCAAGGGGTTCCTCAAGCTGCGGCGGACGGTCCAGGAACGGATGCAGATGAAGGACGCCGAGGACATGACGCCTCGGTCGCTGATCAATCCCAAGAGCGTCAGCGCGGCGATCGACTACTTCTTCGGCCGCGGCGAGCTGTCGCAGGTCGTCGACCAGACCAACCCGCTGGCGCAGTTGACCCACGAGCGCAGGCTCTCGGCCCTGGGTCCCGGCGGGTTGAACCGCAAGCGGGCCGGGTTCGAGGTCCGCGACGTCCACATCTCGCACTACGGCCGGATCTGCCCGATCGAGAC
>CALCIB010000309.1 GCA_937907525.1 uncultured Planctomycetales bacterium | reverse complement strand
GGGGGACGGCCCAGATCAGGTCCTTCTTGGAGTTGAGCTTCTGGCCCTTGTAGATGCGGCACCTGGCCGGCGAGTGGGCGGCGGTGGAGAGGACGGCCGAGTTCTTCGAGCCGTGGACGTAGCTGGCGAACTCGGACTTGCAGCCGTCGATGTTGCGGCCGCCGAGGAAGAACTTGGATCCGTCGGGGAAGGTGTACTCGACGGAGTAGATGTCGAAGTTCTGATCGATGCAGTCGTCGCGGTAGGTGCGGGCGCCGGCGGCCTCGGCCTTCACGGGCCAGGCGTCCTTGACCCAGCAGCACTCGTCGATGTTGTGGATCAGGAAGTCGCTGTAGCAGCCGCCGGAGGCCCACATGAAGCCGTGGAACTTGCGGATCTGGTACAGAAGCTCGCTGATGTCGTTGGGCTTCGGCGGCACGAAGGCGACGCCGACCGGGCCGGTCTGGCGGTAGGCGCGGATGGCGACGATGTCGCCGATCTCGCCGTTGCGGATCCGGTCGATCAACTGGGGGCGGGCCCGACAGTGGCGGCACATCAGGCCGACGGCCACCTTCAGGTTCTTGGCCTTGGCCTTCTCGTTGAGCTCCAGCATCCGCTTGGAGGTGGGGCCGTCGACGGTGACGGGCTTCTCCATGAAGACGTTGACGCCCTTCTCGATGGCGTAGGCGTAGTGGACCCAGCGGAAGCCCGGCGGGGTGGCGAAGATGGCGATGTCGCCCGGCTTCAGGCAGTCGATGGCCTTGCGGTAGCCGTCGAAGCCGATGAACCGCCGCTCGGGGGGGACGTCCAGCTGCTTGGAATCGGTGAAGGTCTTCTCCAACTGGGAGTAGCTGCCGCCGAGCCGGTCCTCGAAGACGTCGGCCATGGCGACGAGCTTGATCGGCCCGCTGGTGGTGGACAGGGCGTTCTCGGCGGCGCCGGTGCCCCGGCCGCCGCAGCCGACCAGGGCGACCTGGATCGTGTTCTCCTCGCCGGCGTGGACCAACGGGGCCGCGGCCTGCGTCAACGTCGCCGCGGCGGCGACGGCGCCGCCGGTCTTGAGGAAGTCTCGGCGCGAGGCGCCCGTCGTGGGATCGGTCATTTCGTCGCTCCTGGGGTCTTCGAATCGAAGCGGCCGCGGAAGGGGACGGATCGGTCGAGGAGCGGGACGAGCCGCGACGAGACGCCGGCGCGCGGACGGCCCCCCGTGCAAGATCATGAACGCCCAAACCCTCGGCACGTCTGGATCATAACCCCCTCCTCATCGACCCTCCAAAAGAAATCCAATTTTCAGACGCCTCGAAACCGCGCCCGAGGTCGCCCCGCGGCCGCCCCTCCCCCGCGTCCCCATTCCTGAGACGAAACCGCGCAACCCGGATTTCGCGCTCAAAACCCGTGATCCGACGAGCCTGGAAAGCCGACGAATACACGGGCCGCCGTCGTCGAAAGCCGAACGGGGTCGATCGCGTTTGGCACGACTTGCATGAGAGGAGATCCGGGAGGCCGCTCGATGGGGCCAACCGTCGCCGACGGTGGCGGAATCCCGGTCGAGCCGTAATCCGTCCCGGGGCTGGACGAATCGCGCGACCGTCAATATCATGAAATCATGCAATACGAGGGATTGGCCTCGAAGGGTTTGGGGGATTCGAGTAAGTTGGCCGCCGTCGGTCCCGTCTAGTAGGTCGATGGTTTATGGTGGTTGTGGGGCGGACGAGGTCGCGGGGCGCGGTACCCCCGAATTCGGCGTGGGAGGGTGAGCGTCGTGGCGGGAGGAACCGGGCGGGAACGACGGGCGCATCGGTCGTACAAGCCGGCCGTGGAGGGGATGGAGGCGTTGCGCCTGCTCTCGGGCGCCGCGCACGCCGCGTCCCTGGCCGTCTTTCCGACCGACGCCGGGCCGACGGTCGAGGCGGCGTCGGCGGCGCCGACGCTCGCTCCCTCGCCGGGGTTGACCGCCGAGAGTTGGGACGCGGCGCTTCTGGCCGGCCGCCTGGACGACCTGCTGTCGTCTCGGGAGGAGGCCGGCGTCGCGGTCGCCGATCCGGTCGACGAGCGGGCGATGGCCTCCGGGCTCGACCAGCTCGACCGCTACCTCGTCCGGTCGTGGCAGCGGGCGGGGCTCTCGCCCCAGAGCTACGAGGACGCCTCCCAGGCGGTCTACGCCACCCTGCTTCAGCATCTCGGCCGCGATCGCTTCGACGCCGTGCTCGGCGACGTCGGCCGGGGGGGCGTCAAGGAGGTCTTCTCCAAGGAGACCGCCGAGGGGATGGACTTCTTCCGAGCCGTGGACATGGTCAAGAAACGGATCCAGCGCGAGCGGACCCATCAACCGCTGGACGATCTGACCGCCTCCGTCGACGACTCCGCGTCCCGCGACCGTCTCGACGCGCTCCGGGAGGCGATCGACCGCGAACTCACCCCGCGCGAGGCCCGCCTCATCCAGGACTCCATGATGGGCCGCACCCCCGCGGAGATCGCCGACTCCTGGGGCGTCGCCCCCAAGACCGTCAGCAACGAGAAGACCCGCGTCCTGAACAAGCTCCGCGAGGCGCTTGGGACTCAAGCGGTCTGAGACGTCCGGATCAAGGTTCCCGTGAAGAGCCCGTCACGTCCCGAGTTGATTCTGGCGAGCACGTCCGCCTATCGCCGCGCCCTGCTGGAGCGGCTGGGGGTGGCGTTTCGATGCGAGTCGCCGGCCTTCGACGAGGAGGCGTTTCCGCGCGAGGGCCTCGCCCCGCGCGCGCTGGCGGAGGCGTTGGCGCGAGGCAAGGCCGAGGCGGTCGCCGCGGGGCGGCCGGACGCGGTCGTCGTCGGCTGCGACCAACTCGTCGCGCTGGAGGGTCGGGTCCTGGGCAAGCCCGGCGACGCCGACCGGGCCGTCGACCAGCTTGCGGCGATGTCGGGCCGGACCCACGAACTAATCACGGCGATGGTCGTCCTCGCCCGCGGCCGGCGGTTCGAGCATACGGACGTCTCGCGCCTGACCATGCGCCGGCTCGATCGCGCGGTGTTGGAACGCTACGTCGCGCGGGACCGGCCCGTCGACTGCGCGGGAAGCTACAAGCTGGAGCGGGGGGGGATCGCGCTGTTCGAGCGGATCGAGTCCCAGGACCATACGGCGATCACGGGACTTCCGCTGCTGGCGCTGGTGGGGATTCTGGCGGAGTTGGGCGTCGACGCGCCATGACGCTTCGAGACTCTCGAACGATCACGACGGCGCTCCCGCGACGGTCTCCCCGGCCGGCGTCGCGCCGGCGCCGGGGTCGTTGGCGAGTCGTAGTTCGACCTTTCCGTCGCGAAGGCGAGCGTCGAAGCTCGGTTGCGGTCGGGTCGCCGGGCCGTGGACCACGGCGCCGTCGCTGAGTCGGAAGACCGAATCGTGCCAGGGGCACTGCACGCAACCGTCGCGGACCCAACCTTCCTCAAGCGGCCCGCCGGCGTGGGAGCAGACCGAGCCGATGGCGAGGACCCGTCCGCCTTCCCGGTAGAGCAGCACCCCGGCGCCCTCGACCTCCACGCGCATGGGTCGACCCAGCGGCAGGTCTCGCTCGTCCAGCACGGGGGTCCAGTCCTTGGGCCCGGTGAACCGCTCGCTGTGATCCACGCCGACGCCGTGCTTGTACACGAGCATGCCGCCGAGCCACGCCGACGCCGCGGTCATCGCCAGGGCCGTCCAGCCCAGGGCGCGGCCCCGAGAGTGATTGCCGCGACGGCGCTCGACGATCGACGCGGCGTAGAGGCCGGCGCTGACCCCATTGATCGCCGCGTGCAGGGTCGCCGGCTTGGCCGCCCATTGGGGGAGGCCCGAGAAGTCGGCCAGGCCGGTCAACGCGGTGGCCGCGGCCGACGCCGCGCCGATCTCCGCCAGCCGGTCGCCGGCCCAGGCCGCCTTGGATGAACCGCCGAACTCCGCCATCGCGTCCATCACCCCGCCAACGCACCAGGCGCCGATCGTGATTTCGGTCAGGACGGGGTGCAGGGGATGGCCGAGCCAGGTCCCGTGCAGCGCGTCGGCGACGTAGCGCGCCGGCTCCCCGCCCTGAAGGATCGTTTGATGCAGGGCCGTGGACGCCCGCATCCCCCACTCGCCGACCTCGGGCGTCCGCGCCACCGCCTGTTCGAGTTGGTCCGCCATCTTCCGCCTCCCTCGATGATGAGTCGCCGAATTCGAGTCGCCGATCCACACTCGCGGCGCAACCCGAGCGGGGGCCGCCTTGGATCCCGGCCGCTATTCCTCCGCGTCCTTGGCCCCCTCAAGGGACTTCAGGTAAAGGGTGACCGCGCGGGCGTCCTCGGCGTCGAGGCGGTACTGGGGCATGGGCGGCATGGCCCTCATCTCGTCGGGGTCGAGCCCGGTCGAGAGGAACTTGATCATCCCCTCCTCGCCCCAATCCCCGAGCATTCCGCTCCTGGTGACGTCGGGGGCCTCGTCGGACCAGATGTCGTCCTCGTCGACGGGTTTGGTGGTCAGGGGCGCTCCCTGGAGCATCCGCGTCTTGTCGGGCTTGTCGTCGTCGTTCCTGGGGGTGTGGCAGTCGACGCACATGGCCACCTTGGTGACCAGGTATTCGCCGCGCTTGACCAGGGCGGCGTCGTCCTGGCCTTCCTTGGCGGTCGTCGCGGCCTCCTGACCGGCGCGGGCGCGCCACGCCCCGGCCGCGGCGAGGGCGACGAGGACGGCCATGACATGCCGAAATCGAAATCGCATGACGGACTCCGTATGCCGGGAGGATGCGAGGCACGCGCGTCTCGACGGGTCGCGCCCGTCTTGACGATAGCAATTCGCGTTCCCTGGCTGGCGGGAGTCCGGGTCGGAGGGGGATTTCGACGTCTCGACGCGGACCCTGGAGGAGCGCGCGAGTTCGATTCGGCGGGGGTTTGGGGGCGGGGCGTTGTCAGAGTTCGTCGGCGTGACGACTGGCGGGGCGGGGCTCGATCCCCAGGATCTTCTCGATGGAGCGGACCAGCTTCTCCATCGCGAACGGCTTGCGGATGTAGTCGCGCACGCCCAGCATCTCGGCGTAGGCGCGGTGGCGGCTCCCCTCGTTGCCGGTGATCATGATGGTGGGGATCAGCCCGCCGGGGCGGCTGCGGAGCTTCTCCAGGACGAGGAAGCCGCTTTTCTTCGGCATCATCATGTCCAGGATCAACAGGTCCGGATTCTCGCGCTCGGCGACCATCAGCCCGGAGTTGCCGTCGCGGGCGACGAGGACGCGGAAGCCCCGGTTCTCGAGGATCGTCCGCATCGACTCGACGATCTCGTGATCGTCGTCGACCAGAAGGATGGTACGCTGCTGTGGATTCATGGCGATGGCGTCCCGGCTCCGTCGATCAATGCCCGCGCGTGAGGATCACGGCCAGGGCGAGGGTTTCAGTTTATCCCGCCGTCGGAGGGTCGGCAAGTGGCGGACGACCGCCGGGTGTGGCTCTCGATCCTGGAGATCCAGTCGGAAACGATCTTCCCCCCTCGCGGGGGAAGACAGATCGCGAAGCGATCAGATGAGGGGGACGACGCGCGAGGCGACCGTTGGAATTCGCCGCCCCCCGACCGACCGGCTTGGACACGCAACGGCCGTTCGTCACGTCCTCCCCCTCATCCCGCCCTTCGGGCCACCTTCCCGCGCGAGGGGGGAAGGCCGTTGGATCCCGACGGCGTCTTCAAGAAAATCCAGAATCGAGAGCTACCCCCACGACCGCCCGATGAAGCGAGACGGGTCACGCGCCGACGGCGGCGACCGTCGCCGGAGCGGCCGCGGAGGCGGGGACGTCGGCGACGAGGAAGTCCTTGATCTCCAACTGGACGCTTCGATAACCGTTCCACTCGTTGATCGAGGGGCTGAAGACGGCGTCGAGCTCGGCGTCGTGGGCCAGGCCCTTCCCCTTCTCGGCCAGGCCCCAGGCGATCGCCTTGACGACGGCGTTCCCCTGGCCGAGCTTGAGTTGAAGGTGTTTTTGATCCGCGCCCACGACGCGGGGCTCGCCGACGACCCGCGCCCGGCTGGCGAGGAAGACCGGCCGAGGGTTCCCCATCCCGTGCGGCTCCAGCTTCTCCAACTCCTCGACCGTCCGTAAATCGAGCGTGGCGAGCGGCACCTCGGCGTCGATGTTCAACACGCGCTCGCGCAGTTCGGGCGTCATCAGGCCGCGACAGCGGGCGTCGAAGCGTTCGGCGAAGACGGGGAAGTGGTCCGCGCTCATGCGGACGCCGGCCGCCGCCGAGTGGCCGCCGAAACCGATCAAGCCCTCGGAACACTGGTGGATCGCGTCGTAGAGGTTGAAGCCCGGGATCGAGCGGCCCGACCCCTGCGCGAACTCCTCGCCGAAGGCGACTAGGATCGTCGGCCGGTGGTAGGTCTCCACCATTCGGCTGGCGACGATCCCGATGACGCCCGGATGCCACCCCTGGCGACCCAGCACGATCGCGCCGCGGTCGTTCAGGCCGCCTTCGGATCGGATTTGCTCGGTCGCCTGGCGGAAGATCTCGCGCTCGACTTCCTGGCGGCGGCGGTTGACCTCGTCCAACTCGTCGGCGATCCGCTCGGCGAGGGTCGCGTCGTCGGTGGTGAGCATCTCGACGGCCCGCATCGCTCGTTCCAGCCGGCCGGCGGCGTTGATCCGAGGCGCGAGGCCGAAGCCGATGTTCCCGGCGGTGAGCTTCCGCTTGTCGAGACACTTGGCGACCCGCATCAACGCCTTCATCCCGACCGTCGGCGCGCCGTGGACTCCGGCGAGGCCGTGGCGGACCAGGATCCGGTTCTCCTCGCGCAGGGGAACGACGTCGGCGACGGTCGCCATCGCCACCAGGCCCAGCGATTGGACCAGGTAATCCCGCAAATGCGGCGACGCCTTCTTGCCGTCACCGAATCCCTTGCAGACTTGCCAGGCCAGCTTGAACGCCACCGCCGCGCCGCAAAGGTCGCCGAACGGGTACGACCCGCCAGGCAGCCGGGGATGCACCAGGACGTCGGCCGCGGGCAACTCCGAGCCGATGGTGTGATGGTCGGTGACGACGAACTCCAGGCCCAGCTCGCGCGCCAGCAGCGCCTCGGCCACCGCGGAGATGCCGCAGTCCACGGTGACGACGAGCGCTCCGGGGTGGTCGGCGGCGATCTTGCGGAGGGCTTCCGGGTTGACGCCGTACCCTTCCTGGACGCGGTGGGGGATGTAGTAGTCGACGCGCTTCGCCCCGGCCAGCTTGAGCGCCGCCCAAAGCACGCTGACGCCGCAGACGCCGTCGACGTCGTAATCGCCGTAGATGACGATCGATCGGTCCCGGCGGATCGCGGCGACGAGGCGGTCGGCGGCGTCGACGACGCCGGGAATGCCCTCGGGGTCGTTGAGGCCGTTCAGGCGGGCGTCGAGGAACGCGCGGGCCGAGGCGGCGTCGGTCACCCCTCGGTTGAGCAGGACGTGCGCCGCCAGGGGCGAGATCCCCGCGCCCCGGCTGAGTTCGGCGATCCGGTCGCGATCGAAGGGTTGGACTCGCCACCGCGTCGCCATGCTCGCGCTCCTTCCCCCTCGATACGGCCATCACCCCTCGCGAACCTGAAACGAGTATACACCATGGCGGAGGTGGACGGGACGAAGGGCGTCAGAACCACCCTCGCCGCCGCGCCAGGACGAGCATCGCCACGGGGGAGAGGGCCATCAGGGCGAGCGTCCCCCAGAAGAGGGCCTGTTTCGGCAACGACGATTCGAATGCCAGGGTCGGGCCGAAGAAGTTCATGCCGAAGAAGCCGGTCAGGAACGACATGGGCATGAACATGACCGTGACCATGGTCAGGGCCTTCATGATTTCGTTGGTGCGGTTCGACACGACCGACAGGTAGGTGTCGAGCGTGCCGGCGATCAGGTCGCGGAGGCCCTCGGAGACGTCGTGGATCCGGACGATGTGGTCGTAGACGTCGCGGAAGTAGACCCGATTCTTCTCGTGAACCACCTTGAACGGGTCGCGGGCCAGCCGGTTCAGAACGTCGCGCTGGGGACCGAAGGTGCGGTGGAGCTTGATGGCCGCGCGCTTGATCCCGAAGATCGACGTCAGGCCGTGGCGCGCGCGGCCGGACATCACGGCGTTTTGCACCCGGTCGATCCGCTCGTCCAGGTCGTCGATCGCCTCCAGCGATTGATCGATGGAGCGATCGAGAAATCGAAAGAGCAGGTGGTCGGCGCCGTCGCGCATCCGTTCGCGCGGGTCTTCCTTGATGGCCTCGCGGCCTTCCGAAAGGAAATCCAGGGGCGCCTGATGGTAGGTCACCAGGTAATTGACCCCCAGGAAGACGTCGACCTCCTGAAGCGCGAGGTCGCCGGAGGTCGGATCGATCCGATAGGCGTGAAAGACGATGTAGAGGTAATCCTCCCAGTCGTCGATCCGGGGGACGTGCGACTCGCGGAGGGCGTCGTCGACCGCCAGGGCGTGAAAGCCGAAGACGTCGCGCAACAACTCCTCGGCGCGGCGGCTGGGCTGGTCGGGAGCGTCCTCGACGTCGACCCAGAGGATCCCTTTCGCGTCCTGGATCGCCTCCGGGATTCGCTCCACGGGCCAGTCCAGGTGCATCTCGCCGCCGCCGTCGCGGAAGATGGCGACGACCTTGCAGTCGGCGGGCTCGGAATCCGTCGTCATGGCCGGCCTTCCTTGATCCGCTGGTGGCGGATCAACTCCTCGACGATCTCGATGGTCATCGGCGGGCCGGGAGGCGATTGCGTCGTCCGCCGGATGGGCGAGTTGTTGCGGAACACCCAGTAGGGCGCCGAGACGCCCAGCGGAACGTCGACCAGCCGAACCGCCAGCTCGCCGACGGGGGCGCGATCGAACCGGAACGAGCCGTCGGGGCCGATCCGGGCCGAGGTCAAATCGCCGAGCGTACCGTCGATCGGCATCAACTCGACCCAGCCGCGATCGACCGGACGCCCCGAGTACGAGACGACTCCCTCGGCCGTCGTGTGGGGGATGGCTTCCGGCCCCCATTCCTCGGAGCAACCGACGAGGGCGAGGCAGCCGGCGAGGGCCGCCGCGGCGCGCGCGCGATTGGGCCGGGACCGCCGCATCGGCTCATCCTCCCTCGAATTCGAACCGCGCGCGCAGCGACCGCGCGGCCCTCAGCGCCGCCAGGGCGTCGGGATCGTCCGGTTCGCCCCGGAAGCGACGACCGCCGACGGCTTCCCGTCCGACGTGGGGGACGCTCGCGGCGGAGGCGATCAGGAGGCGTCCGCCCGTCTGCCGCTCGCCGATCATCGGCCCGACGGCTCCCAACAGGACGAGGTCGCCGCCGGACATCCCCAGCCCGGCGCGTGGGCCGACGGCGTCGGTCGCGACGACCGTCGCTCCCGCCAGGCGGCGGCCGACCGCGGTCCCCGAGGGCCCCAGGAGCAGCAAGGTCCCCGCGCGCGCCTCCGCGCCGGCGCCGTCGCCGGAGCGGCCGCGGCAGACGACGACGACGCCGGGCGCGTCCAGGCCGAAAGCCAGTTCGGGGCCGGCGTCGCCTTCGAGTTCGATCACGGCGCGCCAGGGGCCGGAGAGCCCCGCCAGGAGCAGGCGGCGGCCGTCCACCCCTTCAAGCCGGACGCGATCCGCGCCGGCGTCGAGGCGACGGACGACCGCGGCGTTGATCCGGTGGTAGTCGCGCAGCTCGATGACCGGGATCGCGGCGTCGGCGGCGGTCGGGTCGTCACGAACCACGGCGGCCGCTCGTCTCGGCCTTGGGCGCCGGCGCCGTCGCGTCGGCCTGCTTGGCCGGTTCCGTGGCGGCCGGGACGGGGAGGCTCGGGCCGTTGGGGAACAGCAGGACGTCGGCCGGGACGCTCTTGTCGAGGAACGCCTTGAAGGCGTCCACCTTGGCGCGCAGGTCCTCGCGAAGCGCCGGGATCTGGCCGGCGGGCGCCCCGGCGAGGGCCGCCGCCGCCTTGGCCGGCGGCTGCAGGGCGTCGAAGTACTTCTGGATCTCGGTCTTCACCGCGCCGCTCGTGGCGTTGAGCAGGCCGCTTTCGCGTTGTCCCTCTTGACCCTGGAACGCCTGGAAGAGCGGGCCGACCAGCACGGTGGTCAAGTCTTGCGCCCGCAGCGGGTTCTCGGAGTGGACCTCGGAGATCTTGTCGAGCATCGCCGCGGCCAGCCGGGCCGCGGCGTAACCGACGACGACCTGGTTGTACCTGGGGACCGCGGTGCCGATCTGCATCATCCCCAGCGCCAGGGCGGCCTCGGAACGCACGTTGAACGCCAGCGATTCGTCGGTCAAATACTGGAAGGCCGCCGAGGCCATGTCGGCCGATCTGGGCGACGCCGGCAGGAAGCCCTGCCGCAGGGCCGCGAGCGCCTCCAGGCCGCGGAACTGGACCCACGCCGGCCAGCTCTTCCCCTTGAGCAGCTCGTCGCCGATCACCTTGGCCGCGTCGGCCTCCTGCGAGGCCGACAGGCGGTTGGCCAACTGCTTGATGTTCGTCACCCCCCGAAACGCCCAGAGCTTCACCCAGTACGTCTGCGACGGGTTCTTGATCTCGTCCAGGAGCGTCTTGAGGGCGTCCGGGTTGGCGCTTTGCGCCAGCACGATCATCGCCTGGATCCGCGGGATGAAGTGGTGCTTGAACAGCGGCGGCAGCTTCTGAAGCAATATCTGATCGTACTTGACCTGGAAGTTGACGTTCTTGGCGCTTCGAGAGGCGAAGACCGCCTCCAGCAGGTTCATGGTCGCCGACTGGACCGCGGTGACGACGGCCGAGTTCTTCTCGCCGGCGGGGTCCATCGCGGCCTGGATGTTTCGCGGGCTGGACATCTGCGCGACCATCGCCGCGACGACGTTGTTGATCAGCGAGTCGTTGACCGGCGCCAGCGGGCTGGCCGCCATCGCCTTGAACTGGTTGATCGTCTGGGCGGAGACCGGATTGGCGCGGACCTCCTGGAACTTGGAGGGGTCGCGAATCCCCTCGACGTTGGGATCCCGATAGACCGTCAGCGTCGCCGCCTTGTGCGACTCCGAGGGGTCCACGGCTTCCTGGGGAGCCTCGTCCTCGGCCGGCGCCTGGGCGTCCTTCGTCGGCTCGACGCTCTTCGCCGGGGCTTGCCAGGCGAGGGCCGGCGTCGCGCCGGGACCGTGACCGGCCCACGCCCACGCCAGCAGGGCGGCCGCGCCGACCCGGACGAGCCCCGCGGAAGGCGCGATTCGACTCGCCGCGATGGACGACTTGCTCATGTTCGGCAGACCTCGTGTTAGGCCGCGAGGGATGTGGGCTCGGCGACGGGTGATCGGCTCGCGCTCGAATCGGCCGACGTCGCGGCGACGCGACGGCGGCTCGGGGATGCTGGAAACGACCGACGCGCGCCCCCCGAGGGGCCTCGTCGTCGCCGTCTCGTCTTCGTCCGGCTTCCGAAACCTCCAGCGATGGAGTACGAATTTCAACCTACCCCGCGCCCCGCCGGCTGTCAAGCGACCCCCCGCCCTCGCGGGTCGGGTTGAGCCGAACCGCCCCGCGCCCTAGAATCGTGGGTCGCCCCGTCGCCGAGTCGTCCCGCCCCGCCGCCGCGGAGGCGCCAGAGGTCCGGATCCGAGCCATGCTTAAGCGCCGCTATCTCTTCCCCAACGTGATCGAGATGAACCACCAGGCCCGCCGCCGCCTGGGGGTGAACGTCTATCTCATCGACGGGGGCGAGGACGAATACGTCCTGATCGACATCGGCTTCCTGGAGGACGCCGCCGCCGTCCTCCAACTCATCCGGGACATGGGGTACGGCTTCTCGGCCTGCAAGATGGTGATCGCCACCCACGCCGACGTCGACCACGCCCAGGGCCTCGCCCGCGCCCGCGACGTCCTCAAGTGTCCGATCGCCGCGCATCCCCACAGCATCCCGGCGATCGAATCGGGCGACGAACTGTTCACCTTCGCCCGGATCGACCCCCAGGGGATCCGCATCCCGATGCCCAAGTGCAAGGTCGACGTGGCGGTCGACGAGGGGACGAAGATCCAGATCGGCGACCGCGTCCTGGAGGTCTGGAGCACGCCGGGCCACGCCGCGGGCCAGCTCGCGTTCAAGATGGACGAGCTGCTCTTTTGCGGCGACAACGTCTTCCGCGACGGCTGCGTCGGGGCCATCGACGCCCACCACGGCTCCAACATCCCCGACTACATCGCCAGCCTCAAGCGGATCCGCGACTCCGACGCCGAGTTCCTTCTCCCCTCCCACGGCCCGATCTTCCGCAAGGACGACGCGATGCTCTCCCGCGTCATCGACCGCCTCGAAGGCTACCAGCACATGTCCGACTTCGGCACCTGCGCCATCGACTGGCCCTTGATGGACGCCTGGGAGGACGAACTGACCCGCGACGACCTGGGGTTCTAAGAGTCTGTCCCATAAGTGGTAAAAGACGACCATCACGGTCTTCCCCCCTCGCGGGGGAAGACAGACCGCGAAGCGGCCGGATGAGGGGGACGACGCGACCGGAAGCCGTCGAAACGCCGAAAGCCGCCCCAGGCGGTTCGGGATCGCGACGGCCTTCTTGCTCGTCCCCCCTCATCCGGCCCTTCGGGCCACCTTCCCCCGCGAGGGGGGAAGGCCGTTCCGTCGGCCGCGACGCCCTTATGGGACAGACTCTCAGCCGCCGACGCGCTCAGGCCGGATCGGTCGCCGTCGCGACCCCGACGCAACAGCCGGCGGCGACCGCCGCCGCGGTCAGGAACCGGGCGGTGGCCGACGCCGCGGTGGGGTCCGCGGTTCCGTCGATCGGCAGCAGGTAGCCGCCGGCGAACTGGCCCGCGACGGCCCCCAGCGCCCCGCCGAGGGCGCCGCCGATCATCCACTTCACGCGACGACTCGCGCCGCCTCCCGCGCCGACCCCAGCCGCCAACCCCGCCGCCGCGCCGATCGCCGCGGCGATCGCGGCGTGGAAGAGAAGCGCGGGGACCAGGTCGTCCACGAACGATTCGACCTTGCCCGTGTAATACCAGGTCGCCGGGTAGGCGACCGCCCCCGCCGCGATCCCGCCGAGGACGGCCCCGGCGACCGCCCCCTTGACCGCCGCCGATCGCGGCCGGCCGACCAACCCCCCGGCCGCCCCCAGGGCCAGGCCCAGCAGCGCGCCCAGGGCGATCCGGTCGCGAGTGGTCGTGACGACCACGGCCTTGCGCTCGGTCGCGGGGGTCGTCCCCATGTGCTTGACGCCCATCGTCACCATCGGCACCTCTCGCGCCGGCCGGCGCACGAGGCCCGTCTCTCCGATTCGCCACGCCAGGACCGCGGCGAGCAGTCCGACCGCGACGATGAGGACGCGAAGCCCGAGCGTCGACGCCTTCGGGACGGCGGGAGAGGTGAGCGCTTCGTCGCGGTTCGGATCGTGCATCAGTGGACCTGTTCGTGGGTGAGGACGGGCGAGGGCGGCGCCGATTCGGCGCGCCGGCCCCAGGGGCCCGGCAGCGGCGAGGGCGCGGGATCGCCCTCGCGAAGACGGTAGCCGCGGCGGGCCTCCAGCGGGCCGTAACGGTCGACCCGCCCGGACGGCCACTGAACTTCCACCACGTCGACCCGCTCCGCGGCGCCGACTCCGAAGTGAAGCCGGGGATCGGACGCGGAGACGAAGCCGCCGCCACCCGTTCGCCAGGCGCGAAGGCTCCGACCGCCGACGGTGACGGTCGCCACGGCGCCGATCGCGTCGCGGTTGGAGGCGGTCCCCTCCAGCAAGAGGGTCAGGCCGCCGCCGCGCTCCCAGCGGTTGTGGAAGTAGACCATGGGGGACTTCTGCGCCACCATCAAGAGGTCGACGCGGCCGTCGTTGTCGAGATCGCCGGTGGCCAGTCCGCGCGCGACGCGGGGGACGTTCCAGGGGGCGCCGGC
Organism: uncultured Planctomycetales bacterium; assembly: GCA_937907525.1. GTDB lineage: Bacteria > Planctomycetota > Planctomycetia > Isosphaerales > Isosphaeraceae > Paludisphaera. The sequence goes on along the minus strand of CALCIB010000309.1, from coordinate 9,170 downwards.
GGCCCCGACGGCGTCGGCGAGGCGGCCGTCGGGGCCCTGGATCATCAGCAGGGCGGGCATGTCGTAGGGATAGTCGGGGCGGTCGTCGTTGACGTGGCCGTTGGCCGCGGCCAGGTCGAGGCGGCCGTCGTTGTCGGCGTCGAACAGGCAGACGCCGAAGCCGAGCAGGAACCGGGTCGGGCCGGTCAGGTTGATCGCCGCGCCCTGGTCGGCGAACGCGCCGCCGCCGAGGTTGCGGAAGTAGGTGGTCGATTCGCCGTAGAAGTTGGTCACCAGCAGGTCGGGGCGGCCGTCGCCGTCGACGTCGCCGCAGGCGGTCCCCATGCCGGCCTGGTACGCGCCGGTGGCGTTGCAGGCGACCCCGGACTCGAGCGCCACCTCCTCGAACTTCATGCCGCCGAGGTTGCGCCAGAGGAAGTTGGCGGTGGTGTCGTTGGCGACGAATATGTCGATCAGGCCGTCGCCGTCGACGTCGGCGGTGGTGACGCCCAGGCCGCGGCCCCAGGTCTCCAGGACGCCCGCCTCCTCGGTGACGTCGACGAACCGACCGCCGTCGTTGCGGAACAGGTGGTCGGCGAGCGGCGAGAAGGCGCGCGGGGTGCAGTAGTTGTAGCGTTGTTCGGGCTCGGAGAGTTCCGCGGTCTTGGAGACGGTCACGCGGGGGCAGAGGGTGGGATCCTCGGCGTCCCATTCGAGGTAGTGGGCGACGTAGAGGTCCAGGTCGCCGTCGCCGTCGAAATCGGCGAAGGCGGCGGAGGTGGGCCAGTCGCGGTCGCCGTCGAGGCCGTAAGCGGCGGTGACGTCCTCGAACGTCCCGTCGCCCTTGTTGCGGTAGAGGGCGTAGGACCGCCAACGGGTGATGAAGAGGTCGGGACGGCCGTCGGCATCGACGTCCCCCACGGCGACGCCGTGGCCGTAGCCGCGGGGCATGGCGGCGATTCCGGAGCGTTCGGTGACGTCCTCGAAGGTCCCGTCGCCGCGGTTGCGGAACAGGCGGTCGCCGTCGTGGGGCCGGGACGGGTCGGGGGGGAACGCGCCCCCCTGGACGACGTAAACGTCCATCCAGTCGTCGCCGTCGTAGTCCAGGACGCCGACGCCGCCGTGGGTCGTCTCGGGGATCTGGCGGCGGGGGGAGCGACCGTTGTCGTAGACGAACCCGAGCCCGACGGCCGCGGCGTCGTCCTGGAACCGGGGAGGGGGGCCTAGCCGCGCCTCGTCCCAGCCGGACGTCGGATTGACGGCCGCGACGCTCGCCGGGTCGTCGTCGGCGGGCGACGCCGGGGCGAACAGGTCGGCGAGCGTGCCGGCGGGGGGCGCCTCGGGGGCGGGGGGCTTGCGGCCAAGCTCGGCCAGGGCGCGGGCGGCGGACGGGTCGGTGGGGACGAAGGCCTCCCGCAAGAGCCACCAACCGCGGGCCTCGAACGTACGGCCCAGCGTCTGGGCGAGCCGGGCGAGTTCGGGGAAGCCGGCGGGGGTCGGCGGCTCGTCCAGGGCGAGTTGGTAGCGGTCCTTGGCGGCGTCGCACGCGGCCTTCCGCTGGCGAAGCTCGCGCGCCCGTTCCGCGTCGCCCGCCTCGGCGGCGAGGACCGCCAGGCGGTCGAGGGTCGGGATGTCGCCGGGGGCCTTCTCGATCAGCCGCTCCAGCGCCGCGCGTTCGGCGGCGGGGTCGCCCTGGAGGCGCGCCAGCCAGGCCTGGACGTCGAGCCGCGCCGCTTCGCTGAAGAAGGAGGCGGGGAGGCGCGGGAGGCAGGCGCGGGCGGTTTCCAGGTCGTCGCGAAGCCGGGCCAGGTCGAGGCGGGCGCGCCAGACGGCCGGGTCGTCGGGGCGGACCTCCAGGCAACGCTTCAAAAGGGCCTCGGCCTCGGCGAGCCGGCCGGTCTGGGAGGCGATGGACGCCCGGGCCAGCCAGACGCGGTCGTCGTCGGGGGCCTTGGCGGCGGCGGCCTCGACTTCCGAGCGCACGACGTCGACGAGGGTCGGGGCGTGCTCGGCCTTGTAGCGGTCGCGGAGGTCGCCGGCCGGGTCGGTGGTGTCACTCCAGGCGTTTTCGATCAGCCGGACGACTTCCGACCGCCGCCCCTGCCAGAAGTAGAGTTGGCCCAGCGTCCGGCGCGCCTCGACGCGGGCGTCGCCGGTGGGGACGCCCGCCAGCAGCGATTCCAGAAGCGCCTCGGCGTCGGCGAATCGGCCCAGGTCGCCGGCCAGGACGCGGGCGCGGGCCAGGCCGATCCGAGCGGCCCAATCAGGGTCGGTCGGCGTCGCGGCCCAGGTCTCAAGCGCTTTTTCGACCTCGCCCGCGGCGTGTTCGCAGGCCCCTAGACGATAGCCGACCTCGGCGTCGGCGGCGCGGGAGGCGCGCAGATCGTCGAGGATCCGCCGCGCCTCGGGGAAGCTCCCCTCGTCCATCAAGGCGCGGGCCTGGACCAGCGCGGCGGCGAAGCGGCGCTCGGTCACGACCCTGACGCCCACCGCGGCCGTCGCCAGGACCGCCACGGCCAGCCAGACGATCCCTCGCCGACCGCGGGGCATGGCGGCTTCTCCTCTGGGAACGGATCGGCCGACGGCCCGCGACGCGTCGCGAACCGTCGGCGCCGGTTCACTCGTTCGGCGTCGCGTCGCCGGGCGCGGGGGCCGCGGCGGCCTTGGACTTGCTCGACTTCTGGTTCTTCTTGTTCAAGCCGGCGGTGGCTTCCTTCATCATCTCGGAGGACTTCTTGAGGAAATCCTCGTCGACCTGATCCGGCGTGGCCGCGGCGTTGGGCTGGTCCTCGCCGTCGCATCCGGCGGCGAAGCCGGCGAGCGCGCCGCACAGCATCAGGGCCCCGAATCGTCGCATGTGTACCCAGGTCCTTTCCAGAGAGGTTCCGCCGCCCGGCGGGGCCGAGCGGCTTTCGATCACGACGGAGGCCGCGGCCGCGGCCGCGCCAACGTCAATCAGTAGGAGTCGGAGCTGATGACCTCGCCCTGGTTGCGGGTGCCGAGCGCCCACCAGGTCTGGGGCGAGATCGAGTCCTTGATGAACTTCACCGAGCCGTCGAGCATCACCACGTTGACGCCCCCGGAGTGGTTGCTGGTGGCCGTGATCGCGTCGTTGAACCCGCCCGGGGCGGAGCCGTTGGCCGCGATGCACGACACGCCGTTGGGGGTCATGACGTGGGAGTAGGCGTTGAAGTGGAGCGTGCCGACGTGGCTTCCGTTCCAACACGCGCCGGTCCACTGGGTGGGATTGCTCGGGACCGTGGTCGCCGGCAGCGACTTGCAGCTCTGGAGGAACGCCAGCGCGTCGGCACCGCCGGTCGCCGTGTCGATCCCCATGCTCACGCCCACGTTGAACGTGGCCCGCTTGCCGTTTTGCGAGCCGGGCAGCGCCGAGGCGATATAGCCGGCCAGCCCGATCAGCTTCTCGCTGACCAGCGCGGTGTTGCTGGTGCCGTCGGTGACCCCCTCGAACCCGAACGTCCCGATGTTGGCGGTCTGCACCGCCGCGCCGCCATTGACGTAGCCCGGCGAGTTGCCCGGATCGTTGCGGAAGGGCACGATGGCGCCGCTCCAGGAGGCCATCGCGCAGGGGCCGCCGAAGTTGGCGTGGTAATTCGTGAAGGTCCTGGCGATCCAGGGGCCCGACTTCAGACTCTCCGACGGGCATACGTACGCGGAGATCCTCATCTGGCTGAGGGTGTTGGCGTTCGGCACGTCCTGGGCGCCGAAGGAGTAGTTCGCCGCGTTGAACAGCGGCTGCTGCTCCATGTACCCCAGGATGCCGACCATCCAACCCAGGGGCCACGCGCCGTTCTCGGGCGGAGCGTTGCCGTTGCTGCCGAAACTGGCGAACAGCGGCGGCAAGGCGTTGATGGACGAGTGGTAGTTGTGGACCGCCAACCCGATCTGCTTGAGGTTGTTGACGCACTGCGCGCGCCGCGCGGCCTCGCGGGCCGCCTGCACGGCCGGAAGTAAAAGGGCGATGAGCACCGCGATGATCGCGATGACCACCAACAGCTCGATCAGCGTGAAGCCTGATCGACGAGACGACCGAACCTTCATGCAACCTACTCCCGCCCGTCGCGAAGATCCGCGACGAGCCCATGTGGGGCGAGACGATGACATGCGCGGCTGCTACCGTAACGACTCGTTACGCCCGAATCGGGTCGGAGCCGCCAACATTCCCGCCGTCGAGGCGGGCCCGGCGGCGTAGGCAGAGTATAGATCGCCCGTCCCACGATGGACAACCAAAAAATCAACTACTAACCACTAAGGAGCTAATGAACCATCGGCCTGAAACGGATCGGGCACGCGGAAGGCGCGTCGTCCCGGAGCCGCGGCCGTCGCCCGGTTTCGCCAGGCGACGGCGCTCGCGAGGACGAGAGCGGCGGCCTGGGATCAGTAGGAGTCGGCGCTGATGACCTCGCCCTGGTTGCGGGAACCGAGCGCCCACCAGGTCTGGGGCGAGATCGAGTCCTTGACGAACTTCACCGAGCCGTCGAGCATCACCACGTTGACGCCCCCGGAGTGGTTGCTGGTCGCCGTGATCGCGTCGTTGTACGCGCCCGGCGGGGAGCCGTTGGTCGCGATGCATGAGACGCCGTTGGGGGTCATGACGTGGGAGTAGGCGTTGAAGTGGAACGTGCCGGCGTGGCTGCCGGTCCAACACGCGCCGGTCCACTGGGTGGGATTGTACGGCGTCGTGGTCGCCGGCAGCGACTTGCAGCTCTGGAGGAACGCCAGCGCGTCGGCCCCGCCGGTCGCCGTGTCCGCCCCCATCGCGATGCCCAGTTGGAACGCGACCCGCTTGCCATTGGTCGAGCCCGGCAGCGCCGAGGCGACGTACCCGTTGAGGCCGACCAGCTTCTCGCTGACGAGCGCCGTGTTGCTGGTGCCGTCGGTAACCGCCTCGAACCCGAACGTCCCGACGTTGGCCGTCTGCGCGGCTTGGCTTGAGCCTGGGCGCGGGGGGTCGCCTGGGTCGTTGCGGAAGGGCACAACGACGCCGCTCCAGGAGGCGATCGCGCAGGGCCCGCCGATGTTGGCGTGATAGTTGGTGAACGACGTGGCGATCCACGGTCCCGACTTCATGCTCTCCGACGGGCAGATGAAGGACGAGATCTTAAGCGCGCTCAGGGTGCTGACGTTTTGGGCGTCCTGGGCGCCGAATGAGTAGTTCGCCGCGTTGAACAGCGGCTGCTGCTCCATGTACCCCAGGATGCTCACCATCCAGCCCAGGGGCCAGGGGCCGTAACTGCCGACCGGGCCGTTCGGCCCCGCGCCGAAGCTCGTGTACACGGGCGGCAAGGCGTTGTTGGTCGAGTGGTAGTTGTGGAACGCCAGGCCGATCTGCTTGAGGTTGTTGACGCACTGCGCGCGGCGAGCGGCCTCGCGGGCCGCCTGCACGGCCGGAAGTAAAAGGGCGATGAGCACCGCGATGATCGCGATGACCACCAGCAGCTCGATCAGCGTGAAGCCTGATCGAGGAAGAGACCGAGTCTTCATGAACCCACTCCTTCAACGCCGCGGGAATCCGCGTTGGAACCACATGGGGATGACACGATGAGATGCGAGACCGCCGCCGAGAGGTCCGCCGACGCGGACCCATTGGCGCCACGCGGGCTCGACCGCCCCGACCCCAGACAAGGTTCGACCCGCGCCACTTGAGTCGACGTCGTACCGATTGGTCGAGCTGTGGCCCGGCGAGGTCGGCACGATTATAGGTCGCCCTTATTCCAGGGTACAACAAAAAAACCAACAATCGAATTTTAATTGATTCGTTGATGGCCGGGATCGCGGCGCGACGTAAAGCATGACGGCCGAGGACGCGGCGTCGGCGCTTTCGCCGGGATCCGGGTTGTGCGAATCCGGGACGGCGGCTATGGTTCCTCCCCGTCGTTCGACGCCAATTCGGGCCAGGGAGGGCCGGTCGCGTGAAACGCCCGCGGGGACTTTCGACGGACCACTGGCGCCGCCTCTTTCGAGGCGGCCCTCGCAAGGCGGCGCCCGCGCGGGGGCCGGGGCCTCACGTCGTCGCGACCGCCGCGACGGATCGGCCGGCCCATCACGATCGCGAGGAGCCCCGCGACAAGCTCCGCGCCACCCTGGAGCGCTGGGCGCGGCTGAACGCGCCGTTGCCGGAACAACTGATCCGGCGCGGCCTGGTCGCGATCCACGCCACCCGCGAGACGCTCGGCGAGGCCGTCCGGTTCGGCGAGGCCGGTCGTCGCGCTACTCGCATTCATGAGTCAACGAATTTTACGGTCGACGTCGTCTGCTGGCGGTCGGGGCGGCTGGGGCCGATCCACGACCGTGGCGACTCGGCGCTGGGGCTTCTGGTGGTGGAGGGGACGGCCACGGAGATCCTCTTCGAGGAGGCCCCCTGCGGCTTGCTGGCCCCGTCGCGGTCGCACGTCGTCCCCCGCGGGACCGTCTCGGTCGCGCGTCGCGGCGAGGTCCGCGCCGTCGCCAACCTCCAGGCCCCCGGCGTCGACCTGATCGGGCTCCTCGTCGCCTCCCCCCCCGTCCGGGACGCGCGCCGCCGCGGCCTGCGCGACACGGTCCTCGCCGGGCTGGACGAGGTGGCGTGAGATCCGCCGCCCCGCGAAGTGTCCTTGCCGGGTCGGGGCGATTCGCTTATGGTTCCCGGTCGATCGGCGCGCCGGCCTGGACGGTCGGAGGAGGGCGGGGCCCTCGGGCGCTCGGGAGGGATTCCGAATGAAATGCCGCTGGTTCCGCCGGCTCTTGTTGGTCCCGATCGGGATCGTCACGGCGCCGGCGCTGTTCTGGTGCCTGATCGTCCTCGTCGCCCCCACCGACTGGGCGCGCAAGCACGTCGCCGCGGCGCTGGAGCGGTCCAGCGGGCGTTCGGTGGACCTGGATTCGCTCTCGGTCTGCTTCACGGGCGGCGTCGACCTGACGAACCTTCGGATCGGCGCGCCCGGCAATCACGACGATCCCTGGCTGATCGCCGAGAAGCTCCATCTGGACGTCGGCGCCTGGGGGATCCTTCGCGGCCGGTTCGACGCCACCGCGATGGACGTCGACGGCCTGGACCTGCGCGTCCGCCGTCGCGGCGACGGCACGTTCGAGCTGGCCGACCTGGTCCACGCCGAGCGAACCGATCGACCCGCCGACGATTCGGGCCCCTCGGGGCCCACCAACCTTCACGTCGTCGTGAAGCGCGCCCGGATCCACGTCGTCGACGAGCCGACGGGGGCCGACGTCGGGCTTGAGGACGTCGAGGGGGAGGGGACGTGGGAGGGAGGCCGGACGATCACCGGCGCGATGAGCGGCGAGGTCAACGGCGGGGCGTTCCAGTTCAACGGCTCGTTGTTGCGGATCCCCGGCAGGCCGAGCTTCGAGGGGCGGCTCGCGGCGGCCGACGTGGTCCTCGACGACGGCATGGCTTTCCTTCGCTACCTCGTCCCCGTGATGGCCGGGGCGACGCCCAAGGTCCAGGGCGAGGTCACGATGGAGATGTACCTGCGGGGCGACGGCGCCGATCGCGAACTGCTCCGCCAGACCCTCGTCGGCGAGGGACGCATCCTCATCGACCCGATCCGGCTCGACGGGTCCGAGTTGGTCTCCGAGATCGAGAAGGCCGTCCCCCTGGCGTCGCGCGGGCGGGTCGGCTCGCTGCGCAGCGACGTGACCGTCAAGGACGGCCGGATCGTCACCAAGAAGCTGGCGCTGGACGTCGCCAGGACGCCGCTGGTCGTCACCGGCTGGACCGACTTCGACGGCAACCTCGATTATCGCATGGGCCTGCAAGGGCTCGCCGAGAAGGTGCCGTCGAAGGCCCGCCGGATCCTCGCCGAGCTGGACCTGGACGTGGCCGCCCTGAGCAGCCTGCGGCTTCACGGCACCGTCGACGACGTCCAGGTGAGCGTCCTGGGCCGGAGGCTGGGCGGCGACGCCCCCTCGGATCGGCCCGCCCCTCCCGCCGAGCGGCGCGACAAGTTGAAGGTCCTGGGCCGGGAACTGGTCGAGGAACTCCTGCGCTGACCCTGCCGGTCGCGCCGGTCGCCTCGCCGTCGCGGCCGCCGTCGCGTCGATCCTCCTGACGCCAGGCCGCCCCTCGACCCGATCCCATCGATGCGCGGACGCCCCGGGGGGCGGGATCGGGCGCGTGGTTCGGGTTCTTGATTCCGGGCCTAACGGAACATACAATCAGGAGGTTCGGGCCTCGCCCCCGAGGCGCGAGAAACCACGGAGGAGGCGACCGTGCCGAGACGCGCTTGGATCGGATTGCTCGGCTTCTGGCCGGGGTTGCCGCAGATCTGGACGGGCCAGGAGGTTTTCGGCCTGCTGCTGGCGGGGTTCTTCGCGGGCGTGGCGAATCTGGCGATCGCGTCGCGCTGGGTCTGGACCGAGGCGTTCGCCGCCGGCTCGGCCGATTTCTTCGCCGCCGCCGCGGTCTTGACGTGGTGGGCCGCGTTCGCGTACACCGCGTGGTGGCTGTGGCTGTGCCACCCCGACCGCCATCGCCAGGAGATCGACCGGCTTTACCGCGAGGCCGTCGAGGCGTACCTTCAGGGGAAGTGGAACGAGGCCCGCAAGCGGATCGAGCGGGTCCTGGCGATGAACGACGCCGACGCCGACGCGCTGATGCAGTTGGGCGCGATCCACGTCCGGACCCACCGTCCCGACCTGGCCCGCAAGGCGTATCGTCAGTGTCTGGAGCGGGACGGCGACGCGAAGTGGCGGTGGGAGGTCGAGCGGGCGCTGGCCGCGTTGGACCGGCCCGAAGCCTGACGGAGGAGGGGTTTCGACGGAGTCCGGGTCGTCGGCCGACCCGGGGCGGGAGCGGCGTCGACCCGACGGCGCCGGGGCGCGACGAGGCGCCCTCTTGGACGAACCGCCGCCCGCGGGTGTACAATGCAAGGTGAAGAAGGCTCGACGCCTCGACGGGGGATCGGCCCGTCGCCGCTTGGAACGTCGGATCGGAGAAGACCGCATGTTTGAACGCTTCACCGATCGTGCTCGCAAGGTGATGCAACTGGCCAACCAAGAGGCCCAGCGCTTCAATCACGAGTACGTCGGAACGGAACACGTCTTGCTGGGCCTCATCAAGGAGGGGAGCGGGGTCGCCGCGAACGTGCTGCGGAACCTGGACGTGGACCTTCGGAAGATCCGCAACGAGGTCGAGAAGATCGTCCAGGCCGGCCCCGAGATGGTCACGATGGGGA
>CALCIB010000308.1 GCA_937907525.1 uncultured Planctomycetales bacterium | reverse complement strand
CGGGATGTCTCCGCAAACTGAACGCCTGTCTCACCAACTTATGTGACGCTCACCGCCTCGACTTCGCCCCGGGCGCTAGGGGAGCGTCGCGTAGATGACGATGTTCGCCGCGATCCGCAGGGCGCTTTCGTAGGTGTAGCCCTTGCAGTCGAGCCCGGTGTGCCGTTCCAAGGCGCAGCCGATGTCGTACTTGGAGTAGATGATCGACCAGTGGCCGTTGATCTTGACCCCCTCCAACTGGGGGTAGTCCTGGCCGCCGCCGGCCGCCTTGGTGTACTGGCAGTCCTTCAGGTCCAGCCCGACCTGCTTGGTGAACAACTCGTCGTCCTTGGGGATCGGCACCAGGGGCTTGTCGGGGAACAACTCGGCGACGAACCGCCGGAACGAGGCGTCGAAGCCGGGGCTGCCGCACGCCGCGTCGCCGAAGATCGTGCCGCCGCCGGGGTCGACGTGGTTGCGGAGCGCCTCCATGTCCTCGGGGGTGAACGACGCCGCGGCCCGGCCGTGGAAGTAGATCAGCGGGTAGTACACGAGGTTGGGGTCGGTGGGGACCAGGTCCTTCTGGGCGACCGCCACGTCGAAGCCGAACGGCGGCTTGCGAAGCACCTCCATCAGGTTGGGGACCGCCAGGGGGGCGACGTTCCAGTCGCCGGAGTGCTTCAGCTTGGCTATCCGCAGGGAGCCCCGCTTGGGGGCGTCGTCCTTGAAGGTATGGACCTCGCGGACGACCAGCTTGTCGGCCGGAAGCTCCCGCCCGGTGGCGTAGTCGATGATGTTCTGGCCGACCATCGTCGCCTTGGCGATGTGCTCGTTGCGGCGGTCTCGCTCGGTGCGGTCCATCTGGTTCCAGTAGCACGACAGATCCTTGGGCGAGTAGATCACCACCGTCCGGCAGCCGTGCTCGACCCCCCAGAGCGGGTACGAGTCCGGGGCGATCAGGTGCTTGGCCCGCCAGACGGGATGATCGGACGATAGCGGCTTGAGCCGGTACTCCGGCTCGGGGAAGACCCGCTTCATCAACTCCTTGAAGCCGGCGTCGAACTCCTCGCGGCCGCAGCAGGCGTCGGCGACGATGAAGCCCCCCTGATCGACGTAGGACCGGATGTTCCGCACGGCGACGTCGGAGAACTCCGGCGCGAGGTGGCCGTTGAAGAAGACGATCGGCGCCTGGAGCATGTCCTCCACCGTGGCCGATTCGGGGTCGACCACCTGCCAGGTCAACAGGTGCTTCCAGTCCTGGGAGACCAGGTCGACGATGTTGCGGACGTCGTCCACGTCGTTGTCCCAGTCGCCACGCGGGCCGTGCCGCAGCTTGTTGATCAACACCGGCGACCGCCCCTTGGCCAGGAACAATAGCGCGAAGCTGGTGGCGATCAGGGGGTCGTTCTCGTTGACCGCCCCCTTCCACGAGCCGCTGAGCTTGTCCTGCTCGCGAACCAGGGCCTCGGCGCCCTCGCGATACCAGTCGTGGTCGCCGAAGAACCGAACCCCGCCGAGCCGTCCCGCGCGCTCGACGCCGTAGAGGAAGTAGAGCCGCCAGCTCTGGCCGGTGGGGAAGTTCTGGCCGACCTGGAACCGGCTGGCCATCCAGCCGATCCCGCGCTGGAGGTTGACGTTCAGGCCCCCCTTGCCGCAGTTGATGATGTTCGCCCCGCGGATCTCCTCGGCCCCCTGGAACTTCCGAAGCCCGCTGATGACCAGGCTGGAGATCCCCGCGGCCGTCATGCTGGAGGTGGAGACCTGGTCGCTGCTCCGGTGGTAATAGCCCCAGCCGCCGTCGGCCCGTTGGGCGCCTTCCCAGTAGGTGCGGGCCAGGTTCCAGACCTCGGGCTTGACGTTGACGCCGGCCTCCGCGGCCGCGTGCAGGCCCAGAAGCGCGTACTGGCTGTTGGAGTTGTCCCCCCGGCGGCCGACCTTCGACAGATTGTAGCTCCACGACCCCGGCCAGGGGACCGAGTCGGCCGGCTTGATCTGGGCGCGCTCCAGCCAGTCGGCGTTGGCGGCGATCCGCAGCTTGTCCTTCTCCGGCTCGGCCATCGCGTACACCATCGTTTGAAGGGCGACGGCGTAGGTCGAGTCGAGTTGCTCGGGCGTGAACCGGTGCAAATACGCCAGCGACGCCTGAATCGTCGGCGAGTCCGCCGGCTCGCCGGCGGTCAGAAGCGCCAGCGTGACCAAACTGGTCAACCCGGTGCGGGCGTCGTTGGCGCTGTAGTCCCGCCAGCCGCCCGTCTCCGGGTTCTGCGCCTTTTTGAGATAGCGGACCCCGTCCTTGATGGCCTGCTCGACCTGCTCGTGGGTGACGTCCCCGAGCGCCGGCGCGGCCGCCGCGGCCAGCAAGCCGGCGAGACCCGCGACCGCGATTCCGATCCCGCGCTTCATCGTCATGGCGACTCCCTCCCCGGCCCGAGCCGAACCTCCACCGACCCCTAGTATACGACAAACGTCGAGCCCCGTGGCAAGCCGATCCGGCGCGGGTGGCCCCTGGCGACGGCCACGGCGGTGGGTTAGCCTCGCAGGCGACGGCGGCGGCGAGGCGGGGCGTTCCGCCTCCCCCGCGATCGCCTCGACCTTGTTTCGACGGGACGACCCCATGACCACGAACCTCTCCCGACGCGGGTTCCTCGCCGGCGGCATGGCCGCCGCGGGCGCGCTGGCCGTCGGCCGCGACCTCTTCGCCGCCGCCTCCTCCGTTCCCTTCCGCATGGGCCTTCAGAGTTACTCGCTGCGAGGCTACAAGGAGGGCGGCCAGCCCAACTTGGAGAAGGCCCTGGCCGTCTCCCACGGGCTGGGCGTCGAGTTCTGGGAGGCGTTCCCCGGCCACCTGCCGACCACCGCCGACGAGGCGACCGTCGCCGGCTACAAGAAGACCCTGGCCGACGCCAAGACTCGGGTCGTCGGCTACGGCGTGGTCCCGATCAGGAAGGGCTCGCCGGAGAACCGCGAGTACTTCGAGTTCGCCAGGGCGATGGGGATCGAATACATCTCCATCGACCCGGAACCCGACGCCTTCGACGACCTGGACAAGCTGGTCGACGAGTTCCAGATCGGCGCCGGCATCCACAACCACGGGCCGGGCCACCGCTACGAGTTCATCGACACCATCGACAAGGCGATCGCCCACCACAGCCCGCTGATCGGCTGCTGCATCGACTGCGGCCACTTCCTCCGCTCGCGGGAGAACCCCGTCCACGCCGCGGAAGCCTTCGCCGGCCGGGTCTACGGCGTCCACTTGAAGGACGTCAAGGACGCCAAGCACTTCACGATCCTGGGCAAGGGAGACCTGGACTACCCCGGCCTCTTCAAGACCCTGAAGTCCCAGGGCTACAAGGGCCTCGTCGCCCTGGAATACGAGGAGAACGAGGACAATCCCGCCGACGACGTCCGCGTCTGCCTGGAGGAAGCCCAGAAGGCCATCGACGCGCTCTGAGTCTCGCCATCCTTTCCGCGCCCATCCCGCCTTGGCGAAAACCTGGAGAGCGGGTGGCGACGATCCCCCCTTCTCCCCTTGTGGGAGAAGGTGGCCGAAGGCCGGATGAGGGGTGGGCGTCTCCAAGGGCTTCCGGTCGCGCCTCCCCTCATCCGCCCCTGGCGGGGCACCTTCTCCCACAAGGGGAGAAGGGATTAAGAATATTCGCTTGTAATGGTTTCCGACAAAGCAAATTCGTCTCGAAGGGCATTCCCCCGATGATCCCGCGCGTGCTGGAACCCGAGGCGATGGACGGGCCGGAGGAGGCCGCCTGCTACGACGCGATGGACCATCGGGCGGTCAACGAGGCGTTCGTCGCCGACTTCCTCGTCGTCCACGGCCCCTGTCGCGGCGGCGAGATCCTGGACGTCGGCACCGGGACCGCCCGGATCCCGATCGCGCTGGCGCTGGCCGATCCCAGGGCCCGAGTCGTCGGCTTCGACCTGGCGCCGGCGATGCTCGACCGCGCCGCGGCCAACGTCGCCGCGGCCGGGCTGTCCGAGCGAATCCGGTTCGTCCCGGGCGACGCCAAGCAGCCGACCGAGTTGGGGGACGCGTTCTTCGAGGCCGTGATCTCCAACACGATCGTCCACCACGTCCCCGACCCCGCCCCCGCGCTGGCCGCGATGGTCGCTCGCGTCGCCCCCGGCGGCACCCTGATGGTCCGCGACCTCTACCGACCCGACGACCAGGCGACCCTGGCGAGACTCGTCGAGGAACACGCCGGCGGGGAATCGCCCGAAGCCCGCGAGCTGTTCCGAGCCTCGCTCCACGCCGGCTTGACGGTCGCCGAGGCCGCCGGCTTGTGCGTCGCCCTCGGCCTCCCCGCCGACGCCGTCGCGATGACCTCCGACCGTCACTGGACGCTCGTCTGGAAACGCCCGACGTGAGACCGAGTCGTCGGCCTCGATCGGGTTCGATCGTCGCGCCCCGAGGAGCAGCGATTTCTACCCAATCCGTTGATACATCAACCGTTACACCGCGATCAGCCCTGGGTTCGTTCGTCAGGGTCGAGATGATTCGCGCGGGCCGCGGTCGTTCCTTCTCTCGGCGGGCGCTGACGACCCGACGCTTTTTCAGAGGGCGCGGCGATCATCGCCTTCTCCCCTTGAGGGAGAAGGTGGCCCGAAGGGCCGGATGAGGGGTCGACCGGCGTCGCGGCTTACCGTAAGCCATTGGTTGAAACCGGATTCGAGTCCGACGGCTTCTGGATCCGCCACCCCTCATCCGGTCTTCGGCCACCTTCTCCCTCAAGGGGAGAAGGCCGTTTGGCGTCGGCTTGCTTGGAGGTCCCACGCGGGATCCGGCAAGTGTCGTGTTGTCGGCGGCGGGCGGGAGGACGCTCTTCGCTCGGGGGCGCGACCCGACCTTACCGATCCACTTCCACTCGAATTGCCAAAGAACCCTTCCTCCTCGTTAGAATCCGCGGTCGGGGCGTCGGCGTTTCAGGTTTTCGGAAAAAAAAGAGGAGGAGGCGATGGGGGCTCGGGCGCGACGGTACGTCGCCAGGGCGGTCCCCGGCGTGGGATGGCGCGTGTGGGACAACGTCAACCGGCGATGGTGGGGCGAACCCTACGCCGCGACGCCCACGGCCCTGCTCGCGGAACTCAACGGCGCCAGGTCGCCGGAGCGGATCGTGGAGTTGAGCAAGGGGGCGCTTCGGCCGAGGAGCGGAAAGCGGCGATGACGGCGGCGGACCCGCGGCGGTCGGCCTCGGCCTGAAACGCCGAGCGGAGGCGAGCGATCCACCTCCGCCCGTCGCGGCGCGTTCCGCGACGCCGTCATCGCCCGCGACGCGCCCTTGGGCTCGCCTCTCGCGGATTCGCGGCGATCGGGCTTACGCCAGGCTCGCCTCCAGGGCGACGGCCTTGGGGAAGAGGATGTTGTTTTCCTTGTGGACGTGGCGGTGCAGGTCGGTCTGAAGCGCCTCGAAGCCGGCCATGAGGGCCTCGTAGGTGGCGCAGCCGTCGGCCGGGGTGGCGTAGCCGCCGGTCAGGTCGCGGATCTTCTCGATCGCCGCGCCGGCGGCGTCGTGCTCGTGCATCAGCGTGTGGATCGGTTCGTGGACCCCGTCGTCGCCGGCGGCGGCGCGGGTGGCCGTCTCAAGGCCGCGGATCCTGGGGAAGATCGTCTCCTCCTCGTGGATCTGGTGGGAGGCCAGACCGTCGCTGAGCGCCGCGTAGGTCCTGGCGACGTCGTGCAACTCGGGGTGGCGGTCGGCGTGGGCGGCGACCACCCGATCCAGGAGCATCCCGACCCTCGGCAACTCGCGCCGGAGGTAGGAGTGGTGGGTCGATACGATGTGGTCGGCCAACTCTCCCAGCGGCATGTTCGCGTAGTCGACGTCCGCCTTGTCCCTGGGCGCCGCGTCGTCGGCCTCGACCGCCGCGACCACCGCCGCCAGATCCACGCCCCTGGTCCGGCACGCCTCCTCCAGGGGCGTCCGGCCGTGACAGCAGTAGTCGAGCTTGAAGCCGTCGAGCACCGCCGCCCGCGAGATCCGCTCCGCCACCAGATCCCCCACCGTCCGCTTCACGTCGATCGCCATCGATATACCCTCTCGCGTGGTCCCCACGCGGCCGTCGCGGCCGCCCGGTAAATCTACACCTTAAGGTCCAGAATGTCGAGTCCCGGCGGATCGCACAAGGGGAGATTCCCCGGCTCGGTCGGTTCCGACCGCCGAGAAGGGGAGGGGATCGAACCGTCTCGGCGGTTTGTGATTCTTCGTCGTTACCGGGCCTTGATCCGCGCGCATTCGGCCCGCAGCACGCCGGCGACGACGACGGGGGCGGGTCGCCAGGGGTCAAGCGCCGGGTCGGTGAGGATCGGGTGGGTCGAACTCGCGCCGCCGATCAGGGGCGTTTCGTCGCCGAAGACGACCCGGGCCACGCGAAGCTGTCGGATGACGAAGGAGCACATGAAGCAGGGCTCCGCGGTGGTGTACAAGGTCGCGCCGGCCAGGTCCTTGCGGCCGGTTTGGTCGAGGGCCGCCTGGCAGGCGAGCGTCTCGGCGTGGCCGGTGACCGAGTCGCCGGTGGGAAGGGTCTCGGACGCCTCGCCGACGATCGCGCCGTCGATCACGACGACGCCGCCGACCGGCGCGTCCCCCCGCGCCCCGGCGACGGCCGCCAGTTCCAGACAGCGCCGCATGAAGTCCTCGCGCTCGGCGGGCTCGTGGTTCGGGGAAATGCTCATGATTCGGTCCCATGATTTCCAATAGGGTGAAGGTGAACGCTCTTCCCCCCTCGCGGGGGAAGACAGACGCCGAAGGCGTCAGATGAGGGGGACGACAAACAAGAGGACCGTTGATATTCGCGGAAGCCCGTCCGGGAAGCTCTGGACGCCGACGGCTTTCTTGCTCGTCCTCCCCCTCATCCGGCCCTTCGGGCCACCTT
>CALCIB010000307.1 GCA_937907525.1 uncultured Planctomycetales bacterium | reverse complement strand
CGAGGGGGGAAGGACGTTATGGCGGCCGCGACGCCCTTATGGGACAGACTCTAAGAGTCGCCCGAGACGGCGGCCGCGACGACGACGAGGCCGCCGCGGTCGAACGGTTCGGATCGCTTCGCGACCCGGACGATCCGGAAAGATCGTCCGGGCCGTTCCGCGGGGCCCTCCCCGTTCAGGCGGCCCGCCGACGGCCCGCCCAGCCGAGCCCGACCGCCCCGGCCGAGACCAGCAACAACAGCGACGACGGCTCGGGCACGACGGCGTACGTCCCGGACATCGCGCCGTCGTTGAACGCGCCACGCCCGTTGATCACGTTGCCGTTGTTCTTGTAAACCGTGTTGTCGGACCCGGTGATCACGTCGATGATCTGGTTCGGGGGCGCCGGAGGCGGCGTGGAGGGCGGCGGAGTGGACGGAGTGGACGGCGTCGTGGGTTGGGTGGGCGGCGGCGGAGGGGTGAGGGCGTCGCCCCCCTCGTAAACGATGTCCGAGATCGTCCAGGCGGCCAAGGCGCCGGTGAAGGCCCCGCCCCAGCCGCCGAGCCAGCCTCCCACGCCGGCGCCGACGAGCAACTCGGCGCCGCGCACGACCCAACTGCGGCTGCCGGTCCCGAACGTACCCTGGTCGTCGTAGTCCATGGCCTGATAGTCGTTCAGGCTCGAATCGAAGAGCCAGCTCGTCTGGCCGGTCGTGGCGATCGGCGCCCCGAGCCAGGAGCCGGTCCCGGTGACGGCGACGTTGATGTCGCCGCCGAGGTCGCCGGTGAGCGTCGAGGTCAGCGTCAACGACAGCGGCTGCCCCGCGGCGTCGCCGGTCACGGTGAGCGTGCCGCCCGTGTCGGAGTAGCTTCCCGTGAAGGTCAGCGGCGCGTCGCCGAGCCCGTACGTCTCCTGCAGCACTCGCAGAGTCATCGACGACGACTCAAGCAAGGTGGTGACGTTCATCCCCTCCCGCGCGGTCATCATGATGTCCGCCCGAGCCCTCGAAGCCGTCGCCAGCGTGAACGCGGCGAGGGCGAACAATGCTGTTCTCCGTCTCACGACATCGCTCCCATGGTCAAGGGTGATCGATTCGACCGGCGGTCCTCGCGCGTCCCGACGAACGGTTCGGCCGGGACGGTCCTTGGTCTCCGCGCGATCCGCCGGAATCGCGGGGCCCCCGCGCCAGGCGCCGAGGCGCTTGCGATTCGACGGGGTGGGCCGCGGTCGGCACTAATAATCGCTCGGTGTCAACCTGACGTTTCAAATTATCAACCCCATGTCGTGTTTTCAAGATCCCAACGATATTTTTTGCGGCCCTTTTACGAACCTTGCATTTCGCTTTCGAAAACAAAAGCGATCCATTCTCAAGCGGGCTGGCCGACGGCCGTCGTTCGGCCCCCGCTCCCGCCGCCGGCGCGCGTGTCTATGCGTTCGTCGTCTCCGTTCTGTTATCATGCCGCGGGCGACGGGATGGACCGTCGGGTTCCTTCGAGTGGCGCGGGCGGGGGTGGGTCGATGACGATGCACGCGATGCCGGTGATGGTCGGCGTCCTGGCGATCCTGACGTTGGCGTTGCGGTTCTACAGCCGCTTCCTCGCGAACCGCGTCGCGGTCCTGGACGATTCGAGGACGACGCCGGCCCATCGCTTCGAGGACGGGCAGAACTACGAGCCCACCAACCGCTGGGTGCTCTTCGGCCACCACTTCGCCGCGATCTCCGGGGCCGGGCCGCTGATCGGCCCGGTGCTGGCGATTCAGTTCGGCTACCTGCCGGGGCTGCTCTGGATCGTCATCGGCGTCTGCCTGGCGGGAGCGGTGCAGGACATGATGGTCCTGGCCCTCTCAACCCAGCGCGGGGGTCGCAGCCTGGCGAGCCTGGCCCGCACCGAGATCGGCCGGCCGGCGGGGGTGGCGGCGTCGATCGCCATCCTCTACATCCTCATCATCGCGCTCGCGGGGCTGGGGGTGGTGGTCGTCAAGGCCCTCGGCGGCGAGGACGTCGCCATGAAGGCGGGGACCGTCCTGACGTACCCGGAAGGCGCCCAGGTCGCCTCCACCACCGCCGCCGGCGGGCCGAAGATCTACGACGTCCCCCCCGGCTCCAACTACCGCTTCGGCGCCGGCGCGGACGAGGCGATGAGCTTCCACGAGGGGTTCCAACTCGCGGTCCCGGCCGGCGAGTCGCTGACCTCCGCTCCGGGCGGCGGCTTCAAGCTCCCCGACCAGGCGCGACGGCTGGTGCCGGGAAGCTCGTGGGGGACGTTCACGATCGCCATGACGATCCCGATCGCGCTGTTCGTCGGCTGGTACATGTACAAGCTGCGGCCGGGGAGGGTGGTGGAGGCGTCGTTGATCGGCGCGGCGATGGTGCTGGCGGTCACGGGGCTGGGGGGCCTGGTGCCCGATTCGCCGCTGGAGCCGTTCTTCTCGCTGTCGCGGGGGGGGACCGTGGCGGCGCTGGCGGCCTACGGGTTCGTCGCGGCGGTGTTGCCGGTGTGGCTGCTCCTCCTGCCTCGCGACTACCTCTCCAGCTTCCTGAAGATCGGCACCATCTTCCTGCTGGTGGCCGGCGTGATCGTCGCCAACCCGAAGCTGGAGGCGCCGCCGATCGACCCGTTCTTCACCTCGGGCGGCGGGCCGTCGTTCAACGGCCCGGTCTTTCCTTACTTGTTCATCTGCGTCATGTGCGGGGCCATCTCCGGCTTCCACGCGCTGGTCTCCTCGGGCACGACCCCCAAGATGATCGCGCGCGAGTCCGACGCCCGGATCATCGGCTACGGCTCGATGCTGATGGAGGGACTGGTCGGCGTCGTGGCCCTGATCGCCGCGGCGGCGCTCCCCAGCGCGATGTACTACGACATCAACATCGACCTGGGCAAGCGGCCCGACTTCCTCGCCGCCAACCCCGACTTCGCGCGCTTCCTCAAGGCGTCGGAGTTCGACGTCGACGGCGGCCACGCGCTCGACCCGACCCCGGGCGCGACCCCCGCCAGCGAACTGGTGGAGATGGAGAAGGAGGTCCGCGAGTCGCTTCACGGCCGAACCGGCGGCGCCGTGACCCTGGCCGTGGGGATGGCCCGGATCTTCACCGACGCCGCTCCCTGGCTCGGCTCGCTGAAGGCGTTCTGGTATCACTTCGCCATCATGTTCGAGGCGCTCTTCATCCTGACCACCATCGACGCCGGGACCAGGATCGCGCGGTTCCTGGTGCAGGAGATGCTCGGGAGGGTCTGGAAGCCGCTGGGCGATCTGGACTGGCAGCCGGCCTCGTTCCTGGCGACGGGGCTGGTCGTCTTCGGCTGGGGGTACTTCATCGCCACCGGGTCGGTGGAAAGCATCTGGCCGATGTTCGGGCTGGCGAACCAGATCCTGTCGGTGATCGCGCTCGCGGTGGTGAC
The DNA here is from genome assembly GCA_937907525.1 of uncultured Planctomycetales bacterium. Classification (GTDB taxonomy): domain Bacteria; phylum Planctomycetota; class Planctomycetia; order Isosphaerales; family Isosphaeraceae; genus Paludisphaera. Next base: position 381 of record CALCIB010000307.1, on the reverse strand, counting down.
GACGGCCCTGTACAACTCCGGCCGCGGCCGTTACGCCTGGACGACCATCCTGCCGATGGCGTTCGTGGTGGCGACGACCACGTCCGCGGCGTACTACGAGATCACCTACAAGTTCCTGGGGCTGGTCAAGGCCGGCCAGGTGGTCCGCGGCTGGCTCAACATCGGCCTGACCGCGCTGATGGTCGCCTGCGTCGCGGTCATCCTGGGGACCGCCGTCGCCCGCTGGTTCTCCCCGCGCCCCGCCGCCCTGGAGGGCGAGGCCGGCGCGGAGGAGACGGCCCAAGCGGTCGGGGCGTGATCGGCGCGAGCCCCAAACGGCCTGGAAACGTCCCCTCTCCCGCCGGGCTGACGACCCGACACTTATCGGATCTCGCATGCGAC
>CALCIB010000306.1 GCA_937907525.1 uncultured Planctomycetales bacterium | reverse complement strand
CCCCCCTCATCCGGCCCTTCGGGCCACCTTCCCCCGCGAGGGGGGAAGGCCGTTAGGATCGCCGCCCCGAAATCCGGGACGGTCGGGAATCCACCACCAACGATCCCTCCGCGCCCGCTTCGAGGCCCCTCATGCTCTGCCGAGTCCCGCCGTACCGCGTCGCAACGGGACCGGCCAACATGGCGATCGACGAGGCGATGCTGGCGCGCGTCGCTCGCGATCCCTCCGCCGCCTGGCTGCGAACCTACGCCTGGTCCGAGCCCACCCTGAGCCTCGGCTACTTCCAACCCTGGGCCGAGACCGAGCGCGAGCCCCGATGGCGATCCGCCGCCAAGGTCCGTCGCGCCACCGGCGGCGGGGCGATCTGGCACGAACACGAATTGACCTTCGCGATCGTCATCCCGTCGAACCACCCCCTGGCCCGGCCCAACGTCGCGCTGTACCGCGCCGTCCACCGCGCCGCCGCCGGCATGCTTGAAGCGGCCGGCGCGCCACCGCGGCGCCACGGCGACCTGGAACCGGACGAAGCTCCCTCCCACCCGTTCCTCTGCTTCGCCGGCCGCGACGGCGAGGACCTGGTCCTCCGCGGCGCGAAGGTGCTCGGCAGCGCCCAGCGCCGACGCGCCGGCGCGGTGCTTCAGCACTCGTCGCTGTTGCTCCGCAAGGCCGACGCCGTCCCCGAACTCCCCGGCGCCGCCGACCTCGCCGCGATCGACCCCGACCCCCGCGCCTGGTCCGACCCCCTCGTCGCCGCCCTCGCCGCCGCGTTGGGGTTGGAGCCCGTCCCGACCGACTGGCCCGACGACCTGCTGGAGGACGCCGATCGGATCGAGCGCGGGGTCTATCGAAATCCGGACTGGAACCGCAAGCGTTGAATTGAGAATTGGAAAGGCGCGATCTCATGTTCCTGGCCGCCGCGATCCAGACCCGCTCCGGGACCGACGTCGCCGCCAACCTGGCCGCCATCGAGGCGCTGGTCGCCCGCGCCGCGGGGTACGGGGCGCGGTTCGTCGCCACGCCGGAGAACTCCGGCTTCCTGGGCCCCGCCGACGAGAAGGTCCGCCGGGCCGAGCCCCTGGACGGCCCCGTCTGCTCCGCCTTCGCCGCGATGGCGCGGCGGCGCGGGATTCATCTCTTGCTCGGCTCGTTCCACGAGCGCGGGACGTCGCCGGGGCGATGTCGCAATACGAGCGTCCTGTTCGGCCCCGACGGCGCGCGGCTGGCGGTTTACCGCAAGGTCCACCTCTTCGACGTCGACCACTCCGACGCCGCCCGGTCGACCGAGTCGCGGACGGTCGAGCCGGGCGACGAGTACGTCGTCGCCGAAACGCCCCTGGCCCGCTTCGGCCTGAGCGTCTGCTACGACCTTCGGTTCGGCGACCAGTACCGGGATCTGGTCCGCCAGGGCGCCGAGGTCCTCTGCGTCCCCGCCGCGTTCACCATGCGGACGGGCCGCGACCACTGGGTCGAGCTTCTGCGCGCCCGCGCGATCGAGTGCCAGGCGTTCATGATCGCCCCCGCGCAACACGGCCGCCACGGCGAGGACTCGGAGCTGCGCGAGAGCTTCGGCCGCGCCCTGATCGTCGACCCCTGGGGCGTCGTCCTGGCGACCGCCCCCGACGGCCCCGCCGGCCTGGCGCTCGCGGAGATCGACCTGACCCGCGTCGCCGAGGTGAGGCGCGCGATCCCGGTCTCCAAATACGACCCGCGCTAGCGCCCCCGAGCCGGCCGTCGTTCCATTCCGATCGAACCCCATTGACTCCCACGGGCGTGCTACGCAATATTCGGTACTCAGTGGCGCGTGGGGTTCGGTCGCGAGGGAGGACGGAACGATGGCGGGGCGGAAGGCGTTGGCGATCACGGAGCGGCAGTTCGCCGTGCTCCGGGTGTTGTGGGAGCGCGGACCGCTGACGGTTCGGGGGCTGATGGAGCACCTCCCGCGGGGGGGGCGGCAGCCGTACACGACCGTTCTGGGACTGCTGCAACAGATGGAGAAGGCCGGGCTGGTCGACCATGAGAAGGACGGCCAGGCGCACGTCTATCGGCCGTCGGTCTCCAGGCGCGAGGCGACCGAGAGCTTGCTTTCGGATTTCCTGTCGCGGTTCTTCCACGGCTCGGCCGAGAGCCTCGTCCTCGGCCTGGTCGATTCCGAGCAAATCGCGCCCGACGACCTGCGCGCCATCGAGGCCAAATTGGCGGAGGTGGAACGCGCGGACGTACCCGAGACCGAGCCGACCCCGAAACGGAGCAAGAAGCGATGAGCGACCGTCTCGCGGACGCCGTCTTATGGACGTTGGTAGACGTCTCGATCCGATGGGGGCTATTGATCGTCGCCCTCGGCGTCTGGTTCGCGATCCGGCCGCCGCGGAGGACCGCGACGCGCTCCGCCCTTTGCGTCGCCGCGCTGCTCGCCGGCCCGGCGCTCGCGTTCGCGCCACGGTGGGACGCTTATGTGTTCCGCGCTCCGCCGTCGGCGAGTACGGCGGCCCTGGCGCCGGGCCCCATCCCGGACTTCTCGCGAATTCGGCCGCTCACCCCGGCCCAGGTCGAGGCGATCGAAACCCGCGTCGCGTTTGAAGCCCGGCGCGGGCCGCGGACGCCCGCCGCTCCGGTCGATTGGCCGCGGATCGCCGCGAGGACCGTCGTCGCCGCGTGGCTGTTCGGGATGTTGACGACGCTCGTCCGCCTGGCGCTGGGCATGCGGGCGCTTCGGCGATGGGTCCGCGCGGCGACGCCCGCGACGGCCGACGACCGCGCGCTTTGGGACGCCTGCCGCGAGGCGCTGCCGACGTCGCGGCCGGTCCTTCTGGCGCGGCATCCCGAGGCCGCCTCGCCGGTGATGGTCGGCGGCCTTCGGCCGATCGTCGCGCTGCCGGACGACTGGGACGCCTGGCCCGTGGACCGCCGCCGCGCCGCGATGATTCACGAACTGGCGCACGTTCGGAGATATGACGACGTCGGTAAGCTCCTGGAGGAGCTGTTGCGCGCGCCGTCGTGGTTCCATCCGGCCGTCGCCTGGCTGCTGGCCCGGATCGACCGCGAGCGCGAACTGCTGTGCGACGAGGCCGTCGTGGCGGTCGGCGACGACCCCCGCGGTCTCGCCCGATTGCTGTTGGACCTTTCCCGAGGGCCGGCGCCCCGCCCTCTTCCTTCCGCCTCGCTCCCCTTCCTGGACCGCCGCGCGACGGCGATCCGCATTCAGCGACTCCTGGAGGACGACATGCCGCGCACGCTTTCGCGTCCGTCCCTCGCCCGCGCGCTCATGTTAGGATCGACGGCCCTCGCCGTCGCCGTGGGCCTGGGCGCGCTCCGCGTCCGCTCGGCGACGGCCCGGGAATCGCCGACGCCCCCGGCCAAACCGGCCGAGGCCGCGGCCCCGCCTTCGAACGAACGCCCGACGTCGATCGACGGCGTCGTCGTCGACTCGGACGACGCGCCGATCGAGGGCGCGACGGTCGCGGTGTTCGGCGACGAAGGCCGCGGCCGTCGCCTGCTGACGACCGACGCCGAGGGGAAGTTCTCGACGTCCTGGCCGGGGGACGACGTCAGGGTCTTCGTCGTCGCGGCCAAGCCCGGCCTCGCGCCGGGGTCGACGGCGCGGTTCATGGGCCCCTCGTTTCGCGCGAGCGGCGAACGGGGCCTCGTCGTCAAGCTCGCCCGCCCCGCGGCGTTCGCCGTGACGATCGTGGACGAGCGGGACCGGCCGATCCCGGGCGCGACGATCCGCGTCGTCCAGCGGGCCGAGCCCGGCCCCGCGGCGGGCGGGCCGGGGACCGGCGCGACGTCGTGGATCTATCCTCCGTTCCCCCGCGGCGGCGTGGAGGGGACGCCGATCGACCGGCACCTGACCGCGACCGCCGCGGCGGACGGCTCGTGTACGCTCCCCGAGGCCGCGGCCGCGGGGAGCCCCCTCCGGTTCGAGGTCGCGACCGCCGACGGCCGCCCCCGGGTCTTCCCGCTTCCGAAGGCGAGCGGGCCGGCGGCCTCGCCCGAAGACCGAGGCTTCCTCGCCGCCTCGCCGGGGAGCGCGATCCGAGTGAAGACCCTGCCCGCCTCCCGGATCGAGGGGAAGGTCGTCTCCAAGGTCGACGGCGTCGATCTTTCCAAGCTCCGGGCCTGGTGCCAGGCGAGCCAGACGCCGCAAGCCACGCCGAACTTCACCCGCCCCAGGGGCGAGGCCCCCGTCGCCGCCGACGGCCGGTTCGTCATCGACGGCCTGCAAGCCAGGCCGTTCAACGTCTACGTCGCTGGCGCGGGCGAGGGCGAGTCGTGGACCTTCCGCGCCCTGGAGGGGCTGGAACCGGAGGCCGGCCAGGCCGCCGACGCCACGATCGAGTTGATTCCGGGCGTCGAGGTTTCGGGGACCGTCATGTCGTCGGAAGGGGCCAGTCCCGTCGCCGCCGCCGTGGTCGGCGTCTACGGGCCCTCCAACCCGAAGACCGGCCCGGCGCGGCTCCTCCCTCCCACCGGAGCGGACGGACGCTACCGGGTCCGGCTCCCGGCGGGCGAATCGTCCTTCTACGTCCTTAAGGTGGAGGGACGCGCGATGACGACCGGCATCCGGTTGCACCCGACGACGATCCCCAGGGGCGTCGCCCGGTTCGACGCCCCCACGCTCCGCGTCGAGGGCGAAGGCCGCGACGCGACCGCCCGGCCCGGCCCGCCTCCGGGCGTGAAGAGCCCGGCCGACGTTGCGGCCGACGAACTCGCCGGCGTGGTCGTCGACGAGGCCGGCAAGCCGATCGAGGGCGCGCTGGTCGACGCCTGGACCTGGCACGAGGGGAACGAGACGAAGACCGACGCCCGGGGATTCTTCCGGCTCGGCGACCTCGGCCGCGACCGCAAGATCGAGGTCCGAATCTCCAGGGAGGGCCGCACTCCGGCGCTGTTCGTCCAGCGGCCGACCGGCCAACCCGACTGGGTCGTCGTGCTGGGCGACAAGACGTATTTCGAGGGCCGCGCCACCGCCCCCGACGGCAAGCCCGCCGCCGACGTTCTGGTTCGGGCGAACTGCGGACCCAAACGGGGCGACGGCGTGATGATCGGCGAGATCTGGTCGGAGACCAGGACCGACGCCGACGGTCGCTACCGCCTTTACACCCAGGCCGACGTCTACGACGTCCAGGTTCGCGCCCCCGGCGTCGGCGTGTTCCGACGATCCGGCGTCGCGCTCGCCGCCGACCAGGCGCAACGGCTCGACCTGCCTCTGGAAGCCGGCGCGACCTTCCAGGCCAGGGTCGTCGACTCCTTGACCGGCAAGCCCGTCCCGAAAGTGAGGCTCTTCCACTGGCAGCATCCAGGGGTCGAAGGGACGTCCGACGCCGACGGGGACCTCGCGATCCGCGACATGCTCCCCGGCCCGTTCCAGTTCTCCGTGGAGGCCCCCGGCTACGCGCGGTGGTGGTCGGAGCAAGCGTCGACCCAGTGGAGCCGACCCGAGGCGTTGCTGAATGGCCGCGGCCTTCAGCGCAACTTCGACCGTCTGGACTTCGAGTTGTCGCCCGGCATGGCCCCGGTGACGATCACCGTCGAGCCGGCCGTGACGGTGATCGGCCGGGTGCTCGACCCCGACGGCGAGCCCGTCGCCGGCGCGACCGCCACGGCGGCCAAGACGGGGTCGGGGAACTCGTTGACGGGCGACACCCGCTTCAGCGAGGCGACCGCCGCCGACGGCTCGTTCACGCTGAAGCTGCCGGCCAGCGGCGACGTCGAGTACAACCTCGTCGCCCACGACGGCAAGTACCAGGAGTGGCGGAACTGGGCCAACGGCGTCCTGCCGCCGATGAAGACCAAGCCCGGCCAGACCATCCGCGACGTCGAGATCCGCCTGACCCGCCCGGCCGCCGTCAAGGGCCGCGTCACCACCGCCGACGGCAAGCCCGCCGCGCGCGTCGCCGTCCGCGCCAGCGCCGCCGACCGACTGGAAAACCGCTACTACGACCCGACCGCCGAGACCGCCGAGGACGGGACTTATGAGTTGAAGTTCATCCGTCCCGGCGAGCAGTTCGTCCAGATCGCCCCGTTCTGGCTCGACGCCCGGCAGGCCCCGAAGGGGACGTCGCGAACCGTGAAGCTCGCCGAGGGGGAGGCGAGGGAGGGCGTGGACTTCCGGGCGGGGAGTGATCGACGGCCATGAAATTCTAACGCAACCGCGAGATTTGATCCTTGAGACATGCCGTTGCGTCGGTCGCCTTCTCCCCTTGAGGGAGAAGGTGGCCCGAAGGGCCGGATGAGGGGTCGA
>CALCIB010000305.1 GCA_937907525.1 uncultured Planctomycetales bacterium | reverse complement strand
GACCCCTCATCCGGCCCTTCGGGCCACCTTCTCCCTCAAGGCAAGATTATTCGTGGGACTCGTAAATCGTTATGGTGCCGGGTGTTGTCGCGAATCAGCCCAAGGCCGCCCTAAGTCATTGGACGGTTGGGTGATCGGACGAGGCATCCGGGATCGTTCTTGGACTTACGTCACTCACGAATAATCTTGCTCAAGGGGAGAAGGCGACGAACGCCGTGGCCGTTTCAAGGGTCGCCGGCCCGGCGGTGAATCGATCGCGGCGTCCCAAACGAGTCTTGTGCCGAACACTGTTGCGAATCGAGGCGGGCCGGGGGGTTGGAAACCCCCCGACGACGGATCGCCCCGCCGTGTCCGATCGACCGTCCCCTCATGGAGTTCGTGATGGCCCTGGTGCAGCAGCTTTTCGACTTCGTGATCCACTTCAGCCCGGAGTCGCTCAACCAGCTCGCGCAGGCGGTGGGGCCGTGGCTGTACGTCATCCTCTTCGCGATCGTCTTCGCGGAGACGGGGCTGGTGGTCACGCCGTTCCTGCCGGGGGACTCGCTTTTGTTCGCCGCGGGCGCGGTCGCCGCTCATCCCGAGGCGCCGATCCGGCTCCTCCCCCTGACGGCGCTTTTGATCGTCGCGGCGGTGCTGGGGGACGCGGTGAATTACGCGATCGGCTGGTACGTCGGCCCCAAGGTTTTCTCGCGCGAGGACTCCCGGCTGCTCAACCGCCGGCACCTGTTGCAGGCGCACGAGTTCTACGAGAAGTACGGCGCGGTCACGATCATCCTGGCGCGGTTCATGCCGATCGTCCGGACGTTCGCTCCGTTCGTTGCCGGGATCGGCCGGATGAACTACGGCAAGTTCGCGGTTTACAACGTGACCGGCGGCATCGCCTGGGTGGCGATGTTCCTGGTGGGGGGGAAGATTTTCGCCGGCAGCGAGATCGTCCAGAAGAACTTCAAGCTGGTGGTCCTGGCGATCATCGTGGTTTCGGTCTTGCCGGCCGTCTTCGAGTTCGCCCGGGCGCGGATGAAGGCCCGCCGAACGGTTGAGGCCGAGGCCGAGCCGGAGCCGGAGCCGGAGCCGGCGAACACCGACGCGGAGTGAGCCTGACGAGAGGACATGGGCGGGGCGACCGCCGGGGGCGTCAGTCGGCGTCCCGGTGGTCGAGGGCCCGCTCCAAGTCGTCGAGCGGCACCGCGCCCAGGTCTCCGCCCAAGAGCGCGGTGAGTTGCAGGCCGACGAGCGCCTCGCTGGCTTTCCGGCCCCCCTGGATCATGTTCAAATAGGGCCCGGCCCCGATCAAGACCGCTCGGGGCTTGCCGTGGACGGTCAGGACGTAGCGGACCTGGTCCTTCTCCAACTCGCGGAGGATCCCCGGCAGGTTTTGATGCAGCTCTCGGCTGCCGATGATCCGCACGGGAGAGTCCGAGGTCTTTTCCGCCATGAACCGGGCCTCCGCCTGGCACTCAGGTGACGCGACGCCCCCGATCCTCGGAGGGACCGCCCCCGCGAACCATCTCCGGCGCCTCGCGGTCGCTCGCCGGGATGTCCAGATGATTCGCGGGAATTCTCGTTCCATGCAACGGGGCGACGGTTCGCCCGATCGGATCCCAGGAACGCGGGGCGGAGGGTTCGACGGCCCCCCCCTCGCGACGGCCGAGACGTGCATCCCGCGCGACGCGGTTGAACTATTGTACTAGGCCGAAGCGCCCTTGCAAGGGACTTGACCGGCGCCGGCCTTTTTGGGATGGGGAGTCGTCACCGTGAAGCCATCGATCGTCGCGTTCGTCTCGATCGCGCTGGCGGCGCGCGCCGTCGCGACCGAGGAGCCCGCCGCGGGGTTTCGGGCGGGCGTCGCCACGCGCGACGTCACCCCCGCCGCGGCGACCCCCATGTGGGGCTACGCCGCTCGCCACGACGCGCTCTCCCGGGGCGTCCACGACCCCCTGCTCGCCAGGGCGCTCGTGGTCGAGGCCGGCGGGGTCAAGCTGGCGATCGTCGCCACGGACCTGGGCCGGGGGCCGACTCCCGCCATGACCGCGCGGATCCGCAAGATCCTGGCCCCGCGCGGGTTCGCCGGCATCCTGGTCTGCGGTAGCCACACCCACCACGGCCCGGTGGTCGAGTTGACCGACGCGCCCGGCAAGGGCGGCGGCAAGTTCGACGCGGCCGTCGCCTACGCCCGCGAACTCCCGGAGAAGATCGCCGCGGCCGTCGCCGAGGCCGACGACCGTCTTGAGCCCGTCGCCGTCCGCGCCGCGGCCGGGGACGTCCCGATGAACCGCAACCGGCACTCGAAGCGCGCGCCGGAATCGACCGATCCGCGCTTGACCGTCGTCCGGGTCGACCGGGCCGACGGTTCGCCTCTGGTCCTGATGGCGAACTACGCCGCGCACCCGGTCATGCGGCCCGGCGACGACCTGACGTTCTCCGCCGACTACCCGGGCGCCATGCGGCTCGCGATCGAGGAACGGCTCAAGGCCCCGGCGATGTTCCTGCAAGGCGCCGGCGGCGACATGAGCCCGAACCCTCCCGCGGGCGTCCGGGGGGCCGACGAGTTCGGCCGCGCCCTGGCGCTGGAGGCCCTCGCCCTGGCCGAGACGGCGAAGGCCGCCGAACCCGTCAAGCCGACGCTCGCCGTGACGGTGGAGCGCCACGAGTTCGGCGCGCGGTTGGACGTGACCAACCCGGTGAACCGACTGATCTACGGCCGGGTCTTCTTCCCCGAGCTGGTCGAGAACTTCGCCGACGAGTACGCCGGCGGCATGCGTCCGGAGACGACCGTCGCGCTCTTGGGCGACTCGATCGGCCTGGTCGGTCTTCCCGGCGAACCGTTCCACGCCCACGCGACCCGGCTTCGCCAGCGGGCCGACCTGCCGTTCGCCCTGGTCCTGGGCTGCTGCAACGGCCACTTCCTCTACCTGCCGACGATCGAAGCCGCCGCCCAGGGGGGCTACGGCGCCGACCCTCGCATGTCGCCGATCGCCTTGGGCGCCGGCGAACGGATGCTCGACCGCGCCCTCGTCTCCCTTTACCGGATGCGCGGCAGGTTCCCCGGCGAGAAGTGACCTTCCGCGGTCGGGCCCGGATGGGAACCACCGAGTCACGGAGGACACGTAGAGGAGGAAAAGGCAAGTCCGAGGGAAGGCCGGACTCGCGCCTCTTTCTCTTTCTCTCCTCTCTGTGTCCTCCGTGACTCGGTGGTTCCTTCTCTTCCTCTTTCGACCTCAGCGCGTACCGTCGGCGGCGGGGCGGGCGGGGGCGGGCTTGGAGCGGGAGAGGGCGTTCTTGTAGCCTTCGACCTTGCCGCGGAACTCCGGCGGCGGGGCGAAGCGAACCCCTTCCTGGTTGCCGCGGATCTGGTCCTGGGGGATCGAGCCGCGGTTCTTCAGGGCGCTGCTGGTGATCGAGTGGTTGCCCAGCCCCGGCAGGTTCGCCGAGGCGCGGGCGTCCTCGCCGGAGGCGCCGGGCTCGATCTCGATGTCGCGACCGGGCCCGGCGGGGCCGGATTCCACCTTCTCGTACTGCTTGACGAACTGCTCGATCTCGCTCCGACTCATCCCGGTGGCTTGCTCCAGGTCCGAGGTATCGGCCTTCTTGTCGAGCAGGTCGCGGATGGTGCGGAGGACGAGGTCCGATTGCTTCTGGTTCCGCGGGGCGACGTCGTTCTCGCCGATCGAGTCGCGCTCGGGCGTGGGGGCGATCGACTCGTCGGGCTGGTCGGCGACCTTCGGCGGAGGGCCGCCGCCGGGACCGCCGCCGCTCTTGGGGCTGGAGTCGGGAGTTCCCGCGCCGTTGCGGCCCGGCTCGCCCTGCTCTCGACCGCCGCCGTCGGACTGCTCTCCCGGCTGGTCTCCTTGCCCCGGTTGCCGGCCGGGCTGGGCGCCCTGCCCCGACTGCTGGCCGGGCTGGCCGCCTTGCCCTGGCTGCCGCTCGCTCCCGCGCTCCGACTCCCCGCCTTGACGACCCTGGTCCTGCTGGCCCGGCCCCCGCCGGCCCCGCTCATCCTGTCCTTGTTGGCCCCGCTGGCCTTGCTGGCCCTGTTGCCCCTGGCCCTGACCTTGGCCTTGCTGGCCTTGGCCCTGGCCTTGCTGGCCCTGCTGCCCCTGACCTTGGCCTTGCTGACCTTGGCCCTGGCCTTGCTGGCCCTGTTGCCCCTGGCCCTGACCTTGGCCTTGCTGGCCTTGG
>CALCIB010000304.1 GCA_937907525.1 uncultured Planctomycetales bacterium | reverse complement strand
GGCACGCGATTCGGCCGCGAAGGATTCCCGGAAGTTATTTCGGCATCGTTCCAAGCGCCGGATGAGGGGGAGGGCGTCAAGGGAAGCCGTCGGAAAGTCGAAAGCCGGTCTGGGCGGCTCGGGATCTCGACGGCCTTCTTTTACGCTCCCCCACCCGTCCGGCCCTTCGGGCCACCTTCCCCCGCGAGGGGGGAAGGACGTCGCGTTAGAATAATTCCGTCTGAATCAGAGGATCAACGGCGGGGAGCCCGCGCGCTCGGCCAGGCGTCTGAGTTCCGGCAGCGCCTGGGCCTCCAACAATACCACGACCGTGCCGCCGCAGCCGCCGCCGCTGGAACGCGCGCCGTGGAAGCCGCGCGCCGGGCCCAGGTCGCGGACGGCCGCGACCATGGCGTCGGTCTCCGGGCGTCCCAGGCCGATCGAGCCGTAGCCCAGGTGCGACTGGTACATCAGCTCGCCAGCCAGCCGCGGCGTTCGGATTCGATCCGCGACCTCGCCGCGGAAGAGGCGCTCGGCCAGCTCGCAGCGGAAGTTCTCGCCGACGGCGAACTCGGCGGCGGCGCGGACCGGGTAGCGGCGATCCGACGCGACGGTCGAATGCGGGTCCTCGACCGCTCCGTAACGGGCGACGAACTCGGAGCCGGTCATCGAGGCCGGCAGGACGTCGGCCGGGACGCCGCCGACGACCGACGGCGAAAGCTCCGCGAGGTGTTGGAACCAACGCCCCAGCGCGACCTCGAGGATCCGCTTGCCCATGAAGGCGGCCGTCCGCGCCGCGCCGTACTCGACGCCGGTGACGGCGTGCTTCACGGCGCTCGGCCAGCCGGCGACGATCACGCCTTCGGGCAGCGCCGCGGGGTCGCGCATCGCGTCCGGGCGGCAGAGGATCGGCAACAGCGCGCCACGCGCGCCGTGGGCCGCGGCGAGCTGGTCCATCAGCCCGCACGGCGCGCCCACGACCTCGTTCTCGGCGCGCTGCGCCAGCCTCGCCAGCGCCGTCCCCGCGAACCGTCGGCCCGAGGCCGCCTCCAGCGCCCGAAGCGTGGCGACCTCCAGGGCGGCGCTGCTGCTGACGCCCATCGACGTCGGCACGTCGGTGGAGATATGGATGGAAAGGCCGCCGTCGGGCCGCCATCCCCAGGCGCGTTGGAAGAGGAAGAGGCAGCCCAGGGGGTAGCGCGCCCAGCGGGGGACGTCGCGGGCGTCGAGCCAGTCGACCAAGGGCGCGGCGGAGTCGGAGGAAAAGTCGATCTCGTCGTCGGTCGGCGGCGGCGGGTCGACGACCCCCTCCTGGTCGCTGACGACGCGGAGGCGGGGCTCGGGGGTCGGGACGATCGTGACGCGGGTGGTGGCGGCGATCGGGCTTTGAAGCACCAGCGAGCCGCTGTAGTCGGCCACGCCCCCCAGGACGTCGAGCCGGCCGGGAGCCTCGCCCAGCCACGGCGGAGGGCTCATCGCAGATGCTCCTCGATCAGCCGACCGAGGATCGGCCGGACCAGGCCGGCCAAGGTCGGGTTGGCGTACCCCATCCACGAGACCGGCGACGTCGTGTCCAACGGCGCGTCCAGCGGCCGTCCGTCGGGCCGTTCGACCACGCCCCCGGCCTCTTGCAGCAGCGCGGCCGCGCAGACGTCGTAGGGGTGGCAGACCAGGGACGACTCGATCCCCAGTTTCCCATGGGCCAGCGGTCGCAGGTCGCCGATCATCCGGTCGTGGCCGATCATGAGTTCATAGATCTGTCCGCCGGAGGAAAGGTACTGGTCCTCGAACACCAGGGGGGAGCCGCCGTCGCCGGGTCCGTGGAGTTCGCGCCAGAGGCGTTCCTCGACCCGCGCCAGAAGCTCCTTGCCGTCGGGGAAGAACCGCGCCAGCGCGGCGAAGCCGTGGCGGAAGTCCAGGGCGCGGGAGGGGCGGATCGGCAGCGGGCGGTGGGAGCCGTCGCGGACGTCGACGCGCTGGGCGACCAGTCCCGACGGGCCTCGGCCGCGGACGCCGCTGATCTGGTCGGACGCCCATTGCTTGGAGGTCGGCAGTTCGGTCATCGCCGCCACCTGGACGTCGGCCAGCGTCGCCTTGCCTTCCCGTCGCGGCGCCAAGGCCGCCAGGACCCACGCGGATCTCTTGTCATACATCAGCCCGCGGGTGCCGTCGATGGGGTCGAGGATGCAGACGAACGCGGCGCGGTCGACGGGCGCGCCGACGGGGAACGTGACGGCGCGGTCCTCGACCCCCTCCATCACCAGTTCGACGGGAAGGTCGGAGGGCCAGTTGGCCTCGAACCACGCGAGCACGGCGGATTCGCTGATCTTGTCGATCCGGTAGATGGTGTCCGCGGCGGTGACCGCGGCGACCTCGGCGAGTTCCTCCGCGGCTCGGCCGTCGCGGGCGTTGGAAACGGCGTCGCGGATCGAGTCTTGAAGCCCGCACAGGAGCCGGCGCGCGCGGTCTTCGACGTCGGCGGTCATCGCGTCCTCCCGTTGTCGGTTTGAATCCCGGCCGGTTCGCGCTTCTTGTAGTGGGGGCCGGCGACGGCCCGGAGTTCGGCCGCCTTCTCGTCGGGGTCGGACTCGTTGGTCATGGAGCCGCCGCCGATCTCCGGGCCGGCGAGATACTTCAGGGTGTCGGGCTTGCGCAGGGGGGGATGGAACTCGACGTGGAACGGGAACGTCGAATGGTCGCGGCCGTCGGTCGGGGCCTGGTGGACGGCCATGACGTAGGGCATCGGCATCCTCCAGAGGTTGTCGTAGCGAGTCGCGACCTCGCGGATCATCAGCCCCAGCGCCCTTCGCTCCGAGGCCGACAGGTCGGCCAGCGAGGCGACCGGCCGCCTCGGCAGGATGAAGACCTCGTAGGCTTGGCGGGCGAACCAGGGGACGCAGGCCAGGAACTCGGCGCTTCGGGCGATGGCGCGGGGGCCTTCCTCCTCGCGACGTCGGATCGCCTGGCCGAGATGTTCGCCGGTACGCTCGAACCAGCGGCGGGCGCTATTCGCCTCGCGCTCGACGTGGCCGTAAATCAGGCCGCCGGCGTAGATCTGGCAGTGGGGATGGGGGTTGGAGGTGCCGACCAACGCCCCCTTGTTCTCGAAGATCAGGACGTGGTCGACCTCGGGGCGGGCGGCGAGGGCGTTGTAGCGCTCGGTCCAGAGGTCGACGACGGCGGCGGCCTCGTCGTCGGTCAGGTCGACGAACGTCTTGCCGTGGTGGGGGTGGTGGCAGACGACCTCGGCCGCGCCGCGGGCGTCGCGGGCGCGGTGGAGTTCGTCGCCGGGGTCGACGGCCGGGGCGTCGGGGCCGAAGCACGGCAGGTCGTTGGCGAACCAGTACGCGCCTTCGTAGTCCGGGTTTCGGCCGCGGAGGCGTTCGTTGCCGGGACAGAGGGCGCAGGCGGGGTCGTGGGCCGGAGGCTCGGAGTCGTCGGGCTCGTGGGTCTCGCCGATCCAGGGGCGTCCGCCGCGGTGGGGCGTGTAGAGGACCCACTCCTCTCGCAGGGGGTGCCAGCGCTGCTCCCAGGCGACGCGGGGTTCGGAGGGCATGACCTCGGCGGCCTCCAGGAAATGAACGTCGAAGGGACACGCTTCCAGGTTAGCGCCGTCGCGGCCGCCGATCGAGACCACGATCGCGCGGAAAAAGATCGCTTTCGCGCAGCGGCTCGGGCATGATGGTCGCGAAGGGGGGGAGTCGCCATGGGGACGCCGCGGGTGGCCTTGTTGATCGAGACGTCGCGCGGCTACGGCCGCGGGTTGTTGCGAGGGGTGGCGCGGTACGCGCGGCTGCACGGTCCCTGGGGGTTTTACGTCACGCCCGGCGACTTCCTGCAGGCGGTCCCCAAGATGAAGGCGTGGGGGGGGACCGGGATCATCGCGAGGGTGGAGACCGAGGCGATGGGGCGGGCGATCCTGGCGTCGGGGCTGCCGACGATCGTGCTGGGGCTCTCCGACGAGCAGTCGCGGCCCGAGAACCCGTTGTCGAGGCTCAGCGAGGTCGTCTCCGACTCCGTCGCGGCCGGCCGGATGGCGGCCGGGCACTTGCTGGATCGGGGGTTTCGGAGCTTCGCCTACGTCGGGTCGCGGGGGACGGTCTGGTCGGGGAGGCGGCTGGAGGGGTTTCGCTCCCGGCTGCTTGAGGAGGGTTTCGAGCCCGGCGTGTTCGCCCAGACGCGGCCCTTGCGCGCCGCGGCCGACTGGGAGCGCGAGCAACCCGCGCTTGCGGCGTGGCTGGCGGGGCTGCCGCGGCCGTTGGGGGTGATGGCCGGCAACGACGACCGGGGGCGGGCGGTGCTGGTCGCCTGCCTTCACGCCGGGCTGAGGGTGCCGGAGGAGGTCGCCGTCGTGGGGGTGGACGACGACGAGTTGATCTGCGAGTTGGCCGACCCGCCGCTCTCCAGCGTGGTCCTCAACGCCGAGTCCGGCGGCTACCGCGCCGCGACCTTGCTGGATCGGATGATGCGCGGGGAGCGGGTCGAGCGTCAACGGATCTGGGTGGAGCCGTTGCGGGTCGAGGCTCGGCGGTCGACGGACGTCGTCGCCCTGGACGACGTCGAGGTGGCCGCGGCCCTGCACTTCATCCACCACCACGCCGCGGGGCCGATCGGGGTGCCGGACGTGGTCGAGGAGGCGGGGATCTCGCGGCGGGCGCTGGAGCAGCGGTTCCGCAAGGCGACCGGCCGGACGGTCCACGACGAGATCCGCCGGGTCCGCCTGGAGCGGGCGCGCCGATTGTTGATCGAGACCGACCTGTCGGTCGCCCGGATCGCCGACTCCTCGGGCTTCGGCCGGGTCAGCTACCTGGCGCAGACGTTTCGCCAGACCTTCGGCGTCACCCCCGCCCGCTACCGCCGCCACACCCGCGACGGCGTCCCCGGGCCGGCGGCGGAGGCGTGACGAGCCAGGCTTGCGCCGGGACGCGCGAAAAAGCGCCACGGTCGCGCGAGGACCGTGGCGGGGGGCTTCGCGAGGGCTTTCGGCGCGGGATCAAGGGGCGGCGTCGGTCGGCTTGTCGGCGGGGGCGTCGGCCGGCTTCTCCGCGGGCTTGGCCTTGGAGGCGGAGCGGCGGCCTCCCTGCTTGGTCTTGGCGTATTCCTCGTAAGCCTGGGCCTGGCTCTTGGCCACGTCCGGATTGACCGGGGCGCCCTGCTCGCCGTCGGCGGGGGCGCCGCCGCCGCCGCAGCCGGCGAGGGTCAGGGCGACGGTGGCGGCGAAGCTGAAGGCGAGGGCCTTGACGGTGCGTGGGGCGGGCATGCGCGTCCTCGTTTCGGGTGCGGGTCGGGAACGGTCGAGGCCGATCCCCCCGCGCGGCCGCGGGGGGATCGGCGGGATCGGCGGGATCGTCAATAGCTGTCGGAGCTGACGGTCTCGTGCCCGGCGCGGGAGCCCAGGGCGTACCAGGTGGGGCGGGATATCGAGTCCTTGATGAAGTGGACGGAGCCGTCGGCCATCAGGACGTTGACGCCGCCGGAGTGGGCGCTTTGCGCGCTCACGGTCCACGACTGGTCCAACCCGCAGCCGGCGCAGCCGAACTCGCAGGAGCCGAACGGGTACTGGCTGTCGTTGGGGACCTGGATGGTCTGGAACAGCGAATAGCCGCGGGCGCCGAACGCCCACATCTGTCCCTTGGTCGTCTGGATGCTCTGGTTGGCCTTGAACGCCTGGGCGCAGGACTGCAGCGCGGTGAGGATCAACGCGGGGTTGGTGGCCGCGTTGTAGACCGCGATGCCGGGGTCGTTGACCCCCTGGGTGCTGTTGCCGCGGTACATGTTGCCGGTGTTTTGCTCGCCGGTCAGCGACTCCGCGTAGGCGACCGTGTTCGACGACCCGTCGGTGATGGCGGACAGCCCATAGGACATGAAGTAGGTGAAGACCCCGTTGGAGCCGGTCGGCTTGCAGCCCGATTCGCTGGCGCCGCCGACGCCGCCGTTGCAGCCGACCGTCATGAAGTCGGTGGTGGTGCCGACCGAGGCGTAGTAGTTGTTGAGGTTGGGCATGCCCGCGTTGGGGTCGGAGGGGCAGTTGAACGCCGCCAGCCGGGTGTTGCCCACCGTGCTGTTGATCTGGTAGCAGGGGTCGCCGTAGGGGTTGATCCCCCAGGCGAAGTTGGCCGCGGCGTACAACGCCGTCTGCTCCAGGTACGGCAGCAAAAGCGCGTTGGCGCCCCAGGAGGACCAGATCAGGTTGTAGTCGCCGGGCGAGTTCTTGGGGTTCTTCGACGCCCCCAGCGGGAACGTGCCGTTGGTGCTGTGGTAGTTGTGCATCGCCAGACCGATCTGCTTCAGGTTGTTGACGCACTGCGACCGTCGGGCGGCCTCGCGCGCCGCCTGCACCGCCGGCAAGAGCAGGGCGATCAACACGGCGATGATCGCGATCACCACCAACAGCTCGATCAACGTGAAACCGCGCGCGTGACGCCGTCGCATGGAGAGGACCTCCGGCCGGGAAGATGAGGATCGTTGAGGAATCGACGGGGGCCGAGCGGGGCGAACCGACGGACTACTCCGAATTGTTTCGGTTTCCGCCGTCGCGATTTCGACGATCGACGCTCCGACCCGCTCGATGCGACGATAAACGGACGGACGGTCGGATGGACAGCCCGAGACGCGCAAAAAAACACCATGATCGCGCAGGGACCGGGGCCGATCCGTGGGACGTCAATCCGCGGCGACGGCCGCGCCCACGGTGAGGCGGGCGTCGATGATGGCGCCGCGGAACGGCCGGGGGGTCGGGTAGTCGCCGACGGCGGATTGGCGGTCGTCGCCGACGATCAGGGGGTCTTTCGGCTGCGAGGGGACGCGACCGCCGGCCTGGCCGCGGGCGACCTCGACGCCGTCGACGAGGAGCCGGGCCGAGCCGTCGCGGCGAAGCTCGGCGGACAGCCGCGTCGGTTCGTCGCCCAGCGCGCGATCGCCCGCGAGTTCGAACAGCGCGCCGTCGCGACGCACGGCCAGCGCCGGCTTGCCGTCGTCGCGGACGTGGAGCGACCAGCCCTGCTCCCGTCCCCCCTGGCTGGCGACGACGCCGCCCCGGCGGGCGTCGCGAACGGTCGCCTCGATCCGAAGCGGCTCGCCGGCGATCGCGGGCGCGTCGCCGCCGCCGAGCGTCGCGCCCGGCTTCAACTCGATCGTCCCATGGACGACCCGCGGCGGGGCCTCCCTCAAGCCGACGCGGACGGCCCAGGCGCTCCAGGCGGCCGCCATCGTCTTGACGCGCTCGGGCTCGCGGTCGGCCAGGTCGTGGATCTCGGTCGGGTCGGAGGCCAGGTCGTAAAGCTCCCAGGGACGTCCGCCGCGCTCCTGGACGATCTTCCAGTCGCCGTCGCGGAGGGCCTTGCTATCCTCGTGCTCGATGAAGACGGGGCGGGTCGGTCGATCGCCCCCCTTGAGCAGCGGGACCAGGCTGGCGCCCTCCATCGGCATGACCGGCCCGCCGTCGCGCTCCCTCGGATACGTCGCGCCGGCGAGTTCGACGATGGTCGGCATGACGTCGGTGATGTAGCCGACGGCCGGGATCGACGTCCCCGGCGGGACCGCCAGCCCGGCGGGAAAGTGGACGACCATCGGCGTCTTGACGCCCCCCTCGTGGGTGTACTGCTTGTAGTAGCGATACGGAGTCGACGAGGCGTTCGCCCAGCCGCTCCCGACGCTCGAATAGCTTCCGGGGGCGCCGATCTCCTTGAGCGCCTCGCCGACGTGGAGCACGTTGTTCGGTCCCGATTCGCCGTCGAACCCGAACGGGTCCCACTCGCCGCAGGCGCCGTTGTCCGACATGTAGAAGATCGCCGTGTCGTCGAACTGGCCGGTCGCCTTCAGGAACTCGACCACGCGGCCGACGTTGCGGTCCATCACGTCGATCGTCGCCGCGTAGACGGCCATCCGGCGGGCCAGGTCCTTGCGGCGGTCCTCCGGCAGCGAGTCCCAGGCGGGGACCTGCTTGTCGGCGGCCCATTCCTTCTTCTCGTTGGCCCAGTTCTTCGGGACGATCAGCCGGGGCGTCAACTCGACGTCCTTGGCGACGACCCCCAGCTCCTTCATCCGGGCCAATCGGCGTTCGCGAAGTTTGTCCCAGCCGTCGGCGTAGACCGACTCGTAGCGGGCGACGACGTCCTCGGGGGCGTGGATCGGGAAGTGGGCCGCGTTGAACGCCAGGTACATGAACCAGGGCTTGCCCGCCTCGCGGGCTTGCTTCAGGAAGTCGAGCGCGTAGTCGCCGAAGGCGTTGGACGAGTAGAACTCGCCCGGCGCGTAGGACCGCCTGGCGCGGCCTTTGGGCCAGCGGGTGTAGAACGGGTCTTCCCGCCAGTAGCTGTTGAAGCCTCCCAGCATGCCGAAGAACTCGTCGAAGCCGCGGTCGGTGGGCTTGTCCTCGTGGCCGAGGTGCCACTTGCCCACCATGTAGGCGTTGTAGCCGGCGGTCTTGAGCACCTCGGGGATCGTCGCGGCGTTCGAGGGGATTCGGCCGCGCATGTCCGGGAACCCGGCCTGCGCCGGGTGCAGGCCCGTCAGCAGCGACGCGCGGGTCGGGCAGCAGCGGGCCGAGTTGTAGAAGTTCGCGAACCGCGCCCCCCCCGCGGCCAGGGCGTCGAGGTTCGGCGTGCTGATTTCCGAACCCTGAAAGCCGACGTCGCCGTAGCCGACGTCGTCCGCCAGGATGAACAGGACGTTCGGCCGTTTCGATTGCGGAGGCCGGTCTTGCGCGAACGCCGACGAACCTCCTCCGACCAGCAGGCAGAAGCCCGCGACGACCCAAACGCGCGACGACATGACGAGAACTCCGCGATCCGGGCGCCGTCCATCGGCGACGTCGCCGGGAACGACGGTTTCAGAGGGGTTGGGGGGCACGCGAGCGGTGCGGCGCCTCGTCGCGCCGGACGCGCGATTCCAGCAAATGCCGACAATCAGAAAGCCCATGCCGGGAAGAAGCGTCATTCGGACGTCGCGCCGAACGCCTCGGCCAGGTCGCCGGGGAGCGAATCGAAGTCCTCGGCCATGCGGACCCGGCCCTTCCACTGACCGCCGACGCGCGGCGACACGTCGCGCGCGACCGGCACCAGGCGCACCAGGGGCTTTCCCGCCTGGGCGATGACGACTTCCTCGCCGCGGAGGGCCCGCTCCACCAACTGGGCGAGACGCGATTCCGCGTCCTGGATGTTCGCGATCTCCATGAGACCTCCTAGAGTTGACATCGAGTCTAGCGTCGGGGGAATTCGGAAGGAACCGCCGAGACGCCGAGGACGCCGAGAAGACGGGAAGGGAAGCCGGGAGCGGAGAGGCTTGGGGAAGAGGTTGGAAACCGGGGAGGCGATCGTGGACGAGCCGGATCTGCTGACGCGATCGGTCATCGGGGCGGCCATCGAGGTCCATCGGGAGACGGGGCCCGGCTTGCTGGAGTCGGTTTACCAGCGATGCCTGGAACACGAACTCGGTCGTCTAGGGATCGAGTTTCAACGTCAGGCCCGGATCCCGATCGTCTATAAGGGGGAGGTCGTCACGGGGGACGATCTCGTGATGGACCTTTTCTTCCCCGGCCGATTGGTGGTCGAACTCAAGGCGGTCGAGAAACTGCTTCCCATCCACGAGGCGCGGCTTTTGACCTACCTTCGACTCGCCAGGATTCATACGGGGTTGCTCATCAACTTCAACGTCCGTCTCCTGAAAGACGGCCTCAAACGCATGGTGATTTCATCCCTCCCTCCGAGAGGGCCGGCGGATTCATCCTGAACTCCCTCTTTCCGGTCCTTCTTCTCGGCGTCCTCGGCGTCTCGGCGGTTCGTTCCCCTCCCCCGGTCTTCCCGTCTTCTCGGCGTCCTCGGCGTCCTCGGCGTCTCGGCGGTTCCTTATGACGAATTACCCTGACGCTCAGGTCGGTCGCGACGAATCGGGAGGATTTGCCGGCGGTTCGGATCTGATTCGTCAGGTCGGGGATCGGGCGAGCCTCGCCGGGGTGGTACAATCTTCACCAGGCCGCACCATTTGCCCAGACGCGCCGAGGATGTCATGAGTCAGGACGCCCCATCGCCTTCGACGACGACGCCCGCGGCCGCGCGGGGCGAGGGTCCGGTGTCGCAGTTCGTGGGGTTCCGCCTCGGCGACGAGGATTACGCGATCGCGATCACCAGGATCCAGGAGATCATCCTGATGAAGCCGATCACCCGGCTTCCCCAGGCGCCCGACTATATCGAGGGGATGATCAACCTTCGAGGGGCGGTGATCCCGGTGGTGAACCTCCGCAAGCGGTTCGGCCTGCCGGCGCGCGAGGTCGATGACGAGACGCGGACGATCGTCGTCAACGTCCAGGACCGGACGGTCGGTTGCGTGGTCGACGCGGTGACCCGGGTGATGCGGCTGGGCCGCGAGCAGATCCAGCCGTCGCCGTTGGGCGCGGCCGGGGAGTCGTGCCGCTACGTCTCGGGCCTGGCCCGGCTGGACGAGCGGCTGTTGATCGTGCTCGACGTGGAGAAGCTGTTCCGGTTCGACGACCCGACGGCCGCGACGGCCTCCTGACGTCGCGGGTTTCCTCCCTTCCAGACGCGCCCCATCGAGGTCCAGGTCCCCATGAGTCCCGCGCCCCAGGATTCCGACGGTCAAGCCCCCCTGGAGAAGCCCGAGCGCACGCGGCCGAGGAAGGCCGCGGCCGCGAAGACCCGGCGGAGGATGGCCGCGACGGCCGAGGGGGGCGTCGAGATCGACGGGCGGTCGGCGGACGCCGACGCGCGGGCCGACGTCCGCGCGCTGACCGCGGCGGTGGCGGCCCTGGCCGGGGTCGAGACGGCCGAGGAGGCGGCGCGGGCGGTCCTGGACGCGGCGCGCGAGGCGTTCGGCTGGGGTTACGGCTCGTACTGGAAGCTGGACGAGTCGGGGCGGGCGCTGACGCTTGAGGCGGAGTCGGGCCGAATCTCCGACGAGTTCTCAAGGACGGCCCGGGGGTTCCGGCCGCGATCCGGGGAGGGGCTCGTGGGCCGCGCGTGGGAGTCGGGCGACGTGGCGGAGTCCGACGGCCTGGCCGCCAGGGACGACGCGCGGTTCGCCGCGGCGGCCCGCGCCGGGTTCCGCCGGGCGTCGGCGGCGGCGATCGTCGTCGGGGGCCGGGCGGTCGCCGCGGTCGACTTCTTCTCGACCGCGGCGGGGTCGTCGGACCCGGATCGCGTCGAGGTCGTCCGGACGCTGGCGAAACTGGTCGCGGAGAAGGTCGAGCGGGTGCGGGCCCGGGAGGGCGAGGCCGAGTCGCGGGCGGACGCCGCGGCGTCCGTCCGGTTGCTGACGGCGCTTGAGACGTCGGCGACGGCCGTGGACGCGGCCAAGACGGCGCTTCGGACGGTCTGCGACGCCTTCGACTGGACCTACGGCTCGTTCTGGCGGGTCGATCCCGCCGACGCCTCGCTGCACTGGGCGGCCGACACGGGAGAGGTCGACGAGGAGTTCCGCCGGACCAACGCGACGTCGCGATTCGCCGAGGGGGAGGGGCTCAACGGCCGCGCCTGGAAGACCCGCGAGTTGATCTTCGTGCCGGACCTGGGCGAACTGGTCGGCTGCTCGCGGGCGCCGTCGGCGAAGCGCAACGGGCTGAAGTCGGGGATCTGCTTCCCGATCGTCGTCGAGGGCCGGGTGATCGGCACGATGGACTTCTTCACGCGCGACCGGATCGAGTTGTCGGCGGCTCGGATGGACACGTTGCGTTCGATCGGCCGGCAGGTCTCCGCGGCGGTCGATCGGGTGGACCGCCAGGCGAAGCTGGACCACGCCAAGCGCGACCTGGAGGAGAAGGCCGGGCGGTTGATGGCCGTGGCGCGGAAGGCGGCGGCCGGCGACCTGACCGTGAGCGTCGACGTCCGGGGCGACGACGACCTGGGGCGGCTGGGGGGCGCGATCGCCGAGATGGTCGACAACCTCAAGGAGGTCGTCGGCCAGGTGGTGGAGTCGGCGGTGCAGTTCGCCGAGGGGGCGCGGGTGGTCGCCGAGAGCGCCAATTACCTGAGCGAGTCGGCCCAGAACCAGGCGGCGACGGTGGAGCAGATGTCGGCGTCGGTGCAGCAGCTTTCGCGTTCCAGCGGCGACATCGACCGCGACGCGGCGACGGCCGCCGGGCTGGCCGAGAACACGACGCGGCTGGCCCGTCAGGGGGGCGAGTCGGTCGAGCAGGCGGTCGAGGCGATGGTCCTGATCAAGAAGTCCAGCGAGCAGGTCAGCGACATCATCCAGGTGATCGGCGAGATCGCGAGCCAGACGAACCTGCTGGCCCTCAACGCGGCCATCGAGGCGGCCCGCGCCGGCGAGCACGGGCTGGGGTTCGCCGTGGTCGCCGACGAGGTCCGCAAGCTGGCCGAGCGCTCCAGCGCCGCGGCCAAGGAGATCACGGCCCTCATCAAGGAGTCGACCCGGCGGGTGGCCGACGGGGCGTCGCTTTCGGAGAAGGCCGGCGAGGCGCTCGCGCGGATCGTCAAGGGGGTGGACGAGACGGCGGCCGGGATCGCCCGGATCGCCGCGGCCGCCCGCGAGCAGGCCGAGGCGTCCGCCGAGGTCGGCAAGGCGATCCAGAACGTCTCCACCCTCACCGAGACCAACGCCTCCAGCTCCGAGGAACTCTCCGCCAGCGCCGAGGAACTCGGCGCCCAGGCCGCGACCTTGAAGCAGACCGTCTCCGGGTTCAAGGTCTGACGGGACGCGGGGGAGGCCGGCCGCCGTGGAACTCGTCGAACTGACCGAGGACGAATTCGCCAGCTTCCGCGACCTGATCTACCGCGTCAGCGGGATCCGGATCGTGGAGACCAAGCGATCGCTCCTGTCCAACCGGATCCGGAGGCGGCTGCGCGCCACCGGGATCGACGGCTACGCGCGCTACCGCGACTTCCTGACGTCCCCCGCCGGCCGGGCCGAGATGCAGCCGTTTTTGGACGCGGTGACGACCAACGAGACGTACTTCCTCCGCGACGAGGCCCACTACCTCTGGCTGGCCGGGGAGTTCGTCCCCGAAGTCGTTCGGGAGGCCCGGGAGCGGCGGCGGCCCCGATCGCTCCGATTTTGGTCGGCCGCGTGCAGCACCGGCGAGGAGCCCTACTCGATCGCGCTTGGGCTCGCCGCGAGACGGGTCGAGCTGGCCGGCTGGAGGCTGGAGGTGGTGGGGACCGACCTGAGCGCCTCGGCCCTGGCCGCGGCCCGCGCCGCGGTCTACGACGAGCGCGCCTTGCGGCTGGTGAGCGAGGCCGACCGCCTCGCCTTCTTCGACGAGGGGCCCCCCGGGCGCTGGACGGTCCGCCCCGAGGTCCGCGCGCCGGTGACGTTCCGGGCGCACAACCTCATGAACCCCATGTCCGGCGGGCCGTTCGACTGCGCGTTCCTGAAGAACGTGCTCATCTACTTCGACGTCGACAGCAAGCGGCGGGTGGTCGACGCGGTCCTGGCGGCGCTCGCGCCCGGCGGCCTGCTGGTGGTCGGGCCGACCGAGGGGATCCACGCGATGCTCGGCGGGCTGGAGAAGCTCAAGACCTGGCTCTATCGCAAGAAGGAGTGAGGTCGATGCCCTGTCGAAAACCACCGCGAGCGAACGCGCCTCCCCCCTTCTCCCCTTGTGGGAGAAGGTGCCCCGTGGAACGCCGCCGAAACAACTTGTCGAATCCATGCGACGAAGATAGGGAACCACGGAGTCACCGAGGACACGGAGAGAGAGAACGAGGAGCGATCCGGCCGTCTTTAATCATTGAATTTATAAATTCATTTATTTTCAATTCTCAATTTCCTCTCCGTGCCCTCCGTGACTCTGTGGTTCCATTCCGGGAAGTTGTTTCGGCGGCGTTCCTAGGGGCGGATGAGGGGTGGCGCGACCGGAAGCCGTGGACTTCAAAGTCATGACCGAACGCGGGACGCGGCGCCGGTCGCCCCCCCGTCCAGCCTTCGGCCACCTTCTCCCGCGAGGGGAGAAGGGATGATCGTCATCGTCGGTTGTTCGGGTTTTCGACAGAGCACGAGGTCGACGTGTCCGAATTCAACCTGGCCGAACTTCTGCCGTACTACCTCGACGAGACCGACGAGAACGTCGCGGCCCTCAACGACGCCCTCCTGCGCCTGGAGGAAGACCCGGCCGACGCCAAGGCGCTGGCCGAGGCGTTCCGGATGTTCCACAGCGTCAAGGGCGCCTCGATCGTCATGGGCTTCACGGCGGTCAACAAGCTCACCCACGTCCTGGAAAACCTCTTCGACCAGCTTCGCACCAAGAAGCGCGAGCTGGACCGGCCGGTCCTCGACCTGACGTTCCGCTGCCTGGACGAGCTGCGCGACTTCCACCGCGAGGTGAGGGCCGAGGGCCGAAGCGGGCGCGACCTGGCCGGCCTGATCCCCGAGGTCGACGCCGCTCTGACCGGGGCCTCCCCCCCCTCCCCTTCCCCCGCGCCGGAGCCGACGGCGAAGTCGGAACCGGAACCGGAGCCGCCGGTCGATCTGGAGGGGGCGGCGCGGGTGACGGTGCGGTTCGAGGCGGGGCTGCCGCTTTCGGACATGAAGGCGAGGTTGGTCGCCGAGCGGCTGGCGGGCAAGGGCCGGGTCGTCGCCACCGATCCGCCGCTGAGGCGGCTCGACGAGGTCGAGCAAGTCGAGACGTTCGTCGTCTGGGTCGCCGACGCCGACGACCTGGACGGCCTGCGGGCCCTGGCCGACGTCGACGGCGCGGCGAGCGTGGTCGTCGAGCCCCCCGGAGGCGCCGAGCCGCCCGCCGTCGCGGAGCCGGCGCCCGCCGAACCCGCGATCGAGCCCGAGCCCGAGGCGGCGGCGCCCCCCTCCCCGACGAAGCCCGGCGGCGGCAAGCGGGCGAAGGTGGCGGAGACGATCCGGGTCGACAGTGACCGCCTCGACGACCTGATGAACCTGGCCGGCGAGTTGGTCATCAACAAGGCCCGATTCGTGGACGTGGCGCGGGGGCTCGACGACGCGCTGCGCGGCGGCGACGCCCGCGGCCTGGCCGCGGAGACCGAGGAGCGGTTGGAGATCATCCTCCGAGGACTCGACCAGGTCGCGACCGCGGCGGGACGCTCCGACGCGGCGGTCGACCGCTGGGCGGGGCACGTCCGCCGGCTCCGCGAGGACTTCCGCGCCATCCGTCGCGAACTGGACCGGCTCCGCCAAGGCCGCGAGCGCCTCAAGGCGCTGGACGAGGCGATCCACGGCCTCGGCCGGGTCGCCGACGGGCTGCAAAAGGGGGTGCTGGAAACCCGGATGGTCCCCATCGGCCCGCTCTTCGAGCGGTTCCGCCGGGTGGTCCGCGACCTGAGCGTCGCCTCGGGCAAGGAGGTGGCGCTTCGGATCGACGGCGAGAAGACCGAGCTGGACAAGCGGATGATCGACGAGTTGTCCGATCCGCTCATCCACATGGTCCGCAACTCGGTCGACCACGGCCTGGAGCCGCCGGAGGCGCGGGTCGCGGCCGGCAAGCCCCGCGCCGGGACGGTGCGGCTGGCGGCGTCGCACCGGGGCAACCGGGTGGTGGTCACGGTGGCCGACGACGGCCGGGGGATCGATTGCGGGCGTCTGCGTAAGAAGATCGTCGCCCGGGGGCTGGTCGGCCGCGACGAGGCCGCCGCGATGACCGACCGCGAGTTGGTCCCGTTCATCTGGCACCCCGGCCTCAGCACGGCCGAGACCGTGACGGAGATCTCCGGCCGCGGCGTGGGGATGGACATCGTCAAGGACCGCATCGACAACCTCGGCGGCGGGGTGGACGTCCAGTCGACCCCGGGCGCGGGGACCGTCTTCACGATCCGACTGCCGCTGACCTTGGCGATCATGTCCAGCCTGCTGGCGCGGATCCACGACGAGGTCTACGCCCTGCCGTTGGACCACATCGAGGAGATCGTCGAGCTTCGCGGCGACCGGATCGCCCGCGCGCGCGGGCTGCCGACGATCGAGATCCGCGGCCGGTTCCTGGCGCTGGCGACGCTCGACGACGTGTTCCGCTGGGGGGGCGGGCCGCACCCGTCGGCGACGGGCCCGCCGCGGTTCGGCGACCCGTCGGAGCTGTTCCGGATCATCGTCGTCCGCGACGGCGAGACGTCCGTCGGCCTGGTCGTCGACGAGTTGATCGGGATGCGGGAGGTGGTGCTCAAGTCGCTGGAGCGGAACTACGGGCCGGTCGCCGGGCTCTCCGGCGCCAGCATCCTGGGGGACGGCCGCGTCTCCTTGATCCTCGACGTCGACGCGGTCATCGGCGCGGCGACGTCCCGACGGGGGGCCCTGGCGTGACCGAACTCACGGACGACCAAAAACGTGGACTGCGGACGGTCCTGGCGCTGGGCGCCGAGGGGGCGTCGCGGTCGCTGTCGCGCTGGCTGGGGGCGGAGGTCCGGCTGGCGCTCGGCGACGTCGACCTCGTGGACCTGGAGGCGGCGGCCGGCGCGCTGGGGCCTCCCGAGAGTCTGACCGCGGCCTGCGCGATGGGGCTTTCCGGCGCGCTGGGGGGGACGATGCTCCTCTGCTTCGAGGACCGCGCCGGGCTGGCGCTGGCGGATATGCTGATGCGTCAGCCGTTCGGGACGGCGACGGCATGGGGCGAGGTGGAGCGGTCGGCGGCGATGGAGACGGCGAACATCGTCGGCTGCGCCTACCTCAACGCCCTGGCGGCGCGTCTGCCCGGCGGCGGGGGGACGGGCCTGGCGCCGTCGCCGCCCGCGTTTCTCCACGAGTTCGCCGGCAGCTTGATCCAGTTCGCCGTGATGGGGCAGGCGGCGGAGTTGGACCGCGTGCTCCTGGCCGGCGCGACGTTCCACTCCGACGCCGCGGGCGACCTGGGCTGGACGCTGTTGTTCGCGCCCGACGCCCCCTCGCTGGCGGCCCTGGCCGGGGCGCTGGACGGAACCGCCTGATCGGGAGGAGGACCGACGTGCCGTCGATCGAAGCCGCCGCGCCCGTGGTCTGCGTGACGATCGGCCGCTGGGCCGTGGTCGCGGCGCCGTCGCGACTGCGGACGCTGTTGGGGTCGTGCGTCGGGGTGGCGTTGCACGATCGCGAGGCGAGGATCGGCGGATTGGCCCACGTCGTGTTGCCGGACTCCCGCGGGGCCGTCGACCACCCCGGCAAGTACGCCGACACCGCCATTCCCGCCCTGATCGCCGACATCGAGCGCGCCCTGGGCGGCAAGGCCGCCGGGAGGCTGGTGGCGAAGCTCGCCGGGGGGGCGAGCATGTTCCAGGCGGAGCCGCCGATCCGCAACGTCGGCCGGCTGAATCAAGAGGCGGTCGAGGCGGTCCTGGCGTCGCTTCGGATTCCGATCCTGGCCCGCGACCTCGGCGGCGGCGGGGGCCGGAACATGACCCTCGACCCGGCGACCGGCCGAGTCTGGGTCCGCTCCCCCGGTGGCGACGACCGCGAGATCTGATGCGGCGGGATGCTAGACTGGAGTCGGCCCCGATCGGGGCGGTGGAGGTTGGGATGAAGCGGCTGCTGATCGTCGACGACGCGCTGTTCATGCGACGGCTCATC
The DNA here is from genome assembly GCA_937907525.1 of uncultured Planctomycetales bacterium. Taxonomy (GTDB): domain Bacteria; phylum Planctomycetota; class Planctomycetia; order Isosphaerales; family Isosphaeraceae; genus Paludisphaera. The sequence continues at coordinate 41,202 of CALCIB010000304.1, read as the reverse complement.
GCCGGCGTCGCGCGCGACGCCGGCTGGGAGGTTGCCGGCGAGGCGGCCGACGGCGAACGGGCCGTCGCCATGCACGCCGAGCTTAGGCCCGACCTCACCACGATGGACCTGGTCATGCCCGTGATGGGGGGGCTGGAGGCCCTGGCCCGGATCCGCGAGGCCGACCCCGACGCCAGGGTGGTCGTGGTCACGGCCGTCGATCAGAAGCAGTCGGTGATCGACGCGATCCGCCTGGGCGCGCTGGACTTCATCGTCAAGCCGTTCGATCGCGCCCGGGTCGTCTCGCTGCTTCGCAAGGCCGCCGGCGCCGGGGAGCCACCCCCCGATGCCTGAAACCGAACCGCGCCCCGTCCGCGTCCTGGTGGTCGACGACTCGGCCCTGATGCGGCGGCTGATCGCCGACGTCCTGAACGCCTCCGGGCGGATCCAGGTCGTCGCGACGGCGCGGGACGGTCGCGAGGCGGTCGCCCAGGCGGCGAAGATGAAGCCCGACGTGGTGACGCTCGACGTCGAGATGCCGGGAATCTCCGGCCTGGACGCGCTGCCGGCGCTCCTGGCGGTCCACGAGGCCCCCGTGGTGATGGTCAGCGCCCTGACCCGCGAGGGGGCCGACGTCACCTTGAAGGCGCTGGAACTGGGCGCGGTGGACTTCCTCCCCAAGCCGGCCTCGGGCCGACTCTCCGACCTTCAGGCCGAGGGGGACCGACTGGTCGCCAAGGTCCTCGAGGCCGCCGGCAGCCGCGTCTACCGGCCGCGTCGCTCCGCCGCGGCGACGACGACGGCGACGCCCCCCCCGGCCCCGCCGCCGGGAGAGGCGGCGGCGTGCGTGGCGATCGGGATCTCCACCGGCGGCCCGCAGGCGCTCGCGCGGGTGGTCCCCCTGCTCCGCCGGCCGTCGCCGCCGATCCTGATCGTGCAGCACATGCCCGCGCGGTTCACCGGGGTCTTCGCCGAGCGGCTCGACCGCTGCTCGGAGCTGGCCGTGAAGGAGGCCGCCGACGGCGACCCGGTCGAGCCCGACCGGGTGCTGATCGCCCCCGGCGGCCGACACCTGGACCTCTCCGGCCGCGCGTCTCGCGCCCGCGCGGCGCTCTCGGCGCCGGACGAGCCGGCCGTCAGCGGCCACAAGCCGTCGGTCGACGTCCTCTTCCGCGCGGTCGCCCGGATCTACGGGGCGTCGGCCGTCGCCGTCATCATGACCGGGATGGGCCGCGACGGCGCCGACGGCTGCCGCGCCGTCCTGGACGCCGGCGGCCTGACCCTCGGCCAGGACGAGGCGACCTCGGTCGTCTACGGCATGAACAAGGCCGCATGCCTGGAAGGCGCCGTCAAGCTCCAGTTCGCCCTCGACGACCTTCCCGACCTGATCCGCGCCCTCTCCGGCCCGCGGCGGGGCTGACCAGGGGGGCTTCCGCCGGGTTGCAACATCCGTTAAACTTCCGGAGAGGCCGAGTCGATCGCCACCAGGGAGACGTCGTTATGAGCATCCTCGCGCGGGTCGCGTGCGCGCTGGCGTTGGCGCTGGTCCTGCCGGTCGCCGTCGTCGCGGCCGACGAGCCGGAACCCTTCGACGTCCTGGGTCGGGAGTACGTCGACTCGATCCGTCCCTTGACGGCGAAGCTCTGCCTGGAGTGCCACTCGACCGACGAGCAGGAGGCGGACGTCGATCTGGAGGCCCCGGCCGACCTGGCCGCGGTCCGCGAGAGCCCCCGGACGTGGCGGAAGGTCTTCGACCAGCTTGAGGCGGGGATGATGCCGCCGCGGGACGCCGAGCTTCAGCCGACCGCCGAGGAACGCGCCGCCGTCCAGGGCTGGATCCGCCGCTACCTCCGCGCCGAAGGGTACGCCAACGCCGGCGACCCCGGCCGGATCGTCCCGCGACGGCTCAACAACGCCCAGTACGTCTACACCCTTCGCGACCTGACCGGCCACGACTACGACCCGGCGCGCGACCTTCCCGCCGACGGCGCCGCCGGCGAGGGGTTCACCAACACCGGCGCCGCGATGACGATGTCCCCCGCCCTTTTGGAGAAGTACTTCGCCGCGGCCAAGCGCGTCGCCGCCCACGCCGTCCCCCTCGCCGACGGCTTCCGGTTCTTCGACGGCGACACCCGCCGCGACTGGACCGAGGAGCTTCTGGCCGGCATCCGCGCCGTCTACTCCCGCTGGGCCGACGCCGACGGCCGCGTCCCGATGGATAAATACCTGGCCGCGGCGCTCGAGGGCCGCGACGCCGCGAACGGGTCGTATGAAGAGATCGCCGCGCGTCACGGCGTCAACGCGCGGTATCTCGAAACGGTCGCGAAGGCGTTGGAGGGGGGCGAGCCGTCGCCGATCCTCGACCCGATCCGCGCTCGTTGGAAGGCCGCGGGGCCGGGCGACCTGCCGGGCTTGCTCGCGGAGATCGACGGCTGGCGGAACGCGCTGACCGCGTTTCAGAAGGTCGGCCACATGAAGGCCTGGATGGTCGACGCCGATCCGGTCGTCCCGCGTCGGGAGCTTCGCGTCAAGCTGCCGGACGCGCCGGAGGGCCCGGAGGCGGTCGTCCATCTGACGGTCGGCGGCGGCGAGCGGCCCGGCGTCGTGGTCTGGGAGAATCCGAGGTTGGTCCGTCCCGGCCGTCCCGACGTCGCGATCCGCGACGTCCGCGCGATCGCCGCGGGGATGGCGGCGCGGCGGGCCAAGGTGGTCGAGTCGGTCGTCCCCTGCCTCGCCGCGGTCGCCGAGGCCCTCGCGAGCCCCGGCGCGGTCGACCGCGCCGCGCTGGCCGAGCGGCGCGGCGTCGACGCCGGGATCCTCGGCGCGTGGCTGGATACGTTGGGCGTCGGCGACGGCTCGGCGATGCATCTGGACCTGTTCACGAACCGAATGACGAAGGTCGGCGGCTCGGACGCCGCGGCGGGATGGGGGTCGGACGAGACGCCGCTCGTGGCCGCCAACTCCTCGGACGAGACCCTGCACGTCCCCGGCGAGTTGAAGGGCCGGGGCGTGGTCGTCCATCCCTCGCCGACCCTTCGCGCCGCGGTCGGCTGGTCCTGCCCGACGGCCGGGGAGTATCGGATCGAGGCGAAGGTCCAGCACGCGCACGCCGCTTGCGGCAACGGCGTGACCTGGCGGCTGGAGCTTCGCCGAGGCGCCGCGCGGATCGCGCTGGGCGAGGGGGCGACGGCCGGCCCCGCGATCGTCCCCGCCGGGCCGTTCGGTCCCGTCGCGCTGAGCGCCGGCGACCTGGTCTCGCTGACGATCGGTCCCCGCGACGGCAACCACGCCTGTGATTTGACGGCCGTCGACCTGACCGTGACGGGAGGCGATCGGACCTGGGACATGGCCCGCGACGTCTCCGGCGACGCCCTGGCCGCCAACCCCCACGCCGACGGCTACGGCGGCGCCGACGTCTGGCGGTTCTTCCGAGAGCCCGACGCCGCGACGTCCGGCCTGGCGGTCCCGGCCGGCTCGGCGCTGGCGAGGTGGATCGAGGCCCCCAACGCGGCGGGCAAGGCCGAGGCCGCCGAGAAACTTCGCAAGCTGCTGGCCGAGGGCCCCGACGGCTTCGAGCCGGCCGACGTCGCCCTGCTCCGCGCGCTGACGACTCCCGGCGGCCCCATCATCCCGGCCACCCCCGCCGACGCGCCGGTCCCCGACGACTCCCCCTGGGGCCTTCCCGCCTCCGCGTTCGGGACCGAAGGCGCGGGCCCCGGCGACCTGGCGAGCGTCGGAGCGACGGATATCGCGATCCGAATCCCGTCCGAGCTGGCCGCCGGCGCCGAGTTGGTCGTCGCGGCGAGCGTCCGCCCCGGCGGCGACTTCGCCCAGGCTCGCGCGACCGTCGGCGCCGCGGAGGTCGTCGCCGGGCTTCGTCCCGACGCCCCGGTCCTCGCCGCCGACCCCGACGCCCGGGCCCGGCTCAAGCGGGCGTTCGCGGAGTTCCGCGGCTGGTTCCCCGCGGCGTTCTGCTACGCCAAGATCGTCCCGGTCGACGAGGTCGTCACGCTGACCCTCTTCCACCGCGAGGACGAGCCGCTCCGCCGCCTGATGCTCGACGACGCCGAGGCGGCGGCGCTCGACCGCCTCTGGGCCGATCTGCACTACGTCAGCCGCGACGCCTTGACCCAGGTCGAGGCGTTCACGCACCTGATGGAATACGCGACCCAGGACAGCGACCCCCGCCTCTTCGAGCCCTTCCGCCAGCCGATCCACGAGCACGCCGAGGCGTTCCGGAAGGAACTGGCCGCGACCGAGCCCAGACACCTCGACGCCCTGGTCGCGTTCGCTCCGCTGGCGTACCGCCGGCCCCTGCGCGACGGCGAGGAGCGCGGGCTTCGCGACCTGTACGCCCAGCTTCGCGCCGAGGAGTTGTCCCATGAGGAAGCCTTCGCGCTGACGCTCGCCCGGATCCTGACGGCGCCGGCGTTCCTCTACCGCCTGGAGAAGACCCCGGAGGGGGTGGCGACGGCCCCGGTCTCGGACTGGGAGGCGGCCGGGAGGCTCAGCTACTTCCTCTCCTGCTCGACCCCCGACGCCGAACTGCGCCGGGCCGCCGCGGCCGGCGAGCTTCGCGACCCCGACGAGTTGGCCGCGCAGGCGCGCCGGCTCTTGAAGTCGCCCGACGTCCTCCGGTTCGCCGAGGAGTTCGCCTGTCAGTGGCTCGACGTCTACGGCTTCGCCGACCAGAACGAGAAGTCCACCCGCCACTTCCCCACCTTCGACGCCGTGAAGGGGGACATGTACCGGGAGGTGGTGCTTTACTTCGCCGACTTCTTCCAGTCCGACGCCAAGGTCTCCACGATCCTCGACTCCGACCACGCGTTCCTCAACCAGGCGCTGGCGGAGCATTACGGGATTCCCGGCGTGACGGGCCCGGAGTGGCGACGGGTCGACGGGGTCCGCGAGTACGGCCGGGGCGGGATTCTGGGGATGGGCGCGGCCTTGGCGAAGCATTCGGAGGCGTCGCGGACCAGCCCCATCCTCCGCGGCAACTGGGTCTCGGAGATCCTGATGGGCGTCCCCGTCCCCAAGCAGCCCAAGGGAATCCCGATCCTTCCCGACGAGCCGGAGAGCGCGACCGGGCTGTCGACCCGTCAGATGACCGAGCGGCACAGCAAGGACTTCCGCTGCGCCGGCTGCCACGCGCTGATGGATCCTTACGGGTACTCGCTGGAGGCTTACGACGCCATCGGCCGGTTCCGCGAGAAGGACTCCGCCGGCCTGGCGATCGACGATCACGCCAAGCTGGCCGACGGGACCGAGTTCGACGGCCTGGACGGCCTGCGGTCGTTCCTCATGAACCAGCGTCGGGGGTCGGTCGAGCGTCAGTTCTGCCGCAAGCTCCTGGGCTACGCGCTGGGTCGAAGCGTGCTTCTGTCCGACGAGCCCTTGCTCGACGAGATCGAGGCCCGGCTGGACGCCGAGGGGGGCCGGATCTCCACGGTGGTCGACGCCGTCGTCCGCAGCCGCCAGTTCCGCGAGATTCGCGGCGAGGCGCCCAAGGTCGCCGAGGCCCGCTGAATCGCATCCGCGTTCGTAACCGTGTCCGCGACAGTCCTCCAACGCCGAGGTGAACCATGCCCGCTCCGGATCTCTCCCGCCGCGTGTTCCTGCGAGGCGTCGGCGTCACGATGGCCCTGCCGTGGCTGGAGTCGCGGAACGTCTGGGGCGTGGAGACTCCCGCGGCGAGCGCCGCGGAGGAGGCCCCGGTGCGGCTGGGGGTGGTCTTCGCCGGCAACGGCTTCCACGGCAAGGAGTGGTGGGCGAAAGGCAAGGGCCGCGACATGGAGCTCGGCGGCGTGCTCGCGCCCCTGGCCGATTACCGCGACCGCCTGACCTTCATCCGCGGCCTCTACAACGAGGAGGCGCTCAAGGGGAACATCCACAGCTCCCAGACGGGCAACCTCCTCTCCGGCGCCCCTTTGGCCTCCGGCGGCGAGATCCATTCGGGGACCAGCTTCGACCAGTTGCTCGCCCAGCGCCACGCCGGATCGACCAAGGTGCCCAGCCTGGTCCTCGGCTGCGAGCAGCCGAACCCGGCGGTGCATAAGAACTACTCGATGCTCTACAGCTCGCACATCTCCTGGTCGTCGCCGACCAGTCCGACGCCGCTGGAGCTGTTCCCCGCCCTGGCGTTCGACCGCCTGTTCAAGGACGAGGCGGCCAAGGGGGACCAAAGCGTCCTCGACGCCGTGCTGGACGACGCCCGCGACTTCCGCCGCGACGTCAGCGTCGCCGACCGCCGCAAGCTCGACGAGTACCTGGACTCCGTCCGGGAGGTCGAGCAGCGCATCGCCAACGCCGGCAAGCGCGGGGAACTGCAAGGCTGGAAGCCCACGCTGGAGAAGCCCGACGTCCCCCGCCCCGCCGACGGGATCCCCCAGGACGTCACCGAGCACATGAAGCTGATGTGCGACATCATGGTCCTCGGCTTCCAGACCGACGCCACCCGCGTCAGCACCCTGAAGCTGAACAACGACCACAGCTCGCTGCGGTTCCCGGAACTGGGCGTGGACTACATGATCCACCACCTGCTGTCGCACACCGATTCGGCCGACTGGCTGAAGATCAACCAGTTCTTCACCGCCAAGCTGGCCTACATGGCCGCCAAGCTCGACGCGATCCAGGAAGGGGAGCGCACGGCGCTCGACAACACGATCCTGCTTATGTGTTCCAGCATGCTCTCCGGCGCGACCCACGACGCCAGCCAGCTTCCCGTCATCCTCCTGGGCGGCGGCGGCGGCAAGCTCCAGGGGGGCCGCGTCCTGGACTACCTCAAGTCCGACAACCGCAAGATGTGCAGCCTCTTCCTCTCCCTGCTCGACAAGTACGGGCTGCGCGTCGACTCGTTCGGCGACTCCAGGGAACCGCTGGCCGAGGTGTGATCCGAGGGGGGTTATACACGGTGTATAGGGGGCGGATTGACGTTGGTCTCGGCTGGATGATTCATCGCCGGAAGAGATCGGCGTGCGTCCCGGTTCGGTGGAGGATCGATTCGGTCGACGTGACTTCGTGGAACAAGATCCAGTCGGGCTCGACGTGGCAATCCCGGCGGCCTTTCCAGCGACCGCGCGGAGGATGATCGTTGTGGCTGGGATCGAGGGGCCGCCGTTCGACGAGCCGATCGATCACCGCCCGGGGCTCGGCCGCGTCCTTTCCGCGAGTCGCTTGAAATGGCGGCCAAGGGCGCGACGACCTCGGCCGGGAGCCGGTCGAGGACGGCGTCGAGTAGATCGTCGAGAGATGGGATTTCCGGTCGAGCGGTGGCCATGACGTGGATCCCATCCGAACGCGGGTCGAGCGTCGAGGGTCAGAACAGCAGTTGCAGCCGGGCCCAGTAGAGGTCGTTGTCGAGGAGGAACCGGCCGGTTCCGTAGGTGATGGGGGCGCCGTACTGGGAGTGCTGCCAGTCGAGATAGACCTTCAGGTAACGATTCAAGTACCAGTTGAAGCCGATGTCGGTGATCTGGACGCGGTTGGTCCAGAGGTTGGGGTCGGCCAGGCCGCCGGTGAAGACCTCGTTCCCCAGTTCGAGTTCGGCGTAGCGGGCGGCCAGTTCGATGGCGCCCAGGCCGAAGTCCTTCCCGCGCTTGAGGTTGAACGGCCGCTTGACGTCGACCAGGCCGCGGTGGGTGAGGTGTTCGCCGGTGAGGAAGAACCCGGACTGGACGTAATATCCCTGGATCGGGACGGTGACGCGCTGGTCGCGCGGGGCGTGGGGCGTCCTGATGTACTGTTCGGCGCCGAAGTTCCATTCGGCCAGAAGGGACAGCCGGTTGTAAAACCAGGCCATGTGGACCCCTCCCATCGACTTCGCGCCGTTCTCGCGGACCCCCTCGTTGAAGGCCAGGAAGGCGGGCGAGGCCGTCGACGAGCCCGTCGACGCCGAGGCGTTGGTCGAGGTCCGCAGCGCCAGGGGGACGTTCTGGTCGTGGCCCCGGCTGCTGAGGTCGGTCGAGGCCCCGACGTTGAGGTAGTTCAAGAACGCGAGCCGCTCCGAGTGTCGGAAGGGCCGGAAGTTCAGGTAGCCCGCGAAGCTCGGTTGGTCGACGACGTTCTCGTATCCGTTGCGGGAATCGTTGACGATGGCCGCCGCGTAGTCGATCCGGTCGTCGGCCAGCAGGCCCCAGGCCATCCCGCCGATCACGCGGAGGTTGCTGAAGTTCATGTTGAAGACCGACCGCTCGGGCGAGATCAATTCGACGTTGGATTGCGCGTGGTACTCGTAAGAGTACGGCGAGCGGAAGCGGCCGACCCGGACGATCAGCTTCTTGTCGGGCAGCGCGTGGAAGTTCAACTGGGCGTCGCGCAACTCGAAATGCCCGAGCCCGCGCTGCCACGAGGCCAGGTAGTCGACGCTCTTGGTGAATCGGCCGCTCATGGTCCAGATTTGACGGGGGATGAAGAACCCGTTGTGGACCGTCCCCTGTCCGGTGTGGCCGAAGCCCCGGTATTCGACCTGGGTTTCGTTGTGGAACTGGAGCTGGTACTCGTCGTCGTCGCTGCTGAGCACGAATCCCTTGTCGAGCCACGCCTTCAACGGGATCCGCGTGGGGACGTCGGGGTCCTCGTCCAGACCCACTTCCTCGGCCGGGGCGCCCGACGTCGCGGCCGGCGCGGGGATGGCCGGCGCCGCGGCGGGCTCGGGTTCCGGCTCCATCGTCCCCCCCTCGGAGACCGGGATCCGGGCCTCGGTCAGTTCCCGAACCTGATCGCGCAGCGCCCGGTTCTCGGACTCCAACGCCTCAAGACGCGACTCGAAGCGCCGGAGGGTGTCGGCCATTTGACCCGCTTCCTGGGCCCGGCTCGACGACCGCGGAAACGCCAGGGCCAGCGCCAGGAGCAGGACCGGCTTCCACGTCGTCCGGTTCGCCTTTATGAAAAGGTGCGTGGGCGTCATGAGGGGCTCCGAAGGTCGTCGATCAGGCGGCCTGTTCGGCGTCGACTTGAAGCTGGGCGAGGGCGTCGCGCAAGGCGGCGGCGAGCAGCGCGTCGTCGACCCCCTTCCTGCATTCGACGGTGATCTTGCACCCCGCGGCGCGGAGGGTTCGGACGGTCGCGACCTTCGCGGTCCTGGCCCCCCTCCCCTTGCCGACGCTCGCCGGCGCGCGGCGGGCGGCGGCCTTCACGGCCTCGACGGTCTCGGCGCGGCTGAGCTTTTGGGCGACGACCCGATCGGCCAACTCGCCCTGGATCGTCGGGTCGTGCGCCTTGCCGATCTCATAGGCGGTCGCGGGCGAGAGCGTCCCCTCCTCCACCTTCTCCTGGATGGGTTCGGGAAGGTCCAGAAGCGCCAGCGCCCGCGCGACGGTCGGTTGCGAGACGCCCAGGGCCCTGGCCGCCTGGTTGCCCGACCAGCCGTTGCGGTCCATCAAGGCCCGGAACGCCCTGGCCTGCTCGATCGGCTTGAGGTCTTCGCGCAGGCAGTTCTCGATGAGTTGCAGCGCCCGTAGCTCGCCCTCGTCGATCGGCCCCTCGGAGACGACGCACGACAACGTCGCCAATCCGGCGATCCCCGCGGCGCGCCAGCGGCGCTCGCCGCAGACGATCATGTAGCGGTCGCGGGCCTCGTCCCAGCGGACCCGGATCGGCTGAAGCTGGCCGCGGGTCTTCAGCGACTCGGCCAGGCGTTCGAGCGCCTCGGGGTCGAACTCCTCGCGGGGTTGGTCGGGGTCGGGGACGATCCTGTCCACCGGCACCTCGACGGCGTTCTTGCTCTTGGCCACTCCTTGCCAGCGGCTGGGGACCGCAGGGCCGCGGGCCTCCCCCGCGACCGGGCGCGAAAGTCCCGCGCCCATGCTCTCGGCGATGTTCGCCCCGCCGGCCTTCAACAGTTCGTCCAGCTTCCCCATGTCAGGCGGCCTCCTCCTCGGTCTCGGTCTTCGGCGCATCGATCGCGGCCAGGCGTTCGAAGATCTCGGCGCCGAGCGCCTTCATGACTCTGGTCGCCGCCCCCTTGGGTTTGTACTGCGCCACCGGCTTGCGCTGGACGATCGCCTCCTTGAAGTCGGTGGCGATCGGAATCGTGGTCTTGAAGACGTCGGCGCCGTAGTGGGTCCGCAGAAGCTGTTCGAACCCCTTGTGGACCGAAAGCCGGGGGCTGGACATCGTGACCAGGAAGCCCAGGAGCCGGAGCGACGGGTTGGGGCCGGCGACGACCCGGGCGATCGACTCCTGCACGTCGGCGATCCCCTGCGCGCCGAAGTCCTCGGGCTGGAGCGGGACCAAAAGCGCGTCGCTGGCGACCAGCGACGTCCACGACGCCAGGTGCAGATTCGGAGGGCAGTCGATGAGGACCAGGTCGTAGCCGTCGGCGACGTCCTCCAGGAAGTCGCGAAGCGCCGTTTGCAGCGGCCAATCGGCCAGGTGCGGATCGGGGACGTTGAAGCTCCCCGCGGCGCGACCGCCGCAAAGCAGGTCGACGCCCGGAACGTGGGTCGCGCGCACCACCCGTTCGACCACCGCGTCCTGCTCGTAAACCGCGGCGACGGTCTCCGACGGGTCGAGGCCGCGCGTCGCCTGGGGCCCGAGGAACCCCTGCGTGAGACTGGCCTGGGGGTCGTTGTCGACCAGCAGCACCCGCTTGCCGGAGAGGGCCAGGGCCCCCGCCAGGTGGTAGCAGGTGGAGGTCTTGCCGACCCCTCCCTTTTGGTTCAATGCCGTGACGACCGACATGCGTCCTCCTCCCCTCGGAATGGTTTCCCGACAGGGGAGGTATCGGACGGTTATACGCCGCGTATAAGCCTTTCTCGGCCGCGCGCCGAGCCCCCTTATACACCGTGTATAACTCCCTTCGCGCCCACCTTTCGGCGTTGGGTTCGTTCGCCCCGGACCCCCGGCCTTGACACGATTGAATTCGACGTCGTAAATCGTTTGTGGGTCGTTGATTGGCGACGACGCGCGGTGGCGCGGGAATTGGCTTTGAACGTCGAGAACGAATTGGTTTTCGCGCGTCAAGCCCGATATCTCGCGGCGCGTCGGCGCGAGTGAATCCGCGCGGCGTCGAGCGCGCGGCGGGGCCGTCGCCGCGCGTCGGCCCTCGACCGCTCCGGCGGGGCGTCGCGCCGGGTCTCGAAGATCGGTCGCCGCTGGCTTCATCCCCCCTGCTCCTCCGCGCGCCCTGGTTCCTCCATTGGGGTACGATCGCGGGGACTGGGAGCGTGGTTTCAGGAATCCCGAAGGTTGAACTCCACCGGACCCAGGGGCGGTTCGGGTGGCGTGGCCCGCCGAAGGCCGGCTCCGGATCGCCGCCGGACGCGCCTCGCCACGCCGGTTCGTGGCCGGACTTCGCCAGGCCACGCCACCATCGGCCGATCCAAGGCTTACGGCGCGGTCCATAATCGCCCCAGGTCACCACCGATCTGGCGGGGCGAACGCATTAACCGAGCTTGATTACCATCTGTCCGACCAGTTCGCCGTCGCACGAAGCCAACGGAGGCTTAATACGCGGGTCGATCGCGATCCCTTGTTCGGTGAGGGCTTCATAGAGGCTGTCGAGTGGATAATACTCCTCATCGGACAGCCAATAAAAAGCCTCGTCCCAGCCGGCAAAATCGCGGATCTCGCCGTCGTCAGTCATGACTTGGGCGGTGCCATCATTTCGCAACGTCAGGCGTGCAAGAACAACGTCCTTATCCAGGTCGTAGATCGCACTTTCGTACCACCACTCGGTCTTCATAGATCCCCCCTAACTCGCGGGGCCGGTTCTCGGCACCAGATGGTAAATCCAATCACCAGCCTTGTTGAGCTTGCCTTTGATCTCCACCCAAGACAAGGGGAGGTCCGGCTTCCCTTGCTGGACCCGCCGCCCGATCGGTGTGGGTGATTGCCATTGGAACCGGTCCCACTCGCCGCGCTGGCCGCCACCCGGCAACCGGCCAACGTGCTGTCCTTCAGTCCACACCTTGCTCTCCAGGGCAGCCAAGTCAGCGGCCTCATCGAACACATGCGCGCCGTCCCCCTTCCGAAGGGCTCTCTGGGCCTCACTGCCGGTGATCTTGTGGGCTCGGGCCATCTTGGCGTCATCTCTAATGGCTTTCGTGACCGCCCGCTCCTCAGCTTGTAGTGCCTTGGGGATCCCACAGCCGTCCGCACCGCCATTATGCGACCATGCGGTTTTCCCCTTGCCCGCGAAATAGGTATGGAATTCCTCGACCTCCACATTATACACGGTCGTCTGTTCCATCCACGCGGGCGTGACCGTATCAATGGGCAGCCGCTCGTTACTCGGCGTCCTGAGCATCTCGCCCCGTTGAAACGTGCCGATCGGGTACCACCCCCGTCGCGTCTCGGACCAATACAAGTGACCGGGTGTGATCCGGTGGGCCACCCCACCGTAGGCCACCTCAACCATCGGCACCCAGCCGGTATATCGGAACGTCCCGACGACCCGCCGGAGCGAGTTGCCATTCCGGTCCTTGCGCAGGTCTGGCGCATCCCACATCTCGGGCCGTCCGACTTGAGTGACGATAGCGACCCCGCCCTCCTCCAGTCGGAACTGCATGCCGGGTTCCAGCCACTCGACCTGCAACGGGGTGCCATCAGCCAGGATGACGTGGACGCCAAACGGGTAGCGGAAGGCGACCTCGGCTATACCCGTGTCGTCGTGTATGACGTACTCCACCCACACCCCGAGCGACCCCGGCGCGGGCTGCTGCCGAACCGGCAGTGGCGGAGGTGTGGTAACAGCAAGCGACGCTCCCTCACCGAACACCCCGAGCGGGGGCCGGACGCCATGCCCATCGCCGAGGCGAAGGCAACACTGTTTGTACTTCCTGCGGCTCCCGCACGGGCACGGGTCGTTCCGGCCCACTCGCTGCATCGTCATGAGTGTTCCACCTCTTGCCGCCTTTTCAACTAAACCCTCCGTTCCGATGGGGGTGGGATCCTGATTTTCCTTGGGCTCGGCCTAGACTGCAAGGCGCTACCCATTCGTGGCTCGACGATTCGATGCGATCCTGGTGCCCAAGCACGGCAAGGCTCGACCCTCGACTCGATCCATCTCAGCGCGGAGGGCCACCGGGAGATGGCCGAGGCCGTTTGGGACGTCGTCATGGGCGCGTACGGCGGATGTTCGAGAACTGGTTTGATATTCCCTTGAGGTATTGCCCAGTGGTATAATACTTCGTATCAGGGTCTTGGGCCCGAAGTCGAGGGGCGTGGGAATGGACGAGGTCGATCCGGAGCGATGGCTACGGTTCGTGAGTTTCCCCGCGTTCACGCGCGACTGGGATCGACTCGGCCTGGACGGCGAGGATCTTCGTCTGCTGGAGTTGATGATTCTCGGCGATCCGACACGCGCGCCGGTGATCCAGGCGACGGGCGGACTTCGGAAGGTCCGGTATGCGGGTCGAGGCGCCGCGAAGGGCAAGAGCGGGGCGAACCGAATTTGCTACGTCCACTACCCCGAGTTCGGGACCGTGGCCTTGGTGGCCGTGTTCGGCAAGAACGAGAAGTCCGACCTGAGCGGCGCGGATCGGCGCGCCATCGCGAAGATGGTTGATGCGTTTCGCGAGGAGTTGAGGGAGGCCGCGCGTCGAGGCCGAGGAAGGGGGGCGAGCAATGGGAAGAAAATCCGATGATGGGTCCCGAGGGCGCGGGGAGGGACGACCACTCTCGGCCGCCGCGTCCAAGATCGTCGCCGCCTTCGAGGAGGCGATCGAGGCCGCCCGCGCGGAGGGCGAGGGGCCGAGGCTGACGGCGCGGACGTACCCCCTGGACTTTCCGCTGGTCGACTATGGGCCCGATGACGCGCGGCGGGTCCGCGACCTGCTCGGCATGAGCCAGGTCGTCTTCGCCCGCTTCCTGGGGGTCGCGCCCAACACCGTCCGATCCTGGGAGCAGGGGACGCGCCCCCCAAGCCCCATCGCCCGCCGGTTCATGGCCGAGATCGAGGCCGACCCCGACTACTGGCGACGCCGCGCGAACCCCCCTATACACGGTGTATAACCCTGGCGTCGGCACCAGTCCATCGACGTCCCGGCCCGCGCGTAGTACGCTTGTGGTAGACGTCGAGCGAAGAGGGCGACGAGCCGGAGGGCCGCGGCCATGCGAGCGACGATCGGACGCGATTCAGCGGGGCGGCGCGGGCTCACGTTGATCGAGGTCGTCGTGATCCTGGGGATCGTCGTGGTCCTCATCGCCTTGCTCTTGCCGTTGTCTCGGGGCTCGCGGGAGGCGGCGCGGCGGGCCCAGTGCGTCAACAACCTGAGACTGCTCGCGCTGGGGTTATGGAATTATCAGGAGGCGCACGCGAAGGCCCTGCCTCCCGCCTGGACCCTGGACGCGGCCGAACGGCCGTCGCACGACTGGCGGACGCTGATCCTGCCTCACATCGATGAACGATCGCTCTATCATTCGATCAACCTGGCCGTTCCCTGGGACGATCCCGCGAACCGCACCGCGCGTGATTCCCGCGTCCTCGCGTTCGTCTGTCCCGGATCGCCCGCCCCCAGGACCACGACGTCCACGACCTACCTGGCGACGCTTGAGCCGTCCGGCTGCCTGGTCCCCGGAAGGCCCCGGCCGCTCGACGAGGTGACCGACGGCATGACGAACACGCTCGTCGCGATCGAGGCCGGCGAGGACCGCGCCGTCCCCTGGGTCGCGCCGAGGGACGCGGACGAGGCCGTCTTGCTGGGACTCGCGACGGCGAAGCTCCACCATCCGCGAGGGACGAACGCCGCGTTCCTGGACGGCCACGTCTGGTTCCTCAGGGCCGATACGCCGCCCAGGATCCTCCGCGCCCTGGCGACGGTCGACGGCGGCGAGACGATCGATCCGAATTCATATTAGTTCCCGCCTTCCCCCCTCGCGGAGGAAGGTGGCCCGAAAGGCCGCATGAGGGGGAGAACGCGAGACAAGGCCGTTGACGTCCCAAGCGGGCCGGCCGGGCTTTTGTGAAAGACGGCGGCTCGCGCGCGTCATCCCCCTCATCTGGCCGCTTCGCGGTCTGTCTTCCCCCGCGAGGGGGGAAGATCGTTTTCGCGTCTTCGCCATCGCTCGCGACACTCGAAGGCCGCGAGGGGGACGAGCCAGCAGGCCCAGGACGTCAGCGGGTCGAGCCAGGGGGGGGACCACTCCAGGGCCGTCGCCAGGCCGCCGACCAACCGCAGGACGATCGTGGAGCAGAGCAGGAGATAGCACCGCCACATCCAGCGGCGATGCGCCGCGAACCGCCTTTGAACCGCCGCCATCGCCCCCAGCGCGATCGATCCGGCGGTGGCGACGGCGAGCGTCGCCAGCCCGACGCCCGCGACCGGCCCGGCCGCGGCGCGCGTCGCCATCCACAACCCGCTGGGCGTCGTCAGCAGCAGCACGCAGCCGACCTGGAACCAGCCCAACCGCCGATGCCATCTCGGCGAAAGCCTCCGCGCCGGGTCGCTCACCAGAAACAATCCGACGGCCAGAACCAACGGCCCCGAGACGATGTGGACGTGGAACGCCCATTGATACCAGCCGTGGAAATACGCCTCGCGACCGTGGAGGAACGCGGACGCGAAACTCGGCGGGAAGTAGTCGCCGTAGTTCCCCAGAATCCCCGCCAGGGCGCGCAAAACGAGCGCGCCCGCCAGCACGGTCAGGACGCGCTCGGGGATGGTTCGACGGCGGTTCATGAGGAGGAATCCGCGGCGGTCATCGCCTTCTCCCCTTGAGGGAGAAGGTGGCCGAAGGCCGGATGAGGGGGGGCGCCGCCGAAAGCCTTCGGGAGTCGAATCGTTTCCAGAAAGGGAGCCTTCGCCGAGACGCGACGCCGGTCGACCCCTCATCCGGCCCTTCGGGCCACCTTCTCCCTCAAGGGGAGAAGGGATGCTCGCGTTGGTTCGCGAGCATTCGTCGCGGGGTTATACGCCGTGTATAACCCCCGTCAGGGGACGTCGCGGCCGAGCCTCAAGAGCAGGCGCTCGACGCGGTAAACGATCTCGACGTCCTGGTCGCGCAGGGCTTCCTCAAGCGCGGGGACGGCGGCGGGGCCGAGGGATTGCAGCTTTGATTCGGCCTCGTCGCGGATCTTCCAGGAGTCGTCGCCGAGCTTGCGGACCAGGGCCTTCGCCTGGTCTTGCAAGCGCGGGTCGATCCCGCGGACGACCACCAGCGCGACCCTCGTGAACTTGCGGGGTGTCGGGAAGACGTCCAGCGGCACGGCCTCGTCGATCGCCTCGCGCGAGAGTTGGACGAGGACCAGCAATTCGCCGGGCTCGAACAGGTCCTTGGCGTAGACGTCCAGGACCGTCGCGATCACGTCTTTCCGAAGGCCGCGGCCTTCGAGCCGGCGCGTCAGCGCGTCGCGGGTGAACTCGCGGTAAGAGGGGTCGCCGGCCTTGAGCGGTTGCGACATGCCGACCTTCACCGGGGGGCCCTCGATCGATCCGCCTTGCTTCTCCATGGCCGCGGCCAGGCGGGCGGCGGTGGTGACGAACAGACGGCCGGCGTCGGTGACGCGGTAGCTCAGGTTCGCCGGGCCCAGCAGGTCGGCCAGCAGGTCGCGCGCGGGGACGTCGGTCGCCTTCAGGGCGGTCGGCTTGGCGAGGTCGATCTTGTCCTTCGCGATCGTCGCGTCGTCGAACTCCAGCCGCAGCCGCGCCTGGGAGGCGACCATCCCCAAGAGGTCCCGCCGGGGGGCGGACTCGACGGCGACGGTGACGCGCTGGTTGAGGAACTGATCGACGCGCGCCTTCATGTCGGCGTCGGCCTCGGCGGGGAGGGGAGGGGGGGCGTCGTCGGCCTTCTTCTCCGCGGGCTTCTCGGCGTCGGCGAAGACGGCCTCGGGGTCGGGTTTGGCGTCGTCGGGCTTCTTCTCCTTCTTCTCGGGCTTCTCGGCGTCGGCCGCGGCGGAGGGGAGCTCGTCGAGCCAGCCGACGCGGAAGCCGGCCTCGGTCGGGGCGACGACGGCGACGTCGAGGAGCCGACGATTCGTCATGTTCTGAAGCGTGTACTCGTCCGGCCCGCCGCGGAGGCGGACGGGGCAGGGGAGGGCGGGCTCGACGTCGTAGGCGAGGAAGCGCTCGAAGCGGGTCTCGTTCTTGAGGTAGAGCGCGTCGGGCGCGGCGCGGAGCTTGCCGAACAGGCCGCCGTCGTCGGGGACGTACGCGGGGGGGATGTCGGCGGGGGGCTCCTTCGTCAGGTCGGAGTCGAACCAGCGGACGCGGCCGGCGTGCTCCTTGCCGAGCGGCCAGTGGGCGAGGAAGTTTCCGGACTTGATCTTGAGGTCGACGTCGACGTCGCGGCACGGCTCGCCGAAGAACTGGGCGAACGAGATCGGGGCGACGGGGAAGAGGTCGGCGGCGTCCTTGCCCTCGCGTTTCGGGCGGGTGGTGCCGACGACGCTCGGCATCGCGTTGCGGTAGACCTTCGCCGTGTTCAGCGTGGTCTGGGCGGGGTCGGCGACCCAGACGGAGACGTCGCTCGCGTCGACGGGGGCTTGCGCCGGCGCCTCGGCGGCCGCGGCGGTGGTTGATGATATGATCGCCAGTACGGCGAGCGTCGCCGGGACGGACTTGGTGCGGGTCATCGCGGGGGCTCCGTCGGGTTCGCGGCGGCGGCGGCGGGGGCGTCGCCGCGGAAGAGGCGGGCGCCGGCGAGGATCACGCGGTCGCCGGCGTCCTGCCCCGCGCCGAAGTCGACGACGATCTTCAATTGCGTCGCCCCCGCGAGCTTCAGCTTGATCGGGACCGGCGGGGAGTCGCCGCGGAGGTCGGGTTCGGCGTACAGCTCCCGGTCGTCGGCGAGGACCCGGAAGTCGACGCGGCCCTTGCCGCGGGCCTCGTCGTCGAAGCCGGCGAGGGCCTCGAACGTCTCGTAGCGGCCTTCGAGGTCGTAGGTCAGGACGCACCGCGCGTGGACGGCGATACCGCGCTCATATGTGACGCCGTTCATTTTGATCTTGCCGCCGGAGAGGCCGGCGTCGCGCCGCCAGGGGCGGCGGCGGCCGAGGAACGACGCCTCCTCGACCTCGCTCGGCTCCAGGTCGGACAGGTAAGTCATCCCTCCTCCCTGGAAGCGGACGCGCCGGACCTCGGCCGCGGGGAGCTTGAACTCCTGGCCCCAGGGGGCCTCCGCCGTCCAGTCGGCGCCGTCGATCGCCTTCCAGCGGCCGGTGACGGCGGCGTCGCCGGTCAGCAGGAACGTCGCCAGCAAGCCGTCGTCGCGGGCGATCGGGCGCGCGGCCAGGACGACCCCTTCGACCTGGCCGATCGGGAGCGACCGCGATTTGCCCTGATATGTGAACCTGAGCCGTCCGTCCGCGACGCCCTCCAGCACGCCTGGGATCGGCACGACCTCGTCGTTCTTGGCGCGGGCGAGGAGCAGGTCCTCCGCGCCGCGGTCCTTGAGGCGGGCGTCGAACGACTCGGGGGACTCCTTGGGATCCTCGCGGACGACGTAGAAGCCGGCGATCCGATCGAGCGGCGGGGCGAGCGTCGCCTTCCAGGGGGTGGCGAGCTTGAGGACGTCGTCGGCCACGCCTTCGAGCTTGCCGGAGAGCTTGCCGCCGTCGTCCAGGAAGAGGCGGACGTTCGGCGACGGGTCGGCGGGGGCCTGGTCGTCGAAGGCGAGCTTGGCGTCGGAGTGGCCGTCGGCCTGGAAGTTGGTCGACGCGGACTGGCCGTCCTCGTACTGGACGTTCACGGTGAACTGCTTCTGGTGGCAGTCGGCCGGGGGCGGTTCCAGGAAGACGCCGGCGGCGGGGTCGGTCCCGGCGCGGCGGAGGACCAGGGGCCAGCCCCCCTGGACCTCAAGCTGCCACGACGTCTGCCCCTTGTCGGTCTGGCAGTTGATCTGGATCTGCTTGATCTTCGTCGGGCGGAGGCCGGAAAGGGATATCTGGATGTCTCGAATCCCGTTCTTCTTCGCCTCGATCTTGGGAGGCGGCTTGACGGCGACGGTCCCCGGCGGCGGCGCGGCGACCTCGTCGGGCTCGGCCTTCCCGGCGGGCTGGGACGATTCGTCCTTCTTCCCCTCCTCGGGCGCGCCTCGGGTGACGTCGACGTTCGGCTGGCCGACGAACCGGGCGGCGAAGGCGGCCTCGCGCTCGAAGCGGACCTCCTCGACCTCGACCATCGGGACGACGGCCTTCGGCTTGGCGGCCTCGGCCCCGCCCGTCGCGAAGACGTCCGCGGGCAGCTCGCCGGCGGCCGCGGCGGCCTTCTTCGCTTCTCCTTGCGGCGGGGTCGTCGCCGGCTTGGCCGCGACCGCTTGCGCCGGCGCGGCCGGCTGGAGCGGCGCGGCGGGCGCGCCGACGACCACGCCGGCGGGGGCCGGGACGACTCGCGCGACTCGGACTCCTCCCGCCACCGTCACGCTCGTGACGTTCGCGGACTGGGACGTTTTGACGGCGCTCGTCGAGGACGAGGACGATCCGCCGGCCGAATCGCTCGCGCCGATGACGAGCGCGCCGTCCTTGATCGCGGTCGGCTCGCCGCGAAAGACCCGGCCGTGGACGGTGCGGACGGACGTCCCCAGGCCGGTGACGCGCTCGGCGCGGATGGAGAGCTTCTTGAAGACGACGTCCACCTGGCCCCCGCCGTTGCGATTGGCGGCGAACAGCTTCACGCCCGCGACGTCCTGCTCCTGGAGCGTCGCCTGGCCGAGATAGCGGGGTTCGTCGGACTTGGCGTCGGCGACCAGGAAGCGGAGGATCTTGCCCTCGCGCTTCAGTTCCATTCGGAAGGAGTCGCCCTCGGCGGGGAACGTCTTGCGCGGGGGCGGGGCGGGCTTGGCGGCGTTCGGGTTGCCGCCTCCCATCACGACCCCCATGCCGTTGACGATCATGACGCGCTGTTGCATCATCATCATTTGCTGGCCTGATGGACCGCCGCCGCCGGCCTTCTCCAGGGTCCGATAGACGGCGGAGCCGTCGGGCTCGACCTCGCGGAGGAAGGTGGCGTCGGGCTGGTCGATCGCCTGGAGGGCGATCGCCAGGCCCACGGCGACGCCGTCGGCCATGGCGGGCTTGGGCATGGCCTTGATCTCGATCTCGGCCGAGACGGAGAAGTCGCCGCCGAACCGGAGTTGTTGCGGGGGCTTCCAGCCGGTCTCCTCGGCGCCGGCGGCGATGACGACGCGGAGGCCGTCGTCCTCGCGCGCGAGCGCCTTCTTCTCGCCGAAGCCCTCGGCGTCGAGCGTGGACTGATCGAGCGACTTCGCGTCCAGCGCGCGGACGTAGTCGCCGGCCTCGGGCCCCGCGCCCATGGCGAGGCCGATGGCGAGGCAGAGCGGGGGGGCGAGTCGGAGGAGTCGGCCGGGGGCGTTCATGGCTTCGGGCCTCGCGAGGCGGTCGAGTCGGATCGGGTCGGGTCAGGGGGCCTCGGCGGGCTTGCCGGCGGCGGCGGGCTGTTCCTCGGCGAGCCGTCGGTAGTAGCGTTCCAGCACGGCGCGGTACTCGGGGGGGAAGCCCTCGGACATCGATTGCAGGATCCGGTCGCGCTCGCGGGGGGAGAGCTGGGCCCATTCCTTCTCGCTCGCGCCGGGGTCGGCCAGGTCGCCGATGCCGCCGGTGCCGCCGTGGGGGGTGGAGTCGGCGGCCGGTTTGGTCGGGCGGTTGCGGGCGATGCCGTTCTTGCAGCCCTCGCACTCCTTCTCAAGCGCGGCGATCAACTCGTCGAGGTCGCGCAGCACGGCCTTTTGCGGCCGTTGCGTCGGCTGGCCGGTGATCGTCCTGGCGAGCGACGTCGTGGCGCCGTTCATCTTGCGGGCGATGGCCGACATGGTCGGCGGGCCGTCCGGCTTCTTGGGGATCGGCGCGGCCGTCGCGAGTCCCGGCGTCCCGACGGCCAGGGCGGCGCCGATGATGAGTGAAGATCGTCTCATGGCATCATCCTTTCTGTTCGGTTGGGGCGTCTTCGGCCTTGTCGGCCGGTTCGTCGGCTTCGGGCGTCTTCTTCCCGGGTTCGGGGTCGGCGGGGGCGCCCTCGTAGCGTTGGGCGAGTTTGGAGATGGCGGCGTGGATCTCGTCCTGGGACGACTCCAGCGTCTCGATGTCGCGGCGCAGCGCGGGGGGGATGACGGCTTCCGCCTCCGCTTCCTCGCCGCGGCCGTCGTCGACCTTCACGGTGTCGTCGTTGACGCGGGTCTGGAGCAGGCGGATCATCTTGAGTTCGGCGATCAGGCGGTTGAGTTCCCGTTCGCGCTCGCGAAGGTCCTTGGGCAGCGGGCCGGGCTTGGGGGGCTTGGAGGAGGGGAGCCGGCGCATGGCCTCGGCCAGCGCGAGCAGGTCCTCCTCGATCCGTTTCTCCAGGGTCACGGTGGGTTCGGACGGGTCGCCGGCCTTGAGGAGTTCGGCGGCGCGGGTCATCTCGCGGCCGATGACGCGGAGCGAGGTGGGAAGCGCGATGCCGAACTCGGTCTCCTCGGTCAGCGCGCGGAGTTGGTCGATTCGGTCGGCCAGTTCGGCTTCCCGCGGCGCCATGGCGGTGACGGTCAGGGTGGCGGCGCGCGACTTCTGAGCGACGCGAGGGGCCTGCGCTTCGGTGGTCTCTCGGATCGAAACCTGGATCTCGCGCATCTCGTGGAGTTCGGCGAGGATCCGCGACTGCAACTCGGAGCGAAGCTCGACGAGCAGGGCCTCGGCCGCCTTGGCGAGGTCGGCGCCTCCCTTGACCAGGTGTTTGAGGGCCTCGTCCTGTTTCTCGGCGGCGGGGTCGGCGGCCTGCTTGTCGAGTTGACCCTCGGCGTCGCTCATGGCGGCGGAGGCGCGGATGAGGTCTTTCTGAAGCGCGACGCCCTGGGCGCCGAGCCGGGCCGACGCCGAGGCGAGGGCGTCGGACGCCTGGCGGTTGCGGGCCTGGTCCTTCTCGTACTTGTGAAAGTCCTCCTTCGACGGCTTGGCCTTCTCGGCGGCCTTCGACCAGGCGAGTTCGCGTTTCTCCTCCTGGACGATGCGTTCCAGGTTGTTCAGGGTCTCGCGCATCTGGCGGAGGCGGGCCAGCTTCATCTGGAAGTCGAGGTCCTCGGCCAAAAGGAGTTGGCGGAGGTGTTCGAGTTTCGCGAGCATCTCGCGGACCTCGGTCTCCGCGCGGGCCAGTTGGGCCTCCTCAAGGAGTTTTTGGGATTCCCGCATCTGTTGGAGGATCAATTCCTCGCGCGAGAATTTGAGCGCGAGCTTCAGCCGCGAGGCGTTCTCCGGCTCCAGGGAGCGCAGGGCCTCGGAGAGTCGGAACATGCGTTCCTCAAGCTCGTTCATCTGGGCCGCGACGTTCTCCTGGGTGAAGGCGACGGCGTCGCGGTCGGAGACGTCGGGGTCGGCGCCGGGGTCTTTCTTCTCGGGCTCGGCGGGTTTCTCGGCCTTCGGCTTCTCCGCGTCTTTCTTCTTGGGCTCGGGCGCGGCCTCCGCGGGGGGCTCGTCGTCGAAGACGTCGGCGGCGTCCTGGGCGCGCGCGGCGATCGGCGCGCAGAGGAGGAGCGCCAGGGCGAGGAGCATGCTTCGCCGAAGACCATCGCGCGCGAGTATGTATAATCCCTTCTCCCCTTGTGGGAGAAGGTGGCCGAAGGCCGGATGAGGGGTGCTCCCCCCAAGGCTTCCGGTCGCGCCACCCCTCATCCGGCCCTTCGAGCCACCTTCTCCCACAAGGGGAGAAGGGAGGATCGCCATCGCGCTTCCTCCAGGTTTTCGACGCCACGCCCGAGCAGGCGATGGCGTTCGGTCACGGCTGGTCATCGAAGACCTCCCGGGCTCGGGTCTCGCGGGCCTGTTCGGTTTTTTGGAGGACCTTGCGCTGCATTTCGATGACCTCCGCGACCTGGTTGACGACGTCGACGAAGCTCTCCCACTGGGACATCTGTTCGAGGACCCGTCTCATCGTTGTAACGACTTCGGCGTGTCGGCGTCGAGCCTCGTCCCCGGCGGGGCCCTGGGCGGCGGCGGCGGCGAGGGTTTGGAGGGTCGATTGAAGTCCGGGCATCGGCCCGGAGGCCAGGGCGCGGAGGGGGTCGACGACGCCCTCTTGCAGCAGGCGGAGCGACTTGGGCGAGCCGATCTGGTTGAGCTTCATCTCCAAGAGCGCGTCGGCGATCCGGCCGGCGATCTGGTCGGTCTGGCGCGTGGCCGAGCGGACGGCGCGGGCGATCGCGACGACGTCCTCGGGCTTGGGGTCGCCCTCCAGGGCGGGCGTTTGTTTCTCGGTCGTCTCGACGATCGCCAGGAACTTGGCGCGCTCGGCGCGCTGGCGGATGAGGATCTCGTAGAAGAGTTCGTCCGGGGCCACGACGGTGAAGGCCACGACGCCGGAGCGGCCGGTCTGGGCGCCGCGGGCGCAGCGGTCGTCGGCCTCGCCGACGAAGCGGAGGATCGTTCCGTCGGCGGGCGGGTCGGCCTGAAGGGAGACGTCGTGGCGGGCCTGGTGGTCGAGCGTCGGCCGGGCGGGGTCGGGCTCGAACGGGATCGGGATCGCGGTCTTGCTCGTCTTTTGCTCGGGCTTGTCGGATTCGGCGGTGATGACGCTTCGCTCGGCCTGGATGCGGAGGGCGGCGAGGCCGAGGTCGTCGGTCGCGGCGAGGGTCAGGGGGATGGTGGCCGCGGCGGTCACCCGCGCGCCGACGCCCGCGGCGCGGAGGGTCACGCGGGGCTCGCGGTCGCGCTGGACGCCGACGGTCAGGAACGTCGGCTTCGACGTCAGGCCGGTCTCCGTCGACGTAAGGACGATTTCGAAGGTGACGGGATCCTTGAGCGTCCAGCGCGTCTGGAAGGTCCGGGGGCCGAGGCGTTCCGGCGTCGGCGACGTTCCGGGGTTGGCCGTGATCTTGACGGCGGCGAGGTCTTGCGTCCCCTCCAGGGTCAGTTCGATCTCGGAGTCGGGGAGGAACATGAGCCGGGCGGGGGCGTCGTCGACGTCGCGGAAGTCGGGGTCGGCGGAGCCGGGCTCCTTCACGCGGATCCGGGTGGTCGCCAGGGCGGGGCGGTCGACGCGCTCCACCGTGATCGGGCCGAGCCAGTCGTCGCCGCCGGCCAGGTCGAACGTGGACGATTCCGACGCGGGGGGGAACTCGTACTGGAAGCGGCCGGGCGACGTCTCGGTCATGTTCGCCGAGCGGGCGCGCGCGCCGGGCGCGTACTCGCGGACGGCGACGACCTCGGGGGCTCGGGACGATTTCGGCTCGCGACGAAGGGGCAGGGGGGTCGAGCCGCGGCCGCCGACGAGCCAACGATCGCCGACATGTTCGATCAAGGGAAGGTCGCTTCGGACCTCAAGCGCCGCGCGTTCGTCGCGGGGTGCGACGAGGCGGCCGCGGGAGTCGAGGTTCATGACCGACAGGTAGGTCGATTGCGGCCAGCGTTCGTCGGACCCCTGGAGCCAGCGGGCGAGGCTGAGTCGAGCGGCGTCGGGGGCGATCGCGGCGAAGGCGGCGGGGACGGCCAGCGCGGCCAGGCCGAGCGCGACGTGGGCGGCGGTGCGGCGGCGGTTCCAGAGCCGTTTCCAATCGGAGGCGTCGAGCGCCTCGACGGCTTGGCGGACGGCCAGGCGGACCATGGCGGGGGAGGCCGATCCCTCGGGGTCGTCGAGCAGGTCGGGAAGCTGGAGGACGTCGGCGACCTGCTGGCCGAGGCCGGGGCGGAGGCGGTCGAGGGTCAGGGCGAGCGTCAGGTCGTCCAGCCGCGCCGCGGTCCGCCGTCGCGCCGCGCGGACGGCGAGGAAGGCGACGAACGCCGCGACGGCGACGGCCAGAAGCGCGCCGCGCGCGGGGAGTCCCGGCCGCGAGAGCCAGTCGAGCGCGACCAACAGCGCGCCCGCGGCGACGGCCGCGGCGGCGGCCTCGGCCAGGATCTCCAGGCCCAGTTGGAGCCGGAGCCGGCGTCGCGGCCTCGCCAGTTCGGCGAGCAGGCGGGCGCGGGCTTCGCTCGGGTTTTCGGTGGTCGGGGTCAAGCTCGACACGACGGGGCCCCCTCGCAAGCCGCGGCTTCTCCCGCCTTCTCCCCTTGAGGGAGAAGGTGGCCCGAAGGGCCGGATGAGGGGTGGCGCGACCGAGGGCCTTCGGCTTCCCAGGCGTTCGCGAGGCCGGGGCGTTCGGCGCGTCGCGGCGCCGGTCGACCCCTCATCCGGCCTTCGGCCACCTTCTCCCTCAAGGGGAGAAGGGTTTTCGTCGTCGGAGCCCGCGACATATTCTTCTCCCTTCGTTAGACCAACCGGAAGCGTTTGCGGAGGATCCACTCGGCGGTCAGGCCGAATACGATCAGGCCGAAGAGCAGGGGGGCGTCCCACAGCTCGTCGCGTTCCTCGATCGCGCGGGAGGTCTCGCGGACGGGGACGGCGGCGTCGAGCTGGTCGACGTCGGACAGCTCGAAGACCCGGCCGCCGGTCTGGCGGGCGAGTTCGGCCAGGAGCGGGCGGTTCAGCGACGGCTCGTCGATCTCGCGCCGGGGGGGCTCGACGCGGAAGGTGGTGGTGGAGACGCGCGCCTCGCCGCCGGCGAGGTCCGGCGCGGAGGTCGGCGCGACTCGGAGCGAGTACGCGCCGGCCTGGCCGGCGGGGAATTCGGCGGTGGCGAGCGCCGGATCCTCGGTCGACTTCTCGAACCGGATCGGCTCGGGGGGTTGGCCGGCGGCTTCCAGTTCGGCCGTCAGTTCGGCCGCCTCGGCGAGCGCCGCGGGGTCGTTGTAGCGGACGGAGGCGTGGACGCGGTCGCCGACGCGGTACGTCCCCTTGTCCAGGCTGACGAGGAACGGGTGGCGCCCCCCCAGCGCCTTGTTGCGGCCGACGCGGTCGACGAGGCGGGCCCAGAAGCCGTCGAAGAAGTCCTCGCCGAGGTACCGCCAGCGGTAAGTGCTGTCGAAGCCGATGAAGACGGTTCGGCCGGGTCCGTAGAGTTGCGAGGCCAACAGGACGTGTCGGCCGTACTGGTTGGCCATCCGGGGGTCGCCGTGGCGGGCCAGGACGACGGCGCCGGGGCGGGCGCGGGTGACGGGGAAGCTCCAGTAC
The DNA here is from genome assembly GCA_937907525.1 of uncultured Planctomycetales bacterium. Taxonomy (GTDB): domain Bacteria; phylum Planctomycetota; class Planctomycetia; order Isosphaerales; family Isosphaeraceae; genus Paludisphaera. The sequence goes on along the minus strand of CALCIB010000304.1, from coordinate 15,310 downwards.
ATCCCCGGCAGGCTGGAGAGCGTCGCGCGGTTACGGATCGGGTCGGGGTTGAACTCGAAAACCGGGTCGCCGCGGCCTTCCGGGGTGAGGTCCAACGTGTAGGTGTTTTGAGAACTGAGGCGGGCCTCGGCGTCGGTGCGGAAGAGGCCGGGGTCGCGGACGACGGGGAGGACCTTGATCCAGTCGCCCCCCGGCGTCTTGGCGTCGGCCGCCTCGAAGAGTTGCTGCGAGAAGAGTTCGCCGGCGACGAAGATCAACCCGCCGCCGTCGCGGCCGACGAAGTTCCGGATCATCTCCGGCCATTGCACGCCCATGGAGCGGAGGTCGGGGTCGATCAGCAAGAGCGCGTCGTAGCGGGCGAGTTCCTCGGCGTCGGCGGGGAGCCGGGTGATGGGGCGGTCGCCGGGTTGTCGGAAGCCGGGGTCGGCGTGCTGGAGCCAGCCGGAGAACTCGACCTGCTGGTCGCGCATCAGGGCGTTGCGCAGGAACTGCATCTCCGGCGAGGGACCGCCGGCGACCAGGAGCACGCGGATCTGGCGACGGACCACGCGGGCGGCGGCCGTCGCCTGGTTGTCGTCCTCGGTCAGTTCGGGGCCGGCGTCCTCGACGCGCGCCCGGTATTCGTACTGGCCGATCACGGCCGGGGTCACTCGGAAGGCGATCCGCTTCAAGACGCCGTCCTCGCCCAGGGCCGTCCGCCGGGAGCCGAGGGCTTCCCAGGCGCCTTCGTTGATCCGGCGCTCCAGGACGACGTTCGCCTCCGCGTCCTTGAGGCCGCGGGAGTCGACGACGACGGCGACGGTGGTCGGATCGCGGGCGAAGACGACGGGATCGACTTGCAGTTCCGCCAGGCGGACGTTGCGAGGGCCCTCGTCGGCCCCGGCGGCGATCGCGTAAATCGGGATCCGTCGCCGGGCGGCGGCCTCGGCGACGCGGGTCGGATCCTCGCCGGCGTTGGAGCGGCCGTCGGTGGCGATCACCACGCCCGCGACCGGCTGGCCGCGGAGCGAGGCCAACACGCCGGCCAGCGCGTCGCCGACGGGCGAGACGGCGCGTTTGGGCTGGACGTCGTCGAGCTTCCGCGAGCGCGACGAGTCGCCCGCGCCTGGTCGCGCGGCCGATTCCAGGTCGTAAATCAGGACCTCGCGGCCTTTGGAAAGCGCCTCCAGGTTCGCGCCGAGGGCTTTTTGAACGAGCGCCAGCCGGGGGGTTTCGCGGAGGACGTCGACGGCCGCCTTGCCGTCCTTGGCCTCGACGCCGAGCTTGCCGGCCACCGCGGCGGCGTGGGCGGCGTCGGTGTAGGGGTCGGAGAAGCGCATGCTTTCGGAGTCGTCCAGGATGAGCGCCAGTCGCGACGGGGTTTCCTCGCGGCGCGTGAAGACCAGGACGGGTTCCAGAAGCATGACCGCCGGCGCGGCCAGGACCAAAAGCCGAAGCGCGGCGAGGGCGGCGCGACGGGACGTCGTCAGTTCCTTGCGGTGCCAGTTCGTGAGCTTCCAGACGAGCCAGACGACGACGACCGCCGCCAGCGCCAGCCAGACGGCCGAGGCCCCTTTCGGCAAGGCCGCGAGGTCCAGCCGGACGCCGTCCGGCGGCGGGGCGCCGGGGGATGGGGGCTCGATTCCCAGGAGGTATTGCCAGAAGCGGTTCATGCCGGGCGCGGTCCTTTGTTGTCGACCGTCGTGGATTCAAACGGCCTTCCCCCCTCGCGGGGGAAGGTGGCCCGAAGGGCCGGATGAGGGGGGAGCGAGCAGGAAGGCCGTCGGGATCCAGCGCCGTGGGACGGGCCTTCGCTAATTGCAACGGTCTTGTCGCTTGTCATCCCCCTCATCTGACCGCCGAGCGGTCTGTCTTCCCCCGCGAGGGGGGAAGACGATTCATTCGCGGTCCTCCTGAATCAGCGGCGGTCGTCTTCATCGTGGCTTGATCCTCATCGGGACCGGCTCACCCACGCCGCGAGGGCCGCCTCGGCGACGAGCAGGACGAGTAGGGCGGCGGCCAGGTCGCGCCAGATCTCGCGGCCGACGGGGCCCATGGAATCCAGGCCGCGGGCCTCGACGACCTCGACGTCCAGCGGCGCCGTCAGCTTGCGGATCTCCTCGGGCGCGATCCGCTCCAACAGGCTTTCGCGGGGGTCGGGGTTGGCGGCGAAGACGTCCTCGCGCGCGCCCAGCGGGCCTTCCTCCCACGATAGCCGATACGCGCCGGCGCGTCGGGAGTCGGGGACGTCGATCAGCGTCGAGGGTCCCTGGTCGTCGGCCGGGTCGTCGGGTCGGGGGACGGCCGCGAGCGCCACCGGCTCGGCGCCACCGGGGGGCTTGAGCTGGACGTTCGCGACTTCATAGCTGGAATGGACGACGCGGCGGATCGGCTCGCCGGCCGCGACCGTGTGCGAAAGCGTCGTGCCGCGGGCGACCCCCTGGACGGCCTCCCGGATCGCCATGACGAAGCTGGGCTCGACGGGCCAGTCGTTGCCGGCGCGGTCGGCGGTGGTGGTCCAGAGCAGGACGCGGCCGTCGCCGACGACGCGCTCGGCGGCGGCGGGGGAGCGGTCGGGGTCGTTCCAGCGGGCGAGCGTCCGGACGTCGTCGGCCTTCTCTCCCGACGTCCCGGCCGCCTCGTCGACGACGGCGGTCCAGCGCACCGGGATCCGCTCCAGCGCCGACGCCTTCAGGTCCAGCAGCTTCTCCAGCGGCGACGGCCGAACCGGCTCGATCGCCAGGCCGTGGAACGCCTGGTCGGACGCGGCCTTGAACGGGAAGGGGAGCAGCCGCGGCTCGACCCGGAAAAGCAGGTCGTTGTACATATCAAGGTCCGTCCGGGCGCCTGGGAAGATCATCAGGCCCATTCCCTCGCGGACGAGTTTTCGGAGGCGATCGGCCTGCTCGGGCGTCGGCGCGGCGACGTTCGCCAGGACCAGGACGTCGGGCGTCTCCATCCGTGGGGAGAGGAAGTCCTCGTGGTCGGTGACGACCTCCACCCGCCACGCCTCCGCGGCGCCGACGCCGATCGACAGGGGCGCGGCGAGGAAGTCGACCTCCGACTCGAACGGCTCCGCGGACGGTTCGCCGTCGACCAGGCGGATCAAAAGGGAGTCCTTGACCGGAACGGCCGCCCAGCGGCGGGAGTCGGCCGGCAGTTCGTCGTCGGGGAGTTGCAGCGAGAACTCGTGGGGCCCGGCGCCGGGGAAGGCGACGGCGACGGGGACGCGGACGGTCGCGCCGGGGGCGATCTCGGGGAGGGGGATCTCGGTCGGTTTGTCGTCGACCCGGAGCACGGCCTTCGCGCCTTCCAGAGCGCGCGGGGAGTCGTTCCGGACGACGGCCTCCCACGCCGAGGGGGCGCCGGCGAGGATCGTCCGGTCCAAAGGTTCGAGCGCCTGAAGCGCCACGTTGGCCGTCGCCGCGACGCCGACGTCGACCAGGCGGACGACGACTTGTTCGTCGGCCCAGCGCTTCGTCACCTCGTTGACGGCGGCGTCCCAGCCGCTTCGGCGCAGGTCGGTGACGATGGTGAGGCGTCGCGTCGGATAGGTACATGATTTCAACACGTCGTCGACCCCGGCCAAGACCGCGGGCCATGCGGCGTGCGTGGCGGTGAGGGTCACGCCGGAGACGGCCGCGGCCAGTTCCTCGCGGCGCGCGGCCTCGACGTCGTGGACGATCGGCGCCCGCGGGGCCGAGGCGGTCGTCAGCGTGCAGCGGTCGCGCGGGGGCGTGGCGCTCAGAAGCGCGTCGGCGACTTGCAGCGCCCTGGCGAAAGCCGGGCCGTCGGCGTCGGCATAGCCCATGCTCAGGGAGTCGTCGATCAGGACGACCTCGCTGGACCCGCCGCCGCGGCCGATCCAGCGCTCCAGCCCGGTGGGGCTCAGGACGGGTCGCGCCAGCGCGAAAAAGAGGAGGACGGGCAGGGCGACGCGGAGCAGGAGCAGCAGGAGTTCCTCAAGCTGGATCCGGCGGCGGTTGCGCTGGACGGTGAGCTTGAGGTACTTCATGGGGGCCCATTCCACGCGGCGGAACCGGCGGCGGTTCAGCAGGTGGATGATGACGGGGATCGCCCCCAAAAGGGCGCCCCAGATCAATAGCGGGCTGAGGAAGGTCATGGCGTGGCGGTTGCCCCTAAAGCGTCGGCTCGTCCCCCGAGGGAGAGTCATGGCGATAATCCCTTCTCCCCTTGTGGGAGAAGGTGCCCCGAAGGGGCGGATGAGGGGTGGGCGCGACCGGAAGCCTCTGGAAGCGCCTCCCCTCATCCGGCCTTCGGCCACCTTCTCCCACAATGGGATAAGGGATTACACATATTCGTCTACAGTGATTTTCGATGAATCCGGTCCCGCGATGTCGAGTAAAACGGCCTACCACGGTCTTGGTTGCGCTAACGGCTTCGACGGCCGGCGCGGCCGGCTTCGAGCCGGGCGTGGAGGAATCGGCTGAGGGCGTCGGCCAGGGGTTCGTCGGTCAGGAAGCGGACGTGGTCGTAGCCGCGCGCGCCGGCCGCCTTGCGGACCTCGGCGAGGAAGTCGTCCATCGCCGCTCGGTACGACCGCTGGAAGGCGCGGGGTTCGGCGAAGAGTTCCTCCTCGCCCTCCATGTCCTGGAAGAGGGTCGGGCCGTCGAACGGCAGGTCGATCTCGTCGCGGTCGAGGACTTGCATGAGCATGACTTCGTGGCCGCCGAAGCGGAGGCGGTCGAGACCCTGATAGAGCGCGTCGAGGTCGGTCAACAGGTCGGAGACGACGACGAGCATGTTTCGTCTTCGGAACTGGTCGCCCATGGCCAGGAGCAGGCCGCCGAGTTCGGTCTTGCGGGCCGGTCGGCAGTTTTGAAGCATGCCGGCGACGAGTTGCACCTGCGCCTGGGTGGCGCGCGGCGGAGCGGTGGCGACGGCCTTCTCGTCGAAGAGGACCAGTCCCACCGGGTCTTGCTGGCGGGTCAGCAGCATGGAGAGCGCGACGACCAGGGTGGCGGCGTAGTCGAACTTGGAGAGCGTCGCGGCGCTTCCCTTGTAGTTCATCGAGGCGCTGGCGTCGACGAGGAAGGTGGCGCGGACGTTGCTTTCCTCCTCGTACTGCTTGACGTAGTGGCGGTCGGAGCGCGCGTAAACCCGCCAGTCGAGGCGGCGAAGGTCCTCGCCGGGGGAGTACTCGCGGTACTCGGCGAACTCGACGTTGAAGCCGTGGAACGGGCTGCGGTGCAGCCCGCTGATGGCGCCCTCGACCAGCCTCCGAGAGCGCAGGCTCAGGTCGGCGATGCGGGCGACGGCGTCAGGATCGGAATACGGCCGAGGCGGCGGCATCGGGCGCTCCCTTCCGGATCGGGACTTCGGCGAGCAGCCGCGCGACGACCGCGTCGCTGGTCAGGCCGTCGGCCTGGGCGTTGTAGTTCAAGACGATCCGGTGCCGCAAGACCTGCGGCGCGACGGCGCGGACGTCGTCGACGCCGACGCTCGGCCGGCCCGCGAGCGCCGCCCTGGCCTTGGCCGCCAGCACCAGCGATTGCCCCGCGCGGGGGCCGGCGCCCCAGGAGACGTAGTCGTCGACGAACTTCGGGCCGCCGTGGTCGGTCCCCCGGGTGGCGCGGACCAGGGCCATCGCGTGATCGACGACGACGTCGGTCACCGGCACCCGGCGGACGAGGCGTTGGAACCCTCGGATCCGCTCGCCGTCGACGACCGGGGTGATCTGGTCGTTCTGGACGCCGGTGGTGGTCCGATAGATCCGGCGCTCCTCTTCGGGAGTCGGGTAGTCGATGAAGACCTTGAACAGGAAGCGGTCGAGCTGGGCCTCCGGCAGGGGGTACGTCCCCTCCTGCTCGATGGGGTTCTGGGTCGCCAGCACGAAGAACGGGTCCGGCAGGACGTGGCGGCGACCGCCGGCGGTCACCTGGCGCTCCTGCATCGCCTCCAGAAGCGCGGCCTGGGTCTTGGGGGGGGTGCGGTTGATCTCGTCGGCCAGGATCAGGTTGGCGAAGATCGGCCCGGGGACGAACCGCAGCTCGCGCGCGCCGCTTTGGCGGTCCTCGTGCAAGACCTCGGTCCCGGTGATGTCGCTGGGCATCAGGTCGGGGGTGAACTGGATGCGGTTGAACTCCAGGGAGAGCGAATCGGCCAGGGCGTGGACCATCAGGGTCTTGGCCAGGCCGGGGACGCCTTCCAAAATGCAGTGGCCGCGGGCGAAGACCGCCGTCAGCAGTTGCTCGACGACCTCGTCCTGGCCGACGATCCGAAGCGCGATCTGGCGACGGATGTCCTCGTGGACCTTCCGTAGCTCCTCCAGTTCCGAAAGGTCGGGCTCGGCGTCGGCGGTGCTCATGGGCTCGTCCCTTCACTGATTGACGACACTGTCTCGCCTCATCAGAAGATCGCTTGAATTCCCCCTTCTCCCCTTGTGGGAGAAGGCGCCCCGGAGGGGCGGATGAGGGGCGGCGCTACCGAAAGCCGGCGGGATCACCCCTCATCCGGCCTTCGGCCACCTTCTCCCACAAGGGGAGAAGGGATGTTTATCGTTGCTCGATCTCGATGACCTTCGGTAAATCGCCTCAACGCTGGAAGACCGGAAGGAACTTGAACGGCAGTTGGAGGATGACGGCGGCGATGGCGGTGCCGTAGACCTGGCCGATGCCGTCGCCGTTCCAGGAACCGTCGGATTGCTGCATGGCCAGCAGTTGATCGCGGGTTTTGGGGAAATATTCGTCCCAGTATTCGTCGCCGGCCATGTAGAAGCCCTGGGAGGCGTAGAGGTGGGCGTAGTAGTCGTGCCCGCCCCCCTTGCTGAAGCCCTCGACGGCGCGGAACTGGTCCCAGACGTATTTCAGGCAGTCGGTGGCGATGGGGCCGTCGAACTGGCCGGCGTTGTACAACGTGGCGACGGCCGCGGCGGAGATCGGCAGCCGCGGGCCGGTGGCGCTTGAAAGCGAGTACTGGATGCCCCCCTCCGGGGTCCGGCACTTGTCGAGGTACTTCACGGCCTCCTCGATGACCGACCGCGGCACCAGGAAGCCGGCGTTCTGGGCGGCGCGCAGGGCCTGGACCTGGGTGACGGTGACGGAGCCCTCGTCGCCGCTGCCGGGGGTGTAGGTCCAGCCGCCGGCTCCGCTCTGGCCCTGGCTGGTGAGGGTCACGGCCTTGCGGATCACGGTCTGGACCTGCCGCCGCAACCCCTCCTTCGTGATCATGCCGTAGACGCAGGCCAGGAACAGAAGCGCGAAGCCATGGCCGTGCATCGGGATGCCGCCGTCCTGGCCGGGGCCGGTGATCAGCCCGGATTCGGTCCCGCAGCGCGCCAAAAACTCGACGGCCCCCTGCACGCTCCGGGAGTACTTGCCGCGGGTGGGGGAATCGCCGTGGGCCAGAAGCGCGGTGCCGGCCAGGCCGGTCATGGCGACGGGGTACATCTGGCCGCCGCCGGTGATCCAGGAGCCGTCGTCGGCCTGTTGCGCGGCGAGGTAGTCCAGCCCCTTGACGACCGCCGCGATGGTCTCGGGCGTGACGTGCTTGGGGAGCACCTCCTCGACCGCGAGGGCCCTGGACGCGCCGGCGAGCCAGCCGCCGCCGACGGCCGCCAGCGCGGGGAGCTTCAGGAAGTCGCGACGCGACGCGGCGTTCACGGCTTGCCCCCCGCGGCCTGGGGCTTGATCGCGAAGCGAACCGCCAGCTCGACCTTGACGGGGACTTGCTGGAACTTCGGCGACGTCAGGCGCTCGCGGGGGTCGTCGTCCGCGTCGCCCTGCTGCTGGAAGTTGTAGATGTAGACTCGTTGCTGGGATTGGGCCTCGACGTTCTCGCGAACGGCCTCGACGGGGCCGAGTTCCACGCCGTTGAGTCGGGCGAGGCGTTCGGCCTGGGCGCGGGCGTCGGCGGCGGCCTGGGCGTAGGCTTCCTCCTTCGCCTTGTCGTGGTCCTCGACGACGAACCGGACCAGGCCGGACGACGGGTTGATGTCGTAGCGGTAGGCGGTGTAGGGGTCGATTCGCGGCCCCACCTGCGCGCCGGCGTCCTGGGCGACGTCGATCAACCGGCCGACGAGTTGGAGGACGGCCTCCTCCTCCATGCCGTCGAGCTTGGCGACCTTGACCACGAGCTTGCGGGAAAGCTGGACCTCGGTCCTGGCCTTCGATTGCGCGCTCATGTCGATGCCCATGTAGGGGTTGAAGGCGACCCCCTTCTGGCTGACGGCCGGCCCGCGCTGCTCCAGGGTGACGTCGGGGAGCTTGAGCGCGTCGAAGGCGTCGTGGACGCGCTTGACGGCGTCGCGGAACTTGACGATGGCGTCGCCGGTCAACTCGGCGACGGCGGAGACCTCCAGGTCGATCTCCGCGGCCGTCGGCATGGCGCGGACGGTCCCCTTGCCGACGACGCTCAGGCCCTCGTCGCGGCCGGCCTGGGCGACGGCGCGGGGGGCGGCCGTCGCCGCCAGGACGAGCGCCAGGGCCAGGCCGAGACCGTGTCGAATCGCGCGGGGGTGGCTCATCGCGAGGCGTGCTCCTTGGGGTTCGCCGGGGCGTCGGCCGACCGTCGGGGGTAGGCGGTGATCGCGCGGTTGGTGATTATGATGACGTGTTCCCGGGTCGTCAGCAGGTCGGCCGAGTCGGCGCCCAGGTCGTCGCCGCGGAAGATCCGGCGGACGGCGCCGCTCTCGGGGTCGAGCTCGAACACCCCGCGCGGGGTGGCCTGCCAGACGCCGTCGCCGCGGGCGACGACGTTCCCCGAGTAGCTGCCGCCGGGGAGCCGCGCGGCCCATCGCAGTTCGCGGGTTTCGGCGTCGAGCGCCGCCAGGTCCTCGCCGCCGAGGTAGATCGTCGGGCCGTCGACCGCGGCGATCCGGACCGCCTTGCCGACGGGCCGTCGCCAGGCGACGCCCATCCGATCCGGGTCGACGGCGTGGACGCTCCGCGACCGCGCGCCCTTGACGATCAGCAGGTCGCCGCGAGCGACGGGGGGCTCGCCGGCGGCGTCGGGCGCTTGCGCCTGGTTGCCGTAGGAGATGGAGAAGTAGCGCTCGGTTTGCAGCGGCTCGGTCTGGTAGCCGAAGCCCCAGTCGACCGCGCCCGAGTCGGCGTCGAGCCGCGCCAGGATCCCGGCGTGGGTGTCGACGTAGAGCGCCCCCTTGTGAAGCAACATCCGGACCTGGGCCGTCGTCTCGCGACGGTCGTAGTAGTACATCCGGTTCTGGGCCTGGCGGGAGACGGCGACCTCGGACTTCCAGAGGGGGCGGCCGTCCTCGGGACGGACGGCCAGGACCCAGGCGTGGGGGAGCGGCTGGTCCTGCTGGGACCTGGCGGGGACGAACAGCTTGCCGTCGGCGAGCAGGGGGGGGCCGGTCGGCTCGAAGCCGGCGTAATCGGGAAGATCGGCCAGCTTCCAGAGGACCTCGCCGTCCTCGGCCCGTCGGCATTCGAGCTGGAAGAGGGCCGCGTAGTTCTGGTCCTTGGGGTCGCGGGTGACGGTCCAGATCCGCTCGCCGCGGGCCAGGATCGCGAACCGCGCCGGGTCGAGCATCCGGCCCATGGGTTGCGAGGCGAGCCGGCGGACGTCGTGGAACGACCCGGAACGCCAGCGGAGCTTGCCCGTCTTCAGGTCCAGGGCCATCAGCCGGCCGAGATAGTCAAGGTAGAGCGTCCCGCCATCGACGGTCGCGACCGGCGCGGCGGCGGCGAGCGCCCCGGCCCGCCACTGGTTCAACTCGATCGTCCCCATGCCGGCCTCGATCGTCTCGGCGATCTTGAACCGCCAGGCCGGGGCGGCGCCGTCGGCCGGCGCGATCGGGCCGGCGTCGTCGGGGCTCGCGGCGGCCGGCTCGGGTTCGGGCTCGAAGTCGGGGCCGAGGATCCGCTTGAGGGCTTCCGGCGCGGTCTCGGTCTCGCCGGCGACGTCGACGGTCGCGTCATGATGACGGTCGTCGATCTCGGCTCGGACCCGGTCGAACTCCGAGCGTCTTCCGGCGCGGAAGAGGGCGACGGCCGCCTTGACGGCGATCGGGGCGGGGGGGAGGCCGGCGTCGGACCTTTCGAGGATGGCGAGCCAGCAGTCGGCCGCGCGGTCGAACCGGCCCTCCTCGAAGTAGACGCCCCCCAGCCGGTCGGCGGCGGACGCGCCGACGACGGTCGTGAAATACGCCGAAAAGAGGCGTTCCAGGTCGGCCTTCTCGTGGTCGCCGCGCGCCTGGTCGAGGAGCTTGCGGGCGTCGGCGTCGTAGAAGAGGCGGTAGGCGGACTGGCCGTCGGGGGGCAGGGCGGAGAGGAGTTCGCGGCGCTTGCGGGCGACGGGGATGATGAAGCCGTCCTCGCCGTCGACGAACCGGAGCGCCTGGTCCTCCTTGATCGTGTACAGGGCCTTCAGCGCCCGTTCCCACGCGCCTCGCTTCTGGAAGCGGTCGAAGTCCTCCAGGGCCTCCTTGACCTCGGTGGTCGCCGGGGGCATCTGGAGCGGGCGCGCCGGGTCATCGTTGGACACCTTCTCCGGGTCCGCCGCCGGGGCGTCCTGCGCCCTGGCGATCGGAAGCGGCGCGAGCAACGCCAGCGCGAGAGCGACTCCGTGCCGAATCCGCATGCCGCCTCCGTCGGTTGGACAGGTCGCCGAGAACGCGCCGCGACCGGCGCCCAAGATTTGGACGCGCCGAGGACGAAAACCGTCCCCGAGATTAGACGGTTGTAGTATCTCCGCCCTCGCCGTGCAAGGGGCTCGTCCTTCCACGCGACTTTTATCGAAAAAGTCGCGAGCGCTTCGACGCGCCGGCGTTCCGGCGCGTATGGTGACTAGACGATCTAGCCACTCGTCACGAGGAGAGGAGGCGTCGCGATGACATGGAATGTCGCCGAAGCAAAGGAGCGCTTGAGCGAAGTCGTCGACCGCGCGCTGATCGAGGGGCCGCAGACCATCACCCGTGGGAAAGACGCCGTGGTCGTCGTCTCGGCCGCGATGTACGCCGAGTTGACGGGTTGGAAGATGGACTTCAAGCAATACCTTAAAAGCGGCCCGTCGCTGGAAGGCGTCGATTTGGAACGCGATAAGAGCCCCATGCGGGACGTCGAGCTGTAACGGATGCTCCTCGACACCCGCACGGTTGTTGAGCTCTGCTGAACTGGCGGTTGAATCATAGCGACCGCCCGTTAATAAAATCACGCCATCGCCTGCAGAGCGCGGGGAAGCTCATCATTGGGAGCGACAGCGACGTGGTCTTGGACATCGGAACAGATAGTGGCTGTAGTGTCGACCATTGCCGCCCTGGCATCAGTGCTTGTGTCCGTTGTCGCCTTGGTTAAAACCAATCAAACATCCAAACGGTTAGTGGAGATCGAAGAGGCGCGAGACAAGATCACCGAACGAACGTCGTCGAAGGCGGTAGTACATGCGACGCTCAGAAGAATAGGGAGAATACCAATTCCACCTGTAATGGCACCCGACGTGGCGGGTGCCTAAAGCGCGAGGGTGGGTTTGATCCGAGTGCTCGTCGATGGCTTGTCATTCCGGACATAACCTCCATTATCGGACGTGGAATCCGGGAGGCCGCCCACTCTGGCGGGAATCGTCTCCGGGGACTATGATTCAGGCATGGCCACCGTTCAAGAGACGCCGTCGCTCGACGACCTGATGGAATCGATCCTCGACCGCCTGCCGCCGGAGGCCGTGGCGGTGTTGGCCTCGATGCGCCTCGAGCCGATCCGCCGGCGCGAGACGTTCGCCGACCAACTCGTGAAGCTGGTCCAGGCCAAGGCGCGAATCCGCGTCTCCCACGCGGAAGCCGGGCCGCTCCCGGACGAGCCCGACTTCAACGAGGAGACCCGCCGGGCGATCCGCGACGTCGATGCCGGCAAGGACGTGGCGAGCTATGAAAACGCCGCCGAGATGTTCGCCGACTGGGGCGTCTGACGCATGTCGCGGAGAAGGTCGTCGTCCATTCAGCCGCCCGACCCCACGCCCTCGCCGCCCCTTCGCGTCGTGCCGGGCGTGCGATTCCGTCGCGACGTCGAGCGTCAGAAGGCCCGAGGCAAGAATCCGGCGAAACTCGAAGCGCTCATCGAGACGCTCCGAACTCGCCGCCCCCTGGACGCCCGCCACCGGGACCACGCGCTTTCCGGTGAATGGGAGGGGCGGCGCGACTGTCACGTCGAGCCGGATTGGATCCTGATTTACATGGTCGCCGGGACGGAACTCCGCCTCTACCGAACCGGAACCCACTCCGACCTCTTCGACTGACGGCCTGATTCGATGTGTAGCAGGCGGCGACGGTCGGCCCGCGGAACCGCCGCCGCGAGCCGTTCGACGCCCGCGCCGTGACGATGAACCAACTCTCCTGACCGGGGACGAAACGAAGCGGGCCTGGGAGGTTCGCCCCCAGGCCCGCGGCGCGATCGGCGCGTTTCCTCGTGGATTACGGATTGACGGAGCGGTCCACCTTGTCGGCGGCGCGGTCGAGCGCGTCGCCGGCGTCGTGGGCGGCGTCGCCGGCGTCGTGGACGGCCTTGTCGGCGGCGCGGTCGAGGGCCTCGCCGGCCTTCTCGCCGGGGCCGCGCGGGTCGAGGGCGTCCCTGGCGTTCTCGACGCTCCGGTCGAGGTTCTCACCGGCGCGCTCGGCCGGGCCCTTCGACTCGCAGCCGAGGCCCAGACCGATCAAGGGCGCCAGCGCCATCCCCAACAGGGCGAGTTTCTGGTTTCGATTCATCATCGTCGCGTCCCTTCGTTGATTCGCGCATGGAATCGTCGCGCCCGGGCACGCTCCCGAGCCGCTTGAATTCGAGGGACGTCTAACGCAAACCCCGTTCCGTCTCCCCGTCGATCCGCGCGGATTTCGGGCTCGCCCTGGGCCCGAGGAAGAACCAGAGGATGAACGCCGCCAGGGCGGCGCCGCCGATCGTCACCAGGACCGCCGCCGCATCCATCAGGATCGCCCTCCGGTTCGTCGGATCGAGAAGCCGCGGAGCCGAAGCGCGTTGGCGACGACGCTGACGCTGGAAAGCGCCATCGCCGCCGACGCCAGGATGGGGCTGAGCATCATCCCGGTGAGGGGATAAAGCGCGCCGGCGGCCACCGGGATGCCGAGCACGTTGTAGGCGAAGGCGAAGAACAGGTTTTGCCGCACCGTCCGCATGGTGGCGCGGGAGAGTTCGATCGCGTCGGCGACGCCGTGCAGGTCGCCGCGGACCAGGGTCACGTCGGACGCCTCGATGGCCACGTCGGTCCCGCTCCCCATGGCGACGCCGACGTCGGCCGCGGCCAGGGCGGGGGCGTCGTTGACGCCGTCGCCAACCATCGCCACCTTGCGGCCCTCGGCCTGGATGGAGCGCACGGCGTCGGCCTTGTCGGCCGGCAAGACCTCGGCGACGACGCGGTCGATGCCGACCTCGCGGGCGACCCGCTCGGCCTCGCGCCGGGAGTCGCCGGTGAGCATGACGACCTCAAGGCCCATGTCGTGGAGCCTTCCCACCGCGGCCCGCGCTTCGGGCTTGACCCGATCGGCCACGACGACCGCGCCGGCGAAGGCGCCATCGATGGCGACGTAACCCGCGGTCCCACCGAGTTCGGCCGCCTTCTCGTCGGGCTCGATCCCGCGCTCTCGAAGAAGCCGGGCGTTGCCGACCAGCACGCGGCGGCCCTCCACGACGGCCTCGATCCCGTGGCCGGCGATCGCCTGGAAGTCGACCGGATCGGCCAGCGCCGCCCCGCGCTCGCGCGCCTCCTTGACCATCGCCGCGCCCAGGGGATGTTCCGAGCCTCGCTCCGCGGAGGCCGCCAGCCGCAACAACTCGTCGTCGGAGAACGGCCCCGCGGCGACGACCGCGGCGACGGTCGGCTTGCCGACGGTCACGGTCCCGGTCTTGTCCAGGACGATCGTCGCCACCTTGTGCGCCGCCTCGAGCGCCTCGCCCCCCTTGATGAGGATGCCGCTTTGCGCGCCCCGGCCGGTTCCGACCATGATGGCCGTCGGCGTGGCCAGGCCCAACGCGCAGGGGCAGGCGATGATGAGCACCGCCACCGCCGCCAGCGTCGCCCGGACCAACCGCGTCTCCACCGGCGCCAGGTCGAACCAGACGACGAACGTCGCCACCGCCAGCGCCAGGACGACCGGGACGAACACCCCCGCCACCGTGTCGGCCAGACGCTGGATCGGCGCCTTGGAGCCCTGCGCCTGCTCCACCAGCCGGACGATCTGGCGAAGGACCGTGTCGGCGCCGACCTTCGTCGCGCGGAACCGAAACGAGCCGGTCGTGTTGAGCGCGCCGCCGACGACCGGGTCGCCCGCGCGCTTGGAGACCGGCATCGGTTCGCCCGTGAGCATGCTTTCATCGACGCTCGACGAGCCCTCCTCGACCTCGCCGTCGACCGGGACCTTCCCGCCGGGGCGGACGAGGATCAGGTCGCCGACCTTGACGTCCGCGACGGCCGTCTCGACCTCCCGGCCGTCGCGGACGACGAAGGCCGTCGGCGGGCTCAGGTCCAGAAGCGCCTCGACGGCGCCGCGGGTCCGCGCCGAGGCCCGCGCCTGAAGCATGTTCCCCAGCAGGATCAAGGTGACGATCGACGCGGCGACCTCGTAGTAGACGCCGTGCAACCCGTATCCGAAGGCGACGGCCCCCGCGGTCGCGGCCAGGCTGTAGAGGTAGGCGGAGAGCGTCCCCATCGCCACCAGCGTGTTCATATCGGCCGCGCGCCTGCGCGCCGATCGGTAAGCGCCGGCGAGGAAGTCCCAGCCGGCCCAGAAGAGCACGGGAGTCGCCAGGGCGAGTTCCACCCAGTCCCTCCCCGGAAAATCCAGGACGGGTTCGAGCGCCGGGACGAGGTGCCCTCCCATCGCCACCGTGACCAGGGGCGCGGTGAGCGCGGCGGCGACGACGAAGCGGACCCGGAGCCGATGGTACTCGGCCTCGCGGGCCAAGGCCGCGGCGTCCTCGCCGGCCTCCGGCGGGATCGCGTCGTAGCCCTGCTCCTGGACGACGGCCCTCAAGCCGATCGGATCGACGACCGCGGGGTCGAAGGTCACGGTGGCCCTGGCCGTGGCGTAGTTCACCCCGGCCCTCGCCACCCCCGGCGCGGTCCCAAGGGCTTGTTCGATCCGGGTCGCGCAGGCGGCGCAGTGCATGCCGACGATCGGCATGTCGAGGGTCGTGTGGTCCACGGCGGGGCCTCCGATCTTAGGATTTGCCCCATAAGGACGTCGCGAGCGGCCTAACGGCCTTCCCCCCTCGCGGGGGAAGGTGGCCCGAAGGGCCGGATGAGGGGGGACGAGCCCAAACGCCGTCGACGTCCAAGGCTTCCCGGACGGGTTTCCGCGAATTCCAACGGTCGTCTGGCGCGTCGTCCCCCTCATCTGACGCCTTCG
>CALCIB010000303.1 GCA_937907525.1 uncultured Planctomycetales bacterium | reverse complement strand
CTCGCGGGGGAAGGTGGCCCGAAGGGCCGGATGAGGGGGGACGAGCCAAAACGCCATCGACGTCCAAGGCCTCCCGGGCGGCCATTCGCGAATTCCGGCGGCCCTTCGCGCGTCGTCCCCCTCATCCGGCCGCTCTGCGGTCTGTCTTCCCCCGCGAGGGGGGAAGACCGAGATGCTCGCCCTTTGCCCGCTTATGGGACAGATTCTCAGACTTCGGCCTCGGCCTCGGCCTCGATCTCGACGAGGGCCTCGGCGTCGATCAACGCGGCGACCTGGACCATCGCCATGGCCGGTCGGATCTCGCCGAAGAGTTCGCCGTGGACCTCGGCGACCTGCCTCCACTGGGAGATGTCGGTGACGTACACCCGCGTCCGCACGACGTCGGAAAGCTTGCCCCCGAGCGCCTCGACCGCCGCGGCGATGATGGCGAAGGCCCGCCGCGTCTGCGAGCCGAGCGTCGGCGGGTATTTGCCGTCGGCCTCCACGCCGACGGTCCCGCTGACGTGGATCCGGTCGCGGACCCGCACCGCCCGCGAATAGCCGACGGACGCCTCCCACGGCGAGCCGCCGGAGGCCAACGTCCGGCCTTCGTGCTGGGTCGTGGTGATCTTCACGCTGGGGGTCATGGCTCGGATCGCTCCTTCCCGACGCCGTCCCGCGCGGCGGCCGTCGATCGATTCCGCGAGCCGGCGGCGAGGACGGACGCCCGCTATCGTCGGAGAGAGACTACAATGTCCATCATAGGGGTGCGGCCGGGCGCGACAAGGCGATCGATCAAGACATGGTCCCAGATTACTACGAACGGCTGGGGGTCGACGCGGCGGCCTCCGCGGGCGCGATCGAGGCCGCGCTCAAGAAGAAACAGCCCGCGTGGTCGATGGGGACGCGCAACCCCAAGACCCGGCACGCCAACCAGCGCCATCTGGACGAGATCCCCGCCTTGCGCGCCGCGCTTCTGAGCGGCCCGGAGGCTCGCGCCGCCTACGACGCCGAACGGGCCGCAGCCGAAGTCGCTCGCCGCGAGGAGGCGCTCGACGAGCTGCACCGCCTGGTCCGCCTCCGCGCCGCCAAGGGGGGCCTGGCCCCGGCCGACCTCGACCTGCTGGGCCGCGAGGCCGAACGCCTCGGCGTCGACGGGCAAGCCCTGCGACGGCTGACGGCGGCGTATCCCACCTTGAGCGCCGCCGACGCCGCGGCCGTCGACCCCGACGACGACGACCGCCCCCCTCCCGACGCGCTGGACCCCTCCACCCGCCGGCAGATCCGCATGGCGTTGGACCACCTCGACCGCCGCGACCTGTACGACGCCCTCGGCCTCTTCCGCGACGCCCCCCTGGCCCTGATCGCCGATCGGGCCGACGAGGAGCGAAGGCGGTGGATGAAGAAGACCCAGGTGACCGCCGAGAAGACCGCCTGGCTGGAGGCCGTCACTCTGGCGCAGACCCACCTCGGCGACGCCGAATCGCGCGCCCGCTACGACCGCGCGTTGGTCGCGGAAGCCGAGGAGCGATTCGTGGAGACCGCCGCGTTCGCGCTCAAGGGGCTGGTCCGGATCGACTCGGGCACCCACGTCGCGTTGATCGACGAGGCCGGCTCGAAGGGGATCCCGCCGGATCGCGCCCATCGCCTGATCCGACGCGCCGGCCGCAAGGCGGGCGCGGCGACCGACGCGCCGACGGCGACGTCGGGCGCGGCGGCGAGGCCGGCGGGGACCAAGGTCCTTCGCTGCCGCAACTGCGCGGGCGTCACCGAACTGCCGCCGACCGCCCGAAGCGCCGCCACCGCCCGCTGCCGACACTGCGGCGCGTCGCTGCGCCGGGAGTGCCCGGTCTGCAAGCGGTCGAACCTGGTCGACGCCAAAAAATGCGCCTGCGGCTTCCGGATGGCGCTGCGCGAGGCGCTGTTGACGCACTTCGCCGCCGCTCAGCACGCCTTCCGGATGCACGACCTGGCCGCGGCCAAACGCCATCTGGCGGAGGTCCGGCGGTACGCGCCGGAACACGCCGGCGCGCGCAACGGCATGGCCAAGATCGCCGAGCGCGCGCGGGAGATCGACGACCTTCGCGCGCGGTTCGAGCAGGCCGAGGCCGGCTCAAGGCTGGTGGAGGCGGCGCGGGCGCTGGCCGAGTGGCGGAAGCTCATGCCGCCGGGGTCGATCGAGATCGCCGCGGCTCGCGACCGGATCGCCGAGCGGCTCCGCAAGGCCGAGGCCCTCGCCGCCAGGGGCCGCCGCCTGGAACGAACCGACCCGCCGGAGGCCCGCCACCTCTACGCCCGCGCCCTCCATCTGGCCGCCGATCTGGCCGCGGCGGTGGAGGGTCGAAAGCGCTGTCCGCCCGACGCCCCGACGAACCTGGACGCCCACGTCGCGGCCGACGGCGTCCGGCTCTCCTGGAGTCCTCCCGAGCCCGACGGCCTCGACCCGCCCGAGTTCGCGATCCTCCGCAAGCCCGGCGAGCTTCCCGAACACCCCGCCGACGGCGTCGTGATCGGCCGGACCCGATCGGCCGAGTTCCTGGACGCGACCGTCGAGCCGGGCGCGACGGTCAGCTACGCCGTGGTCAGCCGCCGCGGCGAGGCCGAGTCGATCACGGCCGTCGCCGCCGGGCCGATCGCCTTCCTCCCCGACGTCCGCGACCTTCGCGCCCTGGCCCGCGAGGGCGAAATCCTCCTGACCTGGACCGCGCCGCCCGGGGCCGTCGAGATCCGCGCGATCCGCAACGAAACGCTCGTCCCCCGCAACCCCCGCCACGGCGACCGGATCGCCGCCGCCCACGACTCGGCCGTCGACCGCGACGTCGAGGAGGGCCGGGTCCACCACTACGGCGTCTTCGCCGTCTACCGCTCGCCCGAGGGCCGCCGCTTCCCCTCCCGGGGCGCGACGATCTCCGTGACCGCCGGCCCGGAGGTCGTCCCCGTCGGCCCCCCTCGCGTCACGCTCGCCCCCACGGGCCGCGTCCGAATCGAATGGGACGAGCCCGCCCGCGGCGCGGTTCGGCTGAGACGCGCCGCGGCCCCGTTGCCCCATCCTCCCGGCGCGATCGTCACGACGGCCGACGTCGAGGCCGTCGAGGGCGCCTGGATCGAGCCCAGCCGCCCCGGCGCGGCCGACGACTTCGATCCCATCGACTCCTCCAACCGCTATTACACCCCCTTGACGGCCGTCGACGGCCGCCTGATCGTCGGCCGAGGCGCGTGGCTGACCCGGCTGGCCGACCCGACCGACCTGCGCGCCCAACGCCTCGACCCGCTGGTCGCGGCGCCGGACGTCGCCCGGATCCAGCTTCGGTGGACCTGGCCCGCCGACGCCCGTTCCGCCCGCGTCGTCGCCCGCCGCGGCCAACCTCCGGACGGCCCCGACGACCCGGAAGCCCTTCGGTTCGACGTCGCCCGCGGCGAGTACGACCAACTCGGCGGCTGGACCCTGATCGCCCCCACGCCTCCCTCGGCCGACGGCGGCGACGGCGCCAACCACTGGCACGTCCGCGTCTTCTCCCGCGAGGACGCCGAGGACGGGCCGCGATTCTCCCCCGGCGCCGAGCCGACCGCGGCGACCGTCGCCCCCGGACCCAATCCGGAAATCACCGTCTCGTACCGCTGGAAACGACCCTGGCTCCCCGGCCGTCCCTGGACCCTGGCCGTCCGCACCGATCCCCCCGGCGCCGAAACGCCCCCCCTGGTCGTCGTCGCCAACCCCCGCGCCGTGCCGATCGGCGTCGACGACGGCGAGGTCGTCGCCCGCTTCCCCGCCTCCAGGGACGGCGCCGCCCTGGCCGTCCCCGCCGATCCCCGCCTCGCCGAGGACCGTCTCCGCGCCTTCGTCGACCCCTCCCGCGACCCCGACTCCCTCCCCCCCGTCCGCATCCGACATCCCGAAACCGGCCGCCCCCGCGTCTGACAACCAACCACCGCTCGAACACGCACGCGCCCGAACCGCCTGGAATCGCACGTTCCGTTTCCCCGCCTCGGGGATTTCTGATAGAATATCAGGCAGATGCCTGTACAGTATGGACGGCCGGGGATCGAAGCCGGGAGGCCGCGACGCGCCGGCCTCGGGATGGAAGCAGCGAGCCAAGCGAAGAGGCCCTTGGGATGAACCGATACAATAGCGACGCCGACGATTATTACGTCAACCTCAACCTGAATACCGAGATGGAGCTTCCCGACGGCCGCGACACGGTCCTCCACTTCTTCGAGCAGATCCGCAAGGGCTTCCCGGAGCTGCGCAACTTCCAGGCGCAGGAGAACGGCGACCTGGTGCTGGAAAGCGACAAGGACCAGGACTTCTACCGCACCGTGGCGATCGAGGCCCGCCGGCTGGTCTCCGACTGCTCCAACCCCGAATCGCTGGCCGACGCCTACAAACAGCACGAACTGGTCCTGGAACTGGCCCCGCACCTGCTCTCCATCAGCCTGCTGGACTGCGAGGCGCTCGACGTAACCTTCGGCTTCGACTTCACCTACGACGGCAACCACGACGAGGTCGTCGCCGAGGCGCTGGGGGTGGGCTCGGCCTTCGAGGGCTTGCTGGAGGGACCGCGTCCCCAGAAAATCGTCAACTTCGAGCCCTCGCTGACGATCGCCCTGGACGAGTCGTGCCAGCTTCAGGCCCGGCTGTCGATCGAGACCCGGACCAACGCCTACCAGGTCCGCACCGGCGAGTTTCCCGACGACCAGATCAGCCTCTACCTGAAGATCCGTCAGTACTGGGGCAGCGGCCCGGACACGTCGTTTGTGGAGTCGTTCCGCCGCCAGCGGGAAGTCGGCGAGGAGTTGCTCCAAAAGTCGGTCATCCCGCGCGTCGTCCGGCCGCTGGCCCAGTTGATCGCCACGCGCTAACGGTCTGCCCCATCAGGGCGTTGAGGCTGATATAACGGCCTTCCCCCCTCGCGGGGGAAGGTGGCCCGAAGGGCCGGATGAGGGG
>CALCIB010000302.1 GCA_937907525.1 uncultured Planctomycetales bacterium | reverse complement strand
AGGTCGCCGGCCGTACACCCGGCACCGCTCAAACCCGCAATCCGGTAGAGTCAGCGAATTTCAACGGTATCGCATCAAGGAGGCCATCGACCAGAAGGTCTTCGCCATGAGCAAAGATCGAAAAGTTGTTCATAATCATTAAATACAATACTGCAATGATCCGTTTTCCGTACTTACAGGTTGGGTCGCAACCCAGCTTGCGAGTACGCCAGACTTTGCGCGGGCTGGGTCTCGACCCAGCCTACTAGACCGACGCTCTTAAGATCGTGGGTCGGTCGCCTGGTTTTTGTAGGCTGGGTCGTGACCCAGCTTGGAAAAAGCCAAGGCGCGCGAGGGCTGGGTCCAGACCCAGCCCGCGCAAAGCCCGGCGTACCGGGAAGCTGGGTCACGACCCAGCCTACGAAGGCGGGGCGAGCGGCCCACCAAATTGGGTGCGACGACCTACTACGAGAGAAGCCCGCATTCCTAAGAGCGACGGTCCACCACGAGGTCGGTCCTGAAATTCAAAACGTGTTAAGGCACGAGTCCCGTGCTCAGTTCGCCACGAAGTTGATCAGCTTGCCGGGGACGACGATCACCTTGCGGACGGTCTTGCCGTCCAGCAAGGAGGCGACGCGGGCGTCGCCGCGGGCGGCGGCCTCGACGGTTTGGGCGTCGGCGTCGGCGGGGACGGTGATCTTGGCGCGGAGCTTGCCCAGGATCTGAACCGGAATCTCGATCTCCTCGTCCTTCAAAAGCGCGGGGTCGAAGGTCGGCCAGGGCTCGTAAGCCAGGGTCGACTCGTGACCCAGAAGCGACCACAGTTCCTCGGCCAGATGCGGGGCCATGGGCGCGAGCAAAAGCGCGAACGTCTCCATGGCCGATTTCGGCCGGACGTCGGCGGCGGTGAAGGCGTTGACGAACTCCATCAACCGGCTGACGGCCGTGTTGAAGTGGAGCGCCTCGTAGTCGTCGCCGACCGCCGCGATCGTCCGGGCGACGACCTTGGCCTGCTCGGGCGTCGGCGGGACGTCCCGGACGCGGGGGTCGAGGACGACGTCCTCGGCCTCGTAGTGGACGACCATCCGCCAGGCCCGGCCGAGGAAGCGGTGGACGCCCTCCACCCCCTTCATGCTCCAGGGCTTCACCGCCTCCAGCGGACCCATGAACATCTCATAAAGTCTAAGGCTGTCCGCGCCGTACTCGGCGACCACGGCGTCGGGGTTGACGACGTTGCCGCGGCTCTTGGACATCTTGTGCGCGCGGGCGTCCACGCGGACCTCGGGCGCGTCCTTCAGGACGAACCCCTCCCCCTTCTTGACGACCCGGTCGTCGTCGAGTTTCACCGTCTCCAGCAGGGTCGCCGAGGCGTCCCCCTTGCGGATCGGGCCCTTGTCGGAGTGCTCGACGGCCGTCGCGGAGAGCCAGCCCTCGGTGGGATCGCGATACGACGTGTACTCGGTTTCGCCCAGGATCATCCCCTGGTTGACCAGGCGCTGGAAGGGCTCGGGCGTGGAGACCAAGCCGCGGTCGAAGAGGACCTTGTGCCAGAACCGGCTGTAGAGCAGGTGGAGCACGGCGTGCTCGGCGCCGCCGACGTACAGGTCGACCGGCAGCCAGTACTTCTCCTTCTCGGGGTCCCAGGGGCGATCGACGTTCTTGGGGTCGATGTACCGCAGGTAGTACCAGCACGAGCCGGCCCACTGGGGCATCGTGTTAATCTCCCGGCGCAGCGTCTCCGAGTACCGCACCCACTCGCGCGCCTTGCTCAAGGGCGGCTCCGGGGTGCCGGTCGGCTTGAAGTCGTCCAGGTCGGGCAGCAGGACCGGCAGTTCGTCCTCGCGAACGGCCGATACGCGGTCCTGCTCGTCGAGCACGACGGGGAACGGCTCGCCCCAGTAGCGTTGGCGGGAGAAGAGCCAGTCGCGGAGTTTGTAATTGACCGCCTTCTTGCCGACGCCCTTCTCGGCCAGCCAGGCGGTGATGGCGGGCTTGGCCTCGGCGGTGGGCTTGCCGTCGAGGACGAACTCGTCGTTGCGCGACTGGATCGAAACCCCCTCGTCGCAAAAGACGTCGGCGAACGCGCCGGGGTCGGCGCGGTGGGCGGCCTTGAGATCGTCGGGGGCGTCGGTGGGGGCGTGGGCCTTGAGCCAGTCGGCGGGGGGCTCGACGACGGCCTTGATGGGGATGTCGAAGGTTTTGGCGAACTCGAAGTCGCGCGCGTCGTGGCCGGGGACGGCCATGATGGCGCCGGTGCCGTAGCTGATCAGGACGTAATCGGCGATCCAGATCGGGATCGGCCCGCCGGTGACGGGGTTGACGGCGAAGCCGCCGGTGAAGACGCCGGTCTTGGTCTTGGCCAGGTCGGTGCGGTCCAGGTCGCTCTTGCGCGCGGCCTGCTCGCGATACTTGGCGACGGCCTCTTTTTGCTCGGCCGTGGTGACGCGATCGACCAGCGGGTGTTCCGGCGCCAGCACCATGTAGGTCGCGCCGAAGAGAGTGTCGGGGCGGGTGGTGTAGACCCGGATGACGTCCTCGGCCGGCTTGGCTGGGAAAGGCCCCGACGGCGCGGGGGGAGCTTTCCCCTCGACGACGACCGGGAAGTCGACCTCCGCGCCCTCGCTGCGGCCGACCCAGTTGCGCTGCATGTCGCGGATGGATTTGGGCCAGTCGACGATCTCCAGGTCCTCGACGAGTCGGTCGCCGTAGGCGGTGATCCGGAGCATCCACTGGGTGAGCGGCATTCGGACGACGGGATGTTGTCCGCGCTCGGACTTGCCGTCGATGACCTCCTCGTTCGCCAGCACGGTCCCCAGCGCGGGGCACCAGTTGACGGGGACCTCGGCGCGGTAGGCGAGGCGCCTGGAGTCGCGATGGGCGTCGGGATCGACGCCCTCGGGGATCGGCAGTTCGGCGATGGGCCGTCCCTTCCCCTTGCGGGGCCGTCCGGCGGGGTCGACCCATTCGAAGTCGGGGTCGTACCAGGTGTCGTGGATCTTAAGGAAGATCCACTGGGTCCACTTGTAGTAGGCGGGGTCGGTGGTGTCGACCTCGCGGGACCAGTCGTAGGAGAAGCCCAGCGACTTGATCTGGCGACGGAAGTTATCGATGTTCGCCTGCGTGGTGACGCGGGGGTGGGTGTTGGTCTGGACGGCGTACTGTTCCGCGGGAAGCCCGAAGGCGTCCCAGCCCATGGGGTGGAGAACGTTGAAGCCCTTCATCCGCTTGTAACGGCAAAGGATGTCGGTGGCGGTGTACCCCTCGGGATGGCCGACGTGCAGCCCCGCGCCGCTGGGATAGGGGAACATGTCCAGGACGTAGAGCTTGGGCCGCTCGGGGTCGAGATCGGGGGTGGCGAACGTCTGGTTCCGCTCCCAGTAGGCTTGCCACCTGGGCTCGATCCGCTGCGGGTGATACGCGGGCATGAATCCACTCCGGCGCGCCCCGGCGCGCCCCGACCAAATCGACCTCGACCGTTCCTCATCCACGAAAAACGGCCCGCCGAGTTCCTCGGGGGCCGAGTCGATCGAGCATACCGTTTCTCGCCCCGCGCCGCCATCTCGCGGAAGCGATCCCCGGACGCTCCCGCTTCCCCATGGGCTTTTGTCACTGTCGTGGTAAAATGAGGGCATGAGCACGACGGGAACCCAAATACAAGGCCCGAGTCCATCAAGCCGCGTCCCGACCCCGGATCGGGTGCGCATCGTGAGTACGCCCGGAACGTGCGGAGGCCGGCCGCGGATCGACGGCCACCGCGTCACGGTCGAGGACGTCGCCATCTGGCGCGAACGGATGGGAATGAGCCCGGACGAGATCGTCTCGACCCACCCGACGCTCACGCTCTCCGACGTCCACGCCGCGCTCGCCTATTTTTTCGAGAACCGCGAAGCCATCGAGAAGGACGTCCAGGAGGGGAGGGAGTTCGTCGATCAGTTGCGAGCGGGCCAGCCCTCGATTTTCGAGAAGGCGCGACGACGGAATGCCCGTTCAAGAAAATGAACTGACTCTACGTTCCCTGCTATGTTCCCTGAATTGGCACTGTTTTTACTTAGAAAAGCAATTAACATGAGAAAGCCGATTATCAAAGACTACCTCAAAGCGACAGACGTCTCAATCACGCCCGATTTCGGTCGACTCGTGGCGGAACAGGACAAAGACTTGGCCGATTATTATGTCGCGCCTGAGCGATACGTGGCCCGTGCCGTTAACATCGACGACCCCGCGACGTTCTTCGTGGGGCCTAAGGGGATCGGCAAGTCGGCGATCCTGCAGATGGTCCGCCTGACGCGAGAATCCGAGGAAAATCGCATAATTAGCATCGCACCCGACGATCTTGCATTCTCAGCGCTCGCAAATATTGATGCCAGCACCCCATTAATGAAGGATGCCAGCAACAATCAATGGTTGTTCAAGTCGCTATGGGATTATGTACTCTCGTTGGAGGTATTGAGGAAAGAATTTCAGGAACATAGCGCGTATGAAAATTATTTAAAACGGATATTTAAGAGCGAAAGCAAAAAGAAGGCTGAGTCGCTCCTGAAAATCAGCCTCAGCGACGACGGCTCGCTGCAGAGCCTGTCAAGCAAGATCCTCCAACTAGTTCGAGAAGTAGAATTGTCGGCGGGGTATGACAAGACCAAGCTGTCCGGGAAGGTCTCTATTGATGGCAAGGACGTCGGTAAAGGCGATCAGTTGAACCTGCTCGGTCTGGTGAACTCGGTGGCCAAGAACTTGCCAGCGACTTTGAAGCATCCATACTATATCCTCATCGACGACTTGGATCTGCACTGGAGTAACACGCCGATCCAGAACTCCTTCATCGCAGCGCTCTTCCTGTCGCTTCGATCTTTGAGCAAGCCACCTATCAAGTGCGTGGTCGCTATGAGGGATCATATTTACAAAAGCCTGCCGCTGAAGGACCGTGACAAGTTCCACGATTGGGTTTGCGAGATGGAGTGGGACTTCCTAACCGTGAAGCACATGATCACGAAACGCGTGCAGAAGAAGCTCAAGTGCGGCGCGGCGGAGATCTGGGGCGGTGCCTTCCCGGCCAGCGCGTTCGACAAGATGTGGCATCACACGTTCGGTCGTCCCCGCGAGTTGGTCAGGCTCGCTTCGCTCTGCTTCCAGGAAGGGCGCAGACAGGGACATACAGCCATGGATGAGGCGGATGTGGCGTCCGCCATCCGAAGGTTCTCGGATGAACGCATCAGTGACCTCGCGAGCGAAGTCCAGCATGACTATCCCAGCTTCGACCTTCTGGTAAGGAAGTTCGCCGGTTGGCCAAAGGAGTTTTCTTTGAATGACTTCAACGTGAAGTTCGCCGAATATATCGACATTGAAGTCAAGTTGCAGGAGGGGCATTCGTCCCGATACTCATGGACGCGAGGCTACACCCAAAATCCGAGGAATTTGGCCACCATCTTTCTGGAAACTGGATTTTTTATGATTAAATCGAATCGCAACACGCCACCCAGGCGGTACGATATTAACAACCCCCAGGACATCACCGACGACACATGGCTCGCGATCCATCCCACATACTGGTACGGGCTGAATCTGATCGGCTCTTCCGATTTCTAGAGCGATTTTCACACAGGTGTAGCGTGGCGTGCCGGTTGCGATCGCGCGCGGTACCCGGAGTGCGCGAGGAAGTTGCGGCACTCGTCAGGCGTGAATTCGTCGATCAGGCGGCCGAGCCGACGCCACAGCCCCTCGAAGGACCGCTCGCCGGCCTTGCGGAGCAGGGCCTTGAGCTTGGAGAACGCCTGCTCGATCGGATTGAAGTCGGGGCTGTACGGCGGCAGGAACAGCAGCCGACAGCCGACCGCCTCGATCGCCTCGCGGACGCCGGCCCGCTTGTGGGCCCCCAGGTTGTCCATCACCACCACGTCGCCGGGCCGGAGCGTGCGGACGACGAATTGGCGGACGTAAGCCTCGAACGTCTCGCCGTTGATCGCCCCGTCGACCACCAGCGGGGCGGTCAGGCCGTCGGCCCGCAACGCCGCGACGAACGTCGTGGTCTTCCAGTGGCCGTGCGGGACGGCCGCCACCAGCCGCACGCCGCTGGGGGCGCGGCCGCGAAGGCGGGTCATGTTCGTCGTCGTCCAGGTCTCGTCGATGAAGACCAGCCGCGTCGGGTCGAGGTCGGCCGCGTCCTCACGCCACCGGCGGCGGCGTTCGGCGACGTCCGGGCGGTCTTGCTCGGACGCCCTCAAGGCTTTTTTTTCAAGGTCAGGCCCAGGACCTTGATCGCCCGCCAAAGCGTGGAGACGCCGAGGTCCAGGCCGAGCCGTCGGCGGTGCTCCTCCAGCGTGGCGTCGGGGGCCTCGCGAACCGAGGCCCGGATGGCCTCGACGTGTTCGGCCCACTTCGGCGTCACGCCCCGCCGTTGCGTCCGCGGGGCGGTCTCGCCGGTCTCGCGGCGACGCTGCTTCAAGCGCCGGACCCAACTGGCGCTGACGCGGTATTTGGCCGCGACTTCGGCGGTCGGCATGCCGGCATCGCCGTCCGCGAGCACGCGCTCACGCAGATCGTCGGAGTAGGCTTTCATCGGGGTCGCCCTCGGGGGTGGATACCGAGAGACTACCCATTCTGTCAATGAGGCGCTATACCTTTATGGAAATTGCTCTAGCCGTCAGGCGCTGCCTGCGAAGGTGGCGGCCAGCGGAAGGACGGCGGAGAAGGACGGCGGTGTCAGTTCATTTTCCCACCGAGAAGGACGGCGGTGTCAGTTCATTTTCCCACCGGAAGGCCGGCGGGGAAGGCCGGGGATGTCAATCCATTTTCCCGCCGGATCGGTGGCTGCCGGCTTAAGGGGCTGGCGAGGCGAACTCATGGGGACGGAAAGCGTCCTTCCGCGATGAGGGCCTCGCGGGACTCGATCATGATCGGATCGTTGAGCGCCAGGACGTGGCGCGTCGTCCGGTCGACGGGGCTCAGGCCGGCAAGCCGGGCGTCTTGCCAGGCGAAGTGGTCCTTCCAGCGATCTCGACGAGGGTGGAAGAGACGGGTCAACCCGCCGGTCAGCGGATCGCGTCCCGCGATGTTCGGGCCCTTGTGCAGGTTGCCGTGGGCGCATGCCAGAGCGAGATTCAAGAGATCGTCGCCGCCCCCGTGCTGGACCGCGACGACGTGTTCGATCTGGAGACGCGACGAGACGGCCGACTGGAGTATCCGGCGATACTCGCATCGGTTCCGAGCCCGACGCCGGACGCGCCGCTTGAGATCCTCGGTCATAGGCTCGACTGGACGCTTTTGAGCGACACGCGAGCCTTGGATTTGAGGACCGCCAGTTCGAGATCCACTCGAATGAGTTCCTCCAATTCCGCCCGCTCCTCGGGCGCGAGCGCGCCGCGCCGGGTTTTCTCGGACAGTTCGTCCACACGGCGGAGGTCGGCGGCGGCGAAGTCGAGCTTGAGGATGGCTCGGGCGACCTCCGGCGCAAGGTCGCCTTGCTCCGGCTTCACGACCCTGCTCCAGATCGCCGACGCGGTCTTGCCAGGCGAGAGCGCGGTGTCCATCGGGCGGTCCTTCCGTCTCGGGACTTGGTATCGATGGGACTGACGACCGCGATTCTACCATGTCGAGCCGATCGCGACGATCCGCCCGGCGACGGCTTCAAGAGACCCATGATGAAGGGCCCGCGGTGCCGGTTCATTTTTTTCCGCCGGCAGCCGAAAAACCTGAAACCTCGGGACGCCCGCCGCGGATCGTATGAGGTGGCGGTCGTTCTTTGACAACTAGACAGATGGGAAGCAGAGGGGTCTTGCCCCTGGAAGTCGTCGCCCGATCGGCGGGGTTTGGCTTCGGGATGTCCGGGACGATCGACCGGAGCGATGAGCGGCGGGATGGGACTCGCGAGGTTCGCCGGGCGCGCGGAATTGCAATGCGACTTCGACGTTCAAAGCCAATTTCGTGAGCGACTTAAAATTCGCAATCACCAAGATGCCAAGAGTTTGCGACAACGAACCGTTTCGGCGACGCCGCGCGAACGAAGCCCAATCGGAGCCGATGACGGCGGCAGTCGACGGGGCCGGCGTCGGGTCATTGGGCCGGCTTCGGGGAGGGGGCGGGGGGTTCGAGGACCGGGAGGGCCAGGGCGTCGAGTTCGCGGGCGAAGTCGGCGCGGGCGGCGCCGAGGGCTTGCTGGGTGGCGGCGCCCATGCGGAGGCTTCGGTCCCTCATCTCGGCCGTGACGGCGCCAAGACCCAACGAGCCGGCGAGGTTGAAGACCGATTGCACCTGGGGGTCCTGGCCGATCGCGTCGGCGACGCCCCTGGGGACGTCCTCCGGCCGGACGACCGAGTTTCGCGAGCCGTACTCCGTCCAGCCCCGCGGGCCTCGAATCCAAAGGGCCACGTTCACGCCGACCCGGCTCAGGTCGGGGGCGATGTCCAGGCTCGTGACCACGGCCCCGACGCCCCCCTCGCGGCCGATCTTCGCCAACGCCGGCGCCAGCGGGTCGGCGGCCGCGGCGTTGGGATCGAACAACCGGGCGATCTGCCCCAGGGCCGCGTTCAGGTCGATCTGGGCGTCCAGCCTCGCGCCCGCGCCCGGATCGGGGATGAGGAGCCCCTGATAGCGGAGGAACCGCCGGCCGGGATCGACCGTTAGCTCGGTCGCCGCGCGACGGGCGAGCCACTTCGCCTCGGGCTCGGTCGTCAGCGGCGTCAGCTTCTCCAGCGAGGGGAAGTCGGTCCCGTCGGCGACGAACCCGCGGGCCTCGATGGAGCCCTTGAGTTCGTCGGGCGTCTTCTCCTCCGGGTCGGGGAGGTTGCAGGTCCAGGCCAACGCCAGGGCGCGGCGGTCGGCGTCGGCGGCGCGCTCGGCGGCGCGGCAGCCGTCGCGACCGATCCGAACCGCCAGGAGCGGCGACTCCAGCGCCCTGGGGTCTTCCAGCCGCTTCAGTTCGGCGTCGATCCAGGCGGTGACGCGGTCCTCGCCAACGGTCGCCGTCCGCTCGGCGCGCCAGGTCTTCAGCCGGCGCTGGCGTTCGGCGACGGCCGGCCGGCGCATGGTCTCGGCGTTGCGGACCCAGCGCTCGGCCAGGTCGGCGACGTGGGCCTCGGCCCAGTCGCGACGGACGAGCATGTCGAACCCCACCCGCGGCCCGGCGGTCTTCGACGTCACCAACCCCCGCAGTTCGCGGCCGTCCTTCAACACCACGCGATCCGCCGCCGTCGCGGCCGGTGGCGACGCCTGCAAGCCCAGCCACGCCGCCAACATCCATACGCCGATCATGATGCGTCCTCCCCGCGGTTCGGATCGCCTTCGCCGCCGTCTATTATAGATGAAGGGTCGCCGCGACGGATGGGTCGAAGGAGTGGAAAGACGATGCCGATCGACCTGGTCCCCATGGGCGACCGCGCGTTCCTCGCCCGGTTCGGCGACGAGGACGAGGCCCGCCGCTGGGCGGAGGCGGTTCGCTCGCGAAGGCCGCCGGGGGTCGTCGACGTGGTCCTCGCGTATCGCTCGGTCGCCGCGATCGCCGACCCGGAGCTTTGCGACCTCGACGAGTTGGAGGCCGTCCTCAAGGCGGTCGCGGCCGGCGACGCGGCGGTCGATCCGGGGGCGCTTCACGACGTCCCCGTGCTGTACGACGGGCCCGACCTGGCCGACGCGGCGGCGCGGTTGGGGATGGCGCCGGGAGAGTTGATCGCGCGGCACGCGGCGGTCGAGTATCGCGTCTTCGCCGTCGGCTTCCTCCCCGGCTTCCCCTACGCCGGATACTTGCCCGAGGGATTGCGCGGGCTGTCGCGGCTGGAGTCGCCGCGAACGGCGGTCCCGGCAGGGTCGGTGGCGATCGTCGGCCGCCAGACGGCGATCTACCCCGCCGCCTCCCCCGGGGGCTGGCGGCTTCTGGGACGCACGCCGCTGCGGATCGTCGACCCCGCGGCCGAGTATTTCCCCGTCCGCGCCGGGGACCGGATCCGATTCCTCCCCGTCGATCGCGACGAATTCGAGGCCAGGACCGATGAACGACTTTGAGCCCGTCGATCTGAACGCCGACCTCGGCGAGGGCTTCCCCCACGACGCGGCGTTGCTCGCCCTCGTAACCTCCGCCGCCGTCTCCTGCGGCGCGCACGCCGGCGACGCCGATTCGATCCGACGGACGCTCCGGGCCGCCCGCGCCCGAGGCGTGGTCGTCGGCGCCCACCCCGGATACCCCGACCGCGAGGGCTTCGGCCGCCGCGACCGCGACCTGACCGCCGCGCAGGCGGAACGACTGATCCGCGACCAGTGCGCCGACCTTCGACGCCTCGCCGACCATGAAGGCGTGACGATCCGTTTCCTCAAGCCCCACGGCGCGCTGTACAACCAGGCCCAGCGCGTCGAGGAGACGGCGCGGGGCGTGATCGCGGCGGCCCTGGCGCTGGGGCTGCCGCTTTTGGGCCGGCCGGGGACGCTCCTGGAGACGCTGGCGCGATCGTCGGGCGTCGCGTTCGTCCCCGAGGACTTCCCCGACCGTCGCCACCGCCCCGACGGCGGCCTCGTCCCGCGCTCCGAGCCGGCCGCCGTCCTCTCCGCCGACGAACTCCCGGCCAACGTCCGGGCGCTGCTGGCCCCTCGCCGCGTCCGGACCCTCTGCCTCCACGGCGACCACCCCGACGCCCTCGCCAACGCCCGCCGCCTCCGCGCGATCCTGGACGAACTGGCGGTTCCCGTCGGCCCGTTCCTGACGCCCGGGTGACGTATTCATCCCGCGATCCAGTCCCGGTCGATTGACAGGGGCGGCGCGGAGTCGGATATTGAACTTGGATCATGTCGCGGTCGAGGCGAGTCGGAGTCCAGTCAGGCGACACCCGGCGAACGGCGAGGAGGGCGGAATACATGCGTCCGAGACAGGCGACGGGCGGGGCCTGGCTGGCGTTCGCGATGGCGAGCGCCGCGCTGATCTGGCTGGCGGGCGGCGGCGCGGCGACGATCTGGGCCCAGGAGCCGGCCGACGGCGCCATGCCCGCCGACGCCCAGGCGGCCGACCCTCCCCAGGCCGAGCCCCCCCCCGCCGTCGTCCCGGCCGACGAGGAGCCCGCCAAGGCCGAGACTCCCGCCGCGGCCGCCGCCGCCGAGGGGACCGCGCCGAGCGCCCCGGAGAACATGCTTTCCTGGGCCATCCGCGCGTCGGGGCCGATCGGCGTGTTCCTGGTGTTCCTGTCGGTCTACTTCACGGCGCTGGTGATTCGGCTGTTCATCGAGTACCGGGTGACCGAGGCCGTCCCGCCCGCCCTGGTGGAGAAGCTGGAGACGGCGATCAAGGATAAGAAGTTCCAGGAGGCTTACGACCTCTGCCGCGACGACGACTCGTTTCTGGCCCGGCTGGTCCGCACCGGGATCGCCAACCTCCCCAACGGCCGCGCCGAGGCCAAGGAGGCGATGGCCGTCGCCTCCGGCGAGATCGTCACCGAGCTCGAGGTGAAGATCAGCTACCTGGCGACCATCGGCACGCTGGGGCCGATGATCGGGCTGGTCGGCACGGTCTGGGGGATGATCGAGAGCTTCCGCGAGATCGCCACCGCCGCCGGCACCCAGCCGCGGCCGGACAAGGTCGCCGGCGGCATCAGCACGGCCCTGTTCATCACGCTGGAAGGCGTCACCCTGGCCGTCCCGGCGATCTTCTTCTTCGCCTTCTTCCGCAACAAGGTCGCCCAGATGACCATCGAGGCCAACCGCGTCGCCGACCGGACCATCAACTCCCTGGTCTCCGCCGCCAAAACCCCCAAGCAGCCGACCGCCTGACACGTCGCCAACGACCGGGGAGCCGTCGCCATGAGCGGAGCCGCGATCTCGAAGGAGAAGGCCGAGCCCAACCTCACGCCGCTTTTGGACATCGTCTTCCAGCTCATCACGTTCTTCATGCTCGTCATCAACTTCGCCAACGACAACTACGACCAGCGCATCAACCTCCCCGACGCCGGCTCCGCCCGCCCGGTCGAGGACGACTCCCGGATCGCCCAGGACCGCCTGGTCCTCAACGTCGACTCGGAAGGCCGCATGCTCAAGGGCGATCGGATCCTGGGGATCGACGAGGCCGCCCAGGCGATCCGACACGAGGCCGACCTGGTCAAGCTCGGCCTGCGGACCTCCGGCGTGAAGTTCGACTCGGCCGTCGACACCCTGCCGACCACCATCATCCTCCGCGCCGACAAGGAGACCACCTTCGGCGCGGTGCTGGGAATCATCAAGGCGTGCCAATCCCAGGGGTTCCGCAAGTTCGCCCTCAAGGCGATGATCCGAAGCTGAACGAATCGCGACGATTGGACCGGGAGGGCTGGGAGTGGCTCGCAAACGCGGCGGACTGGAGATGGACGCGCCCGACGTGCCGGTGGCGCCGATGCTGGACATGGCGTTCCAGCTTCTGACGTTCTTCGTCCTGACCTACCGCCCCGCGCCGGTGGAGGGGCAGTTCATGATGAACCTGCTGCCGCCCCAGCCCGTGACCGCCGAGGCCGCCGCGGCCACCGAGGCGGCGGCCACCAACGACCTCCCCGCCACCCTGCGGACCCTCCCCGTCGTCCTCCGCGCCGACGACCAGGGCCGGCTCGCCCAGATCAACATCGCCGAGTTCGACGTCTCCGACGACCCCAAGGCCCTGGCCGCGGAACTCGACCACCAACTCCTCGACCCCGACGCCCCCTTCGACCAGACCCTCATCAAGGTCGACCCCAACCTCCGCTACTCCGAGTTGATGACGATCATCAACGCCTTCACCGACGCCTTCATCCGCGCCAAGAAAGAGCCCAAGCTGAGCTTCGACGAGCTGAGGGCCGGCGACGGAGCCTAGCCATGCCCGACCTGCGAAGCCCGTTCTTCCACGGCTCGGAACTCCCCAAGCTGGCGCTCCTGGCCGCGATCGCCGTCGCCGGCTGGGGGGCGGTCTACTACGCCGCCCACCGCCCCATGGGCCCCGCGGCCGAGCACCCCCTCCGCGCCGGGGGCCCGGCCAAGCCGATCGAGCCCGACCGCGACGAGGCGTTCGAGACCGTCTCCGACCGGACTCCGATGGGCTTCCGCGACAACGCCGCCTACGCCCATTTGCTGGAAAAGGCCCGCGAGACGCCCCACGCCGAACTCGCCGCCGAGGCCCGCCGCGACGTCGTCCTGACCCACCTCTGGGAGCGTCCCGAACTCTACCGCGGCGTCCCGATCCACATCCAGGGGACGGCCCTCCGCGTCATCCGGTTCGAATCCAAGCTCAGCGAGACCGGCTGGCTGTACGAGGCGTGGATCACCACCCCGGACGTGCGTCGGCTGCTTTACGACTGCGTCTTCGAGAAGCCCCCCGACGGCTTCCCGATCGGCACCGACGTCCACGAGCGGGTCGTCTTCAACGGCTACTTCCTGAAGCTGATGAAGTACCAAGCCGGCGACGTCGCCCGCGCCGCGCCGGTCTTGGTGGGCAAGCTCGGCTGGGACCGAACCGCGGTCGCCACCCCCGCCGAGCAGTCCGACCGCGTCCTGTTCTGGTCGCTGGTGACGGTGGGCGTGCTGTTCGTCGTCTCGCTGGGCCGCTGGTCGTACCGCCTGATCCAGTACGTCTCCTTCCCCCACCGCCGCGCCGCCCCCACGCGCACCTTCCCAGACGACATCCCCTCCGCCGACCTTCAGGCATGGGTCGAATCCCAGGGGGACGACGAGAAGGAAGAAGGTCCGTGACGACGCGAGCCGGTTCACCCTCTGGAGGCTTGACGGTGAGCGTGAAGCTTGAAGACGTGCTGTCTTCCTTCTCCACCGAGAGACAGGCTTAGTTCGCGGCAGGGGCCGCGAGGCTGGAGGCCGGGTATCTCGTCTTCGAGTCGCTGAAGGGTGCCGATCTGGACTCGCCCGAGACGCGGGCGAAATTCGCCTCCCTGGCCGTGAAATACCGCGCCGAACTCCTCCGCTTGGCGGCCGAGAAACGACGGCTACAAGCCCGCGCGATGGGAGGCGAGTTCCGAATCACGGCCAAGTTCCCCGGCTCCAAAGGCGGCCCTCGACGACTGGACTGAGAGACGATGGCCTTCGACCGCCCTTCAAGAATATCATTCCCGAATACGATCGACTTCCACGATGATCGGCTTCGATCGCGACACGAACTTTTGCAGTGGGTCGACGAGGCCGGCCACGGCTTCCGGTTCCTCTTTCCAGTACGGCACCTCGATCGTGATTGAGTAGCGTCCAGGCAGAGTCATGTCGTAAAGCAGATTCGCATCGAACGATTGAACCCACTTCGACCCTGGGGCCCATGGCCCGCGGGGATATGATATAATCGGCGCCGCCTCGACTTCATGGATGTAGTAGGCCGTGCGGCCCACCTCGACTTCCTTGCCGAGTGTGTCGTAGCGACGGACGACGACATCGAACCGCTCATAAGGAACGGACAGAGACGAATAAAATACATCCTTGTCGCCGACGTTGATGGCGGTGAAGACGAGATGGATCGGCTCCAGAGGCCGATAGACATGCTTGTTCACAGCGACGGACACGTCTACGCGATGCGGCCGGTGAGCGTTCTGGCCTCCCTCGTCGCCAAGACAAGACAGGCATGTGGCCATTGCGATCACAATGTATGACATTGTCTTCAACTCAATTGTTCGCACCACCGAATCCCTGCCCGCCACGCAATGAAGAGAGCGATCGGCCTATCAGCCGAACACCTTCAAAACACTGATCTTCTACTTTTTAATGTAATCACTCCACTTTGGGATCGTGTTGCCGGCAGTGCCGTTGATGGTGCCGGCCGTGGCCGGCGTTCTCACATTAATGGTCCAGTGGGCAGGGTCAGCATAGTCGCTCTGTGAAGTGTAATTTTGATTATTAAATATAGCCGCTCCCTCAACCTCCCAAGATAGATTGCCAATTGCCACCCAGATTCCAGTATTTTGACTAGTATAAGCTTGGAACACCAGATAAGTTTTAAATTTATAGTCAAACTCGAAGCCAGTTATATAGTCTCCCGTCGGGAACAAATTCGTCTTACCCCCTAGATTAGGGCTGTCGTTCGCCTCTCCGTTTGGCGACACTGTCCCATTGCCGTTGGGAGAGAGTGCCGCCGAATACCCGCTCAGGAGGATCGGGTTGCCAGTAGAGCCAGTCCAGTTGTCCAAAACAAAACCATTGGTGTTGACCTGTAGAGGTGTGCTATTTCTGAATCCTATCGTACGGCTTGATTCGACAAGCTGAATAAATCCAAAATTTCCATTGCGTCCTGGCGGAAGGCTCACGGTCGCAGTAAATGCATTGCCCACCTCGCCACCAGGCCCAATCTGAAGAAAGCCGACACTGTTTATACCTGCTGTAGCAAACGGCGTGAATATCAGCTTTTGATACACGTCCTTGTAGAGCGAATAGGTTGGTGAAGCCACATTCACATCGATGACAGTAGTACCGCTAGTCCCGTTCGCGTACGAGGCCTGCACGGTGATTTCATGGACTCCTGGGTGCTCATCCCAAAACCACCTGGCGGCGCCCACAGTGGTTCCGATGGCCTCTGCCACGCTCGTTTGATTGGCGAACGCCGTCACCGCGCCGGTGGACGTGGTTTGGGTCGCTGTCGCATATGCACCCGTGACCGAAACCGTAAGCGCAGTAAAATTAGAACCGTTAGGCGATTGAATATACATTGTAGCGGAATCGCCGACTACGTCAGAGTACGTTCCATCGCCTTCACGGTAAATAACACCTCCGCCAGCTGGATCAAATCCAATTATCGGATCGTTGGGGCCCGCCGTGAGAGTGGAGGACACGCCGCCAAAGGGCACCAACGCCGAAGGCCGCCGCATAGCGACAGTAGGCGTGGGCGCGGCGGAAATAGTCCAGCCAAATGTACCCGGCATTTCCAGCTTCGCGGGCAAGGGGATCGCAGGCCTCCTCAAAGCGGACACGCCATGGACCGAATCGCCTTTCCGGACACGCGGCCACGGCGGAGAATGTCGTGCAGCCCTTTGGTCGACGACCGCCCGAGTTTTGTCGTGGCGCATGAAGCCCACCGAAGCCAGCGCGCACGGATCAGCGAACTGCCTGTGGCTGAGGCCGCCAAGATTTGATGCCGTGTTCGATGAATCGAAATTTGAATTCCCTTGCTTATCAATCGACTGGCCGCGATGGGAAACCGATGCGTTTGACGGTGACGGAGGAGACGCACCTGATTCAGGTAGCAAGGAGGATAACAATCTGATGTCCTCCAGTGAATCAACCTAGGCACGGAACCGACGGCCTTTCGATCCAGACATCACGATATCCCTCGTTAGCTGTTGCGTGGATGGTCGTCAGCAGGACATGAAAGGGCAGGTGTGGACACGGCCCTTCGGGCGAACCCAAGGCGTTAGCCAGCAGAGTAACTAATCCTATAGTCACATGCAAACCCATGATGCCAAAACCACAGTAGGGCGGTCCTCAAGGGGTCTCCGGGTCCGGGACGAACTCGCCGCGGCCGTGGCGGTGGCCGGCGGGGCCGTCGAAGCGCCAGCGGCCGTTCTCCTCGACCATGCGGTAGACGACGCCGTCGCGGTCGGTGGGGCGGAGGAGGAAGGAGGCGCCGTCGCGCCAGACCGGGAAGTTGTGATCGACGTCGGGCTTGAGGCCCTCGACGGTCCCGTCGGCGACTCGGATCGGGCCGGCGGCCAGGCGGCGGGCGGAGAAGAAGTTGCGGGCCGTCTCGATCCGCTCCTCGTCCGACAGCCCCGGTCGGTTCACGGCGTCGATCAGCTTCAGGAACACGCGCGTCGCGTCCCGTTTCGGGCGGGTGGTGACGGACTCGTAGACGACGAAGCCCACGAACCCCAGGACGACGGCCACCAGGATCGTTGCGTTGCGGACGTCCTGCTTCTTCATGGCTTGATCCGAGTCCTCAATTCGTCCCGAAGTCGATCGACGATCGAATCGGCCCTGGCTTGCGCCAGCAAGTCTTGAACCACCGTCTTCACGCCCCGAGGCCCCCACTGGCCCCCCTGCCTCAGATATGTCCCGGCCGCGTGGCCGATGACGTAGGAGGCCGTCGCGCCGGCCGCCGCCTGGGTCAGGCCGATCGCCCCGTAGCCAAGCGCCGTAAGCGGCGCGGCCAGGCCGCCGGACATGACGGTCAAGCCGGCCATCGACGCCTTCACCCCGCTGCCGATCAACCGCGCCGCGACGTGGACCAGTCCCGTCGCGCCCAACGCGATGGACATGTCGCGGACCAGCTTGATCGCCGCGGGACGGGTCAGCGGGATCCCGTAGACCCGGCTCAACGCCAGGATCATCGCCACGTCGACCGCCGCGCCGCCGGCGAGATCGGCCACCGGCACCGGGTTGATCGCCACCGCCGCCCCCTTCGCCAGCGCGTACCGCCAGATCAGCCGGTCGGCCTCCTCCTCCCGCGAGCGGACCTTGCCGTCGAGGATCTCGGCGTGAAGGTCGCCCGCGGCCAGGAGCGCGTTGAGCGCCACCAGCGCCTTGCCCTCGCGGCCCAGCACGTCCAGGATTCGATTCCGCAACGGCTCGATCAACGGCGAGGGCCGCTCCCACTCGGTTCGGACGGCGCCGTCGGGGGTCTTGATCTTGATCGGCGTCGGGTCGGGCCGGGCGGCGCAGAGGACGACGTCCTCGGGGCGGACCAGACCCTTGACGCGCTCGTCCTCGATCGTGGCGAGGATCGCGTCGCGGTCGGCGTCGGGGTAGCGGTCGACCTGGTTGAAGACGACGATGATCGGTTTTTGGTGGCGGCGCAGTTCCGAGAGGGCGTCGACCTCCAGGCGCTGCATGTCGCCGGAGACGACGAAGAGGATCAGGTCGGCGCGGCGGGCGGCGTCGCGGGCCTGGACCTCGCGGACCTCGCCGCCGATCTCGTCGATGCCGGGGGTGTCGACGAGGATCAGGCGGGCGTCGGGGAAGCCGCCGGCCTCGGCGTCGATCCACTCCTGGGCGCCGCGGCGGACGGTGGTGCCGTGGGTCGCGCCGACCTCGAAGACGTCGCGGCCCAAGAGCGCGTTGAGGACCGACGACTTGCCCCGGCTGACCATGCCGAAGGCGACGATCTCCACGGTCGCCTCGTCGAGCTTCCTGGCCAGGGCGCGAAGCCGTTCGAGTTGCGGGGCGAGCGTCCGCTCCTCCTCGGGCGAGA
Source organism: uncultured Planctomycetales bacterium (assembly GCA_937907525.1). GTDB lineage: Bacteria > Planctomycetota > Planctomycetia > Isosphaerales > Isosphaeraceae > Paludisphaera. The sequence goes on along the minus strand of CALCIB010000302.1, from coordinate 1,870 downwards.
GCCGGAGCGTTTCGAGCGTGGCCTTGAGGCTGTCGCGGGCGCGTTCGACGGCGTCGGCGCCGGCCTGGCCGTCGGCGGCCGCGGCGGCGCGTTTCAGGTCGTCGAGCAGCGGGCCGACGGCCTCGGCGCCGGGACCGGGGGGCGAGGGGTCGGGATCGGTCGTCGTCTCCATCGTCTGGTCCGTTCCCTCGCGTCAATCCTGGGTCGCGGGCCTCGTCTTGCTCAATATACGGTCGAATACCTGGCGGGCGAACTGCTGGAGGAAGTCGGCCCGGCCGAGGGCCTCGAACCGGGCGAGGAGGGCGGCCTCGATCCCGCCGGGCCCCCAGCTTTCGCCATTACGATAATACTCCGCGAGCGCCTCGCCGGCGACGCGGGCCAGGTAGGCGGCCGTGGCCGCCTGGACAACCCCGCCGGCCACGAAGGTCGCCGGGGTCCGCTTGAAGATCCCCGCGACCACCGACGTCGCCGCCTCCGGCAGCCCCGCCCCGAGCATGGCCCGCCCCAGATTCCCCGCCAGCGCGTGACGCTGGGAGGACGACGGGTTCAGGTCGTAGACGCGGGCGAGATCGGCCATCAGGTCGAGCTGCACCGCCGCGCCCTGGACCAGGTTCAAGGCCGGGACGGGGTTGGCGAAGACGGTGGTCGCCGTGACCCACTGATAATGCTCGATCAACTTCGCGCACTTCCGACGCCGCTCGTCGCCCAACACATCCTGGGCCTCGCGGTCCACCATCCGGGTCTTGAGCAGGACGTTGGCGGCGCGGAGGAGTTTGCCCTCGTTCGCCAGCACCGCGGCGATTCGGTCGCGAAGGTCTTTCACGTCGGGCTCCTGAACGTCCAGCACGGTCTCATGCGAGCCGTCGGCCTGGACGACGCGGACGGGGATCGGTCGAGGCGACGCGGAAGCGGCCACGACGTCGGCGGCCGTCGCGACGCCCGCCAGCCGCTCGCGGAGCTTGGCGAGGATCGCGTCGCGGTCGGCGTCGGGGAAGCGGTCCTTCTTGTTGAAGACGACGATCGACCGCTTCCCCAGCCTGGCCAACGCCACGATCGCGGCGTGCTCGTTCCGGACCAGGTCGTGGTCGACGACGAACAAGAGCAAGTCGGCGCGCTCGGCGAGTCGTCGGGCCTCGGCCTCGTGGGCGTCGCCCTGCAGACCGGCCTCGGCGAGTCCCGGCGTGTCGACCAGTCGCAGGACGCCCTCGGCGCCTTCCAGGGTATAGACGTGGCTTTCGCCCTGGCGGGTGGTCCCCATCACGGCGCCGGTCTCGCCGACGTCGCGACCGACGAGCGCGTTGATCAGCGACGTCTTGCCCGCCGAGACCGTGCCGAAGACGACCAGGTCCATCTCCGCCCGCGCCGGTTCGACGTCGCGGCTGGCGTCCAGCCTGGCCAATTCCCCGCGCAGCTCCTCGCGGCGGCGGGCGTCGCGGATTTTCTCGACGTGCTCCCGGACGCGCTCCGATTCCCGTTTGGCGGCCTCGGCGAGCGCCGCCGGATCGAGCGGGATCGGTTCGTCGTCGGTTCGCTCGTCCCGCCGTTGCTGGAGCGCGGCCCAGGCCAGCCAGGCGAACGAGGCGGCCGTCGCCAACCCCAGCGGAAGCAGCAGCGCCGGTTTCCAGCCGCCCAGCCGATCGCCCGTCGCGGCGACGACCGCGAACAGGGCCGCGGCGAGCGTCGCGGCGGCCAGTGGACGCAGACGACGGGTTGGAGACGAAGGGGACATGGGGATGGATTCTCGCGAAGGATCCGAGGCTTCCCGACGTCCCCTCTCCCCCCAGGCTGACGACCCGACACTTTTTCAGAGGCCGTGGCGATCATCGCCTTCTCCCCTTGAGGGAGAAGGTGGCCCGAAGGGCCGGATGAG
>CALCIB010000301.1 GCA_937907525.1 uncultured Planctomycetales bacterium | reverse complement strand
CCTCATCTGACCGCTTCGCGGTCTGTCTTCCCCCGCGAGGGGGGAAGACCGTTCAGGCCCCCGAAATCCGTGACGGCCAGAAAAGAACTCCCCGGCGCCGCGCGGCCGCCCGGGGCTCTCTCCTGGGCTTCCGCGAGGACCGACGCGCCGTGAACATCGTCTTCGTCGCCTCGGAGGCCGTGCCGTTCGCCAAGACGGGGGGGCTCGCCGACGTCGCGGGGGCCCTGCCCCGGGCCGTCGCCGAACTCGGCCACCAAACGGCCCTTTTCATCCCCTGCTACCGCAAGGCCTGGGATCAGGGGACGGAACTGGTCGGCACCGGCGTGTCGATCGACGTGCCGGTCGGCTCCGCCACGATCCGCGGGCACGTCTTCGAGAGCCGCGTCCCCGGATCGGAAGTCCCCGTCTACCTGGTCGATCAGCCGGCCTACTTCGACCGCGACGGCTTCTACGGCAACCTCGGGCACGACTTCGACGACAACTGCGAGCGGTTCGTCTTCTTCCAACGAGCCGTGCTGGAGGCGACCGCCGCCCTGGGCTTGCGGCCGGACGTCCTCCACTGCAACGACTGGCAGACGGGCCTGATCCCGGTCTACCTCAAGACGCTCTATGCCGACGCCTTCGGCCCGACCGCCCCCGGCAGTCTGCTCACCGTCCACAACCTGGCGTATCAGGGGCTGTTCTGGCACTGGGACCTTCCCGTCACCAGACTCCCCTGGAGCCTGTTCAACCACCGGGAACTGGAATTCCACGGCAAACTCAGCTTCCTGAAGGCCGGGCTCGTCTTCGCCGACCTGCTCACGACCGTCAGCCCGACCTACGCCAAGGAGATCCAGACCCAGCGCCAGGGGGCCGGGCTGGACGGCCTGCTCCGAGAGCGCCGGGCCGATTTGCGAGGGATCGTTAACGGCATCGACGTGGGGGCGTGGTCGCCGTCGCGCGAGTCGATGCTGGCGGAACGCTACGACGTCGACACCGCGGCCGTCGGCAAGGCGGCGTGCAAGGCGTGGCTTCAAGAACGCGCCGGGCTCCCCGTCCGCCCCGACGTCCCCCTGTTCGCCCAGATCGGCCGGCTCGACCCCCAGAAAGGCTGGGACCTGCTCGCCGAGGTCGCCGACCGCTTTCTCCAGGAGGACGTCCAACTCGTCGTCCTGGGGACCGGCCACCCCAAGTACCACGACCTGCTCGAAGGGCTCGCGGCTCGATACCCCCAAAAAGTCTGGGCCCACCTGGGGTTCTCCGACGAACTGGCGCACCAGATCGAGGCCGGGGCCGACGTCTTCTTGATGCCGAGCCTCTTCGAGCCCTGCGGGCTGAACCAACTCTACAGCCTGGCTCACGGGACCGTCCCGGTCGTCCACGCCACGGGGGGCCTGGTCGACACCGTCGTCGACCTGACGCCCCGATCGCTGGCCGACGGCTCCGCCACCGGCTTCGTCTTCCGCCAGCCCACCCCCGCGGCGCTCTGGGAGGCGCTCGTCCGCGTCCTCGACGTCTGGCGCGACCGCAACGTCTGGAGGAAGCTGGCGCGCGCCGGCATGTCCACCGACTGGTCGTGGGATCGGTCGGCCCGGAAGTACGTCGAGGTCTATCGCGAGATCGCCCGGCGCGGCCGGCCGCATCTTGCCCAGGATGACCCCGCCGCCGCCGTTCCGGCGTGATCCGGCGGGATCGCTTCAAGTCGCCTGTCGCCGGTTCCGAGCTAAGGGTAGAGTGGCCGCGTCCCAGGGACGGGATGGAGCGGATCGAGTCGGTCATTGGCGAGGGATCGCGGGATGTCGCAAGTCGCGCTGGCCTTGATGTGGCATCAACACCAGCCTTACTATCCGGACGACGCGACCGGCGAGAACCCCATGCCGTGGGTCCGCCTGCACGCGACCAAGGACTACCTGGGCATGGCCCTCCACCTGGAGGAGGTCCCCGAGTTCCACTGCACGATCAACCTCGTCCCCAGCCTGCTGCATCAGCTCGACGCCTACGTCGCCGGCGCGAGCGACCGCCACCTGAGCGTCTCGCGCCTGCCCGCCGACGGGCTCAGCCGCGACGACACGTATTTCCTGCTCGACAACTTCTTCATGGCGTCGGAAGACACCATGATCCGGCCCCACCCGCGCTATCACGAGCTGTACATGACGCGCTCGGCCTGGCGGCAGACGGCCGAGCAGGCGCGGACCCGGTTCCGCCCCCGCGACGTCCGCGACCTTCAGGTCTGGTCGAACCTGACGTGGTTCCACCCCCTGCTCTTCGAGAAGGATCCCGAACTGGCCGAGTTCAAGGCCCGCGGCCGGGACTACTCCGAGGAAGACAAGCAGTGGCTGCTGGCGAAGCAGATGGAGTTGCTCGCCCGCGTCGTGCCGATCCACCGCAAGCTGGCGGAACGCGGCCAGGTGGAACTGACGACCACGCCGTATTACCACCCCATCCTCCCCTTGCTTCTGGATAAGAAGCTGGCGCGCGAGGCCATGCCCGAGGTCGCCCTGCCGGCCTACCGCGAGGGCTATCCCGAGGACGCCGAGGTCCACGTCCGCCGCGCCGTGGAGAGTCATGCGCGGCGCTTCGGCGCGCCGCCGCGGGGGATGTGGCCCAGCGAGGGCTCGGTCTGCCAGGCGCTCGTTCCGCTGCTGGCTCGCCACGGCATCGAGTGGATCGCCACCGACGAGGAGATCCTCGGCTGCTCCACCGGCGGCCTCGTCGGTCGCGACGGCCGCGGCCACGTTCGACGGCCCGAACTGCTCTACCGCGGCTGGAGCGTCCAGGAGGGGGACGCCAGGCTCGGGATCGTCTTCCGCGACCACTCGATGTCCGACCAGGTCGGCTTCCACTACCAGCGCAGCCCCGGCCCGGTCGCCGCAGGCGACTTCCTCGCCAAGATCCACGCGATCGGCGACGCCTGCCGCGGCGACCAGGCGACCGTCGTCCCCGTCGTCCTCGACGGCGAGAACTGCTGGGAATACTACCCCGACGGCGGCGTCTCGTTCCTCCGCTCGCTCTACCAGGGGGCCGTCCGCGACCCTCGGATCAAGCCGGTGAAGGTCGGCGAGCACCTCCGCGAAAACCCGCCGGCCGACACCCTCCAACGCCTCTTCGCCGGCAGTTGGATCAGCCATAATTTCGCGATCTGGATCGGCCACTCCGAGGACAACGCCGGCTGGGACGCCCTGCACCAGACCCGCGAATTCCTCGTCCGCGAGCAGGACTCCGGCCGCCACGACGCCGCCAGCCTCGCCCGCGCCTGGGAGGAGATCTACATCGCCGAGGGCTCCGACTGGTTCTGGTGGTACGGCGACGACCACTCCTGCGCCCAGGACGCGCTTTTCGACCACCTCTTCCGCAAGCACCTGCGGAACGTCTACGCCTTTTTGGGCTGCGACCCGCCGGGAACGCTTTTCGAGCCGATCTCCAGGGCCGCCGCGCCCCGGACGCTCACCGAGCAACCCCGGAGCTTCCTGAACGTCAAGATCGACGGCCGCTCGACCTACTTCGAGTGGATCGACGGCGCCCGCTACCTCTGCGGCAACGACCGCGGCACCATGACCCTGGTGACTCAGGGCTTGATGCACGCCGTCTGGTTCGGCTTCGACGCCGAACGGTTCCTCGTGCGGGTCGACGCCGCCGGAGGCCGGGCCGACGAACGCCTGGCGAGCGTCGACCACCTCCGGATCGGATTCGTCGACCCGGCCGAGCGCGAGGTGATCGTGGTCGCGCCGTCGCGGCCGCGGCCGGTCGGCTACCTGAACCACGCCGGCCACCCCACGGTCAACGGCGCGACCGTCTCGGCCGCGTGCGGGCCGATCCTGGAGATGTCGGTCCCCTTCGACCGCCTCGACCTGAAGCCGGGCGACCCGATCCGCTTCTACGTCGAGTTGGTCCAGGGCGAATCCAGCCTCGACCGCGCCCCCCGCGAGGGGGTCTTCGAGCTGACGACGCCCTCCGCGGACTTCGAACGGATCATGTGGCAAGTGTAAGGGATTTCGACCAACCGGCGACCGCCCGGCGCGGGATGCGAAAGGGGGGACGGGGATGCCCGAGCTTCGAAAGGACCCGATCGTCGGCCGCTGGGTCATCATCGCCCACGAACGGGCGCGACGGCCCCACGACTTCAAGGTCAAGCCGGCGGCGACGCCGACGAAGGTCTGCCCGTTCTGCGAGGGGAACGAGGGGATGACCCCGCCGGAGATCCTCGCCTACCGCGACCACGGCGGCCCCAACGGCCCCGGCTGGCGGGTCCGGGTCGTCCCCAACCGCTTCCCCGCCTTGCAGATCGAGGGCGAACTGGAGAAGCGCGGCGACGGCATGTACGACCAGATGGCCGGCGTCGGCGCGCACGAGGTCATCATCGAGAGCCCGGCGCACCACGTCACCGCGGCCACGCTGCCGGAAGCGGCCGTCCGCGACGTGCTGTGGGTCTACCGCGACCGCCTGGTCGACCTGAAGCGCGACCGCCGGATGGTCCACGGCATGCTGTTCAAGAACGTCGGCGAGAACGCCGGCGCCAGCCTGGAACACGCCCACAGCCAGCTCATCGTCACCCCCATCGTGCCGATCTCCGTCTGGGAGGAGATGACCGGCGCGCTTGAGTTCTACAACTACCGCGGCCGCTGCATCTATTGCGACATGGTCCGACAGGAAACCGGCGCCGAGAAACGGGTGGTCATGGATACCCCCTTCTTCACCGCCTTCTGCCCCTACGCCAGCCGCTTCCCGTTCGAGACCTGGATCGTCCCCAAGGCCCACGAGAGCCACTTCGAGAACGTCGGCGGCCCGGCGGTCCACGACCTGGGCCACGTCCTGCACCAGGTGCTCGGCAAGCTGGAGCAGGCGCTCGATTCGCCGTCGTACAACTACATCGTCCACACGGCCCCCTTTGACCATTCCGAACTGCCGCACTATCATTGGCATATCGAGGTGATCCCCCGGTTGACCAAGATCGCGGGGTTCGAGTGGGGCTCGGGATTCTACATCAACCCGGTCCCCCCCGAGCAAGCCGCGGCCTTCCTGCGCGAGGCGGAGGCGACCTGTCCGACCCTCGCCCCGACCCCGGAGCGCGTCGCGGGCCGGCCCCAGCCGATCGCGTCCGGGACCCCCTGATCGACGCCGATTGGAGATTTTTCGCTGACCGTAACGGATTTCGGGGGGCGATCGTAACGGCCTTCCCCCCTCGCGGGGGAAGGTGGCCCGAAGGGCCGGACGAGGGGGAGGACGAGCAAGAGGGCCGTTGAGAACCCGAGCCGGTCGGACGGGCTTTCGCGAATATCGACGGCCTCTCGCATGTCACCCCCCTCATCTGACCGCCGCGCGGTCCGGCTTCCCTCGCGAGGGGGGAAGACTCGTTCAAACCCCCAAAATCCGCGACGGTCGGATTTTTCGGAACGCGCGGCGCGCCGCCCGAACGGCCGCGCCCAGTCCGGGGAACGTCCCGCGTCCCTTTCCGCACCGAGGCCGACCGATGTCGAACCTGCGTCTGATCCTGGCGCTGCACGACCACCAGCCGGTGGGGAACTTCGAGGAGGTCTTCGAGGCCGCCTATCGCGACAGCTACCTGCCGTTCCTGGAGGTGCTGGAGCGCTACCCGGAGATCGGCTTCTGCCTGCATACCTCCGGCCCCCTGCTGGAATGGCTGGTCGACCGCAAGCCGGATTACGTCGCGCGGGTCCGCGCCCTGGTCGAGGCGGGTCGGGTGGAGATCCTCGGCGGCGGCTACTTCGAGCCGATCATGACCATGATCCCCCACGCCGACCGCGTCGGGCAGATCCGGTCGTTCTCGGCCTACGTCCAGGAAGTCCTGGGGGCGAAGGTCCGAGGCGCGTGGACGCCGGAGCGGGTCTGGGAGCAACACCTGGTCTCGGCGTTCGCCGAGGCCGGCGTCGAGTACACCGTGCTCGACGACTTCCACTTCGAACGCGCCGGGGTCTCCGGCGACGACCTCTTCGGCTACTACCTGACCGAGGACGAGGGCCGGCTGCTGAAGATCTTCCCCGGCGCCGAGACGCTCCGCTACACGATCCCGTTCCAGGAGCCGCACGCCACCTACGAGTTCCTTCGCGACCTCGCCGCCCGCCGCCCCGGCGCGACGGTCGTCTTCGCCGACGACGGCGAGAAGTTCGGCTCCTGGCCCGAGACGTACAAACACGTCTACACCCACGGCTGGCTCGCCCGCTTCTGCGACATGATCGTCGGCAACAAGGAGTGGCTGGCCTCCACCACCCTGGGCCGGACGGTGGACTCCACGCTCCCCCTGGACAAAATCTACATCTCCGACGGCTCCTACCGCGAGATGACCGAATGGGCCCTCCCCCCCGCTCGGCGGCGGGCCTACGAGGAAGCCGCCCGCTTGATCCGCCAGCACGACCGCTCGGCCGAACTCAAGCCGTTCGTCCGCGCCGGCGGCTCCTGGCGGAACTTCAAGGCGCGCTACCCCGAAAGCGACGAGATGTACTGCCGGATGCTCGGCCTCTCCAAACGGCTCGCCGCGGTCGCCGCCCGTCCCGACGCCGACCCGGACTACCTGGAGGCCGCGCGCCGGGAACTCTATCGCGGCCAGTGCAACTGCCCCTACTGGCACGGCGCGTTCGGCGGGCTCTACCTGCCGCACCTCCGAGGCGCGATCTATCAGGCCCTCGTCGCCTGCCACGAGGCGCTCGACGAGGCCGAGGGGAAGACCGGCCCCAGGGTGGAACTCGAGGTCGGCGACTTCAACCTCGACGCCCGCCAGGAGGTCCGGATCGAAAACGATCGCTTCGTCGCCTTCCTCCGTCCTGCCCAAGGAGGGCACCTCTACGAACTGGACGCGCGCGGGACCGGCGTGAACCTGCTGGCGACGCTCGACCGCCGCCCCGAGTCCTACCATCAGACCATCCTCGACACGATCCGCGCCCGCGGCTCCTCCGAACACGGCGCCTCCCGGACGGAGGGCGACGCCCGCGTCGTGCTCAAGCACGACGACCTGGACGACCGCATCGTCTACGACGACCACCCCCGCAAGGCGTTCGTCGACCACTTCTACCCGTCGGACGTCACGCTCGACGACCTGGCCGCCCGGCGCGACGTCGAGCGCGGCGACTTCGTGGCCGGGGCCTACCTCGCCCGCGTCAAACGCGAGGGGAAGCGCGTCTGCCTGACGATGGAGCGGCCGGGAGTCGCCGACGGCCGGCCGATCAAGGTCCGCAAGACGGTGGAGGCCGCCGCCGGCTCGCCGCGCCTGGAAATCCGATACGAGATCGAGGAGATCCCCGCCGACGCCCGGCTCCACTTCGGCGTCGAGATCAACCTCGCGGGCATGGCCGGGCACGCCGACGACCGCTATTACTCGACCCCCGACGGCGAACGCCTGGGGATGCTCGACGCCCGCGTCGACCGGCCCGACACGGAGGGCCTGCGCCTTTCCGACGAATGGCTCGACCTGGCCGTCGGCCTCTCCTGGTCGAAGCCCGCCGGCCTCTGGTGCCTGCCGGTGGAGACCGTCAGCCAGAGCGAGGGAGGCTTCGAGGGCGTCTACCAGTCCTCGGCCGTGATCCCCCACTGGCGCGTCGTCGGCGACGAGTCGGGACGCTGGGAAGTCTCGATCCGCCTGGCGATCGAATCGTGCAGGCCCGAGCCGGTCGCCGAACTCCGTGGGACGCCGAGCCTGGCCGAAGCGTGACTCGGAACGGGAGCCGCCCATGTTCTGGCCGTTCCGCCGACGACCGCCTCGGGAACCCGAGCGCCGCGAGTTCGACGCCGCGGCCGTCATCCGGCGGGCGCGTCGGCTCCGCTTCCGAGTCCGACCGGAGAGCGTGCAACGGCTCGCCGGAGCCTATCACGGCGCCCGACCCGGCGAGGGCCTGACCTTCGCCGAGCTGCGCGCCTACGAGCCCGGCGACGACGTCCGCCACCTGGACTGGAACGTCACCGCCCGCCAGGGCCGACCGTTCGTCCGGAGGTACGTCGAGGAACGCGCCCTCGTCCTCTGGCTGATCGTCGACGTCTCCGCCAGCATGCGGTTCGGCCGCGAGCCGCGGACCAAGGCCGATCGCGCGGCGCAGGCCGCGGCGCTGCTGGCCACCGCCGCGGTCCACAACGGCGACCGCGTCGGCCTGCTTTTGGTCAGCGACAAGATCGAGTTGGAGATCCCGGCCGCCGGAGGCGCGCGCCATCTCGCCCAGATCGTCCGGGCGCTGGCGGCGGCGCCGACGACCTCGCGCGGCACCTCCCTTCAAACGGCCCTCCCCCGACTGCGGCGCGTCTCGCGACGGTCGATGCTGGTGGTGCTGGGCGACTTCCTCGACGAGCCGGTCGCCCCCTGGCGACGGATCGCCCGCCGCCGCGACGTCGTCGCCGTCCGGGTCGTCGACCCGCTGGAGCGACGGCTGCCGGACGTCGGCCTGCTGGCGGTTCGCGACGCCGAGACCGACGCCGTCCGCCTCGTCGACACCCGCCGCGGCCGCGGTCGCGACGCCTACGCCCGCCGCGCCGAGGAGCGCCGCCGCGGCTTCGCGCGCTGGTGCGTCGCCACCGGGATCGACGGCCACGACATGTCCACCGAGATCGACCCCCTTCAAACCCTCATGGACGTCTTCGAGCGCCGCGCCGCCCGTCGGAGGCGGCCGTGAACCAGCCGTCGCCGCCGACCGAGACCGCGACGCCCGAGATCCTCGTTCCTCCACGTCCCAACCTCGGCCCGGAACCGTGGGACGGCGACGGCTGGAGCGCGTGGGCCTCGCCGGCGCTCGCGCTGGCCGCGGCGGCGGCCCTGACATGGCTGGAGTGGCGGGCGCGAGGCCGCCGGCGATCGTCGCGTCTCCCGCCGCCGCCGGCCGACGACGCCCCACCGGAGGAGCGCCTCCTGGCCCTGTGCGACCGGCTCCGGGCCGACCTGGCCGAGAGGCTCGGCCCGACCCTCCGCGCCCGGACCACCGAGGAACTCGCGGCCGATCCTCGGGTCGCCGAACTCCTCGGCGCCGACCTGCCCCGCCTGGCCGAGATCCTCGGCGCGGGCGACCGCTTCAAATTCGCCCGCCGCCCCGCCGCCGACCTGGCCGACCGCCTCCCCGAATGGACGGCCTGGGCCGCCTCGCGACGCTAGGGAAGGTCGTTAGGGCCGAACGTCACCCCCAGGGCCTCGTGGCTCATCCGCGCCGGATCGGTCGCCACGCGGAAGCGCCAGGTCATGCCCGGCGGCAGGCGCCGATCGCCCAGCGGCTCGCTCAAGAGGACGACGTCGACCGTCTCGCCGGGCGCCGCCTCCGGAAACGACTGGTCCTCGACGGCCCAGTCCCCCCCCGGCGCGAGGGCGAACATGGCGATCCGAGGGCCGGAGGGGACGTCGATGGCGAAGCCGTCGCCGTCGGCCAGGTCGGCGGCGACGATCGGCCGGACGGCGTCTCCGGACGTCGCCTGGTTCGTGACGCGGATCGTCAACGCCAGGCAGTCGGAGTGCTCCTGGACCAGCATTTCCTCGCCGAGGTTTCGCGCGACCCGCACGCTCCGACGCAGGACGAGCAGCGGCGTCACCTCCAAATCGCCGACGCGGATCGGCTTGCCGAGCGTGGTCGTCGGAACTCGGGGCGCGGCCGGGGCGACCGCCGCGACGCTCGGTCGCGCGGGCTCGGCGAGGCGACGCCGCGTCGGCGTCGCCTCGCGGGACGGCACGGGCGGCGACGCGGCCCTCCCGCTCCAGAGGAGCCAGCCAAGCCCCAGCGTGACGGCGCTCGCGTAACTTCTCAGCAAGAGTCCGCCCCAGTCGCGGGGCGGCGCGACCGGACCCACGACGCCCGAACCGCGACCGGCCGTCGCGGCGAGGTCCACTTTCATGGTCACGTCAAGGCCGGAGCCGAGGCTGGTCGGAAGCGCCGCGTTTTCCGCGAGGGGAGCCTCGACGTCGACCACGCCCCAGAAGCCGACGTGGGATCCGTCGGACTTCGGCTCGCTCCCCTGGCCCCGCGACGAGGAGGTGAGAAAGGCGCGGATCTCGTCGCTGGAAGCCGACCCCGGCCCCCCGCGGCGACCGGCCCGCGGCCCGAGGGCGGGGCCCGGATCGTCGCGACGGGGACTGGGCTCGTCGGGGGGGGGTGGCGAGTGGGGCATGGCGAAGGGTTCCCGGCGGGACGTCGCCTCGAGCGTTAGGATTTGGGCCGGAGCCAGACCGTCGTCCCCGGCCCCGCCGAAAGCATCCGGCCGGCGTCTCCGTTGACGACGGCGATCTCCATCCAACCGCTGCTCCCCATCAACGCGATCAACGAGCCGGGCGGACTGTCGGCGTAGGTCCGGCCGATCCCGTCGATCCGACGCCCCCCCACCTCGACGACGCACCCCGCCGCCGCGCGGGCGGCGACGTGGTCGCCCCGGAAGTTGGTGATCAGATTACCGAAGGCGTCGCGGAAGATCACCTCGCCGATGCACCCGCGCTCGACCGGGATCAAATCGAAGTTGCGCAGCAGGATGTAATCCGTGACCTTCGGCCCCAACTCCGCCGGGGCGCCTCCCCCGGCCAGAAAGGCCGCGGCCGGCGCCATGACGTCGCGACCGTGGAACGTGGGGGCGACCTTGCGCCGGGCCAGGCTCGGGTTGGCGACCTCCCAGACGGCTTCGACCCCGTGGGCGCGGGCGACGCCGGTGATCAGGCCGTTGTCGGGAAGGACGAACCACTGGCCCGCGGCCTGGACCGCCAGGATCCGCCGCGACGTCCCCACCCCGGGGTCGACCACCGCCAGATGGACCGTCCCCTCGGGGAACGCGTCCACGATCCCCTCCAGGACGTAGGCCCCCTCCAGGACGTTCTGCGGCGCGATCGAGTGGCAGACGTCGACCAACGTCGCGCCCGGCGTCATGCCGAGGACGATCCCCTTCATGGCCGCGACGTAGGGCCCCTCGTGCCCGAAATCGGTCGTGAGCGTGACGATCCCCGGTCGCATGCGACCTCCCCGGCCCGCGGCGGATCAGGAGCGGACGGCCTCGTGTCGGGCCGTGATTTTCGAGGTCATGCCGCCGCGAGGGTTGAACAGGCCCACCACCGTCATCCGTCGCGGCCGGCACGAGGCGACCAGGTCGTCGAGGATGGTGTTGATGGAGTGCTCGTAGAAGATCCCGCGGTTGCGGAAGTCGAACAGATAGAGCTTCAGGCTTTTCAGTTCCAGGCAACTCTCCGCCGGCACGTAGGCGACGACGATCGTCCCGAAGTCCGGCTGCCCCGTCTTGGGACAAACGGCCGTGAACTCGGGACAGGTGATCTCGATCTCGTACTCGCGATCCGGGAACTGGTTCGCGAACGTCTCCACCGCGGCTGGCATGTCGCTTGGGTCCTTATCGTCGGAAACGTCCACGGCGACCCCGCGCGGGGTGGACTGGACGATCGCGGCCTGCATTCCCTGGAATTGTAGCTCGAAACGCCTTCCGGACGAGTCCCGGCCCCCCGATTCGTCCATCAGAGGCGGCGATCACCCGCGAGCCGGATCGACGAACGGCGCGCCGTGACCTCGCTCCACGCACACTCGACAGTGGCACGAGTTCGCCGGGACGTAGTGCCTCAAGCCATGGAGACGACCCGATCCATCTCGATCGAAGCCCTGAAACAGCTTTACGAACTGAGCGTCCTCATGACTGCCCGGCTTGGCCTCCTTGTCGAAATACCGCCTGACGACGTATGCGACCACGTCAGCGACCTGGAGCCCGCCGACCTTTACACTCGGGGCGAAGAACGGAACGTCGATGACGCGGGAGAGCATTCCGAAAGGATGGCCGTGATCGCGGAAATGCCGGAATAAACCCTCGATCATTTCCTCCGAGGTCGGATCTTGATCGAGGATCAAAAGCCCATGGTGCGCGAATCGCCGCGTCGTATCCCCTTGGAACCTCGGCCCGGCGATATTCTGGAGCATTCGATCGAACCGTGAGACGACCTGCGTGAACGCCTCGCGAACCGGACTCACCCGTCCTTCCACGACCGCGGGATGTTTCTTCGAGACGGCTTCGCCGAAGAGTCGCACGGAGCGATAACTGGACACGAGATCGACGGCGTCTTCGAGCAACTGGGAACGTTCGCGCCGCGAGAGGTGTATGTAGGGAGCGCTGCCCCGATACTTCTTGCGGCGGGCTTCCTTCGCCTCGCCGTTGGGGGCCGCCGCCAGTCGCGCCCTCCGCGCCTCCAGCGTCTTGCGGCGTCGATCTTCCCACGAAAGCGTCTCGACATCGGGGACGTCGCGCTGTTCCTCGTACTGGACGGCGAATTGTTTGACGTGAAGTTCAAAAGCGTCCGGATCAGAACCTGGGAAGGCGTATTTCCGCTTGAGTTCGGAGACGCCGCGCGCGAGTTCGAACCAGGCGGCCTCGGGCATGCCCACGCCCACCAGCACATAGTGCTGAGTGGTCATGTCGTTCTGGCGATCAGTCCCGGAGGCGTCGAGATAGAGGAGATGCATCTCGATGGCCGGGGGAGGAAAAAATGCTGACCGTCACGGATTTTGGGGGTGGTGGACATAACGGCCTTCCCCCCTCGCGG
>CALCIB010000300.1 GCA_937907525.1 uncultured Planctomycetales bacterium | reverse complement strand
CCATCGACGCCCTCCTTTGTATCCGATTTCCCACCTACTTTCGAGACGCACACCCTTGTAAAATCAAGCTCCAACATTCGGGTTGATTTCCCCTCCGGCGGCGTCCATGATGAAGGGCGAACGACGCGCGGCGCGGTCGCCGCCACGATCCGCCGCGTCCCTCCTTGTCCGTCGACCCGCGATCGACCCCCGGCCCGCCTCGGTCTCCCGCGGAGGAGTGGATTCGACCCATGCCGACCCCCCACGTCCACGCCCGGACCTTCCGACCGCTCCCGGCGCTCTTCCTGGCCGCCGGCCTGCTTCCCCTCGCCGCGGCGAGGGGGGACGAGCCCCCGGCCGTCGCGAAGCCCGACCCCGCGGCCGTCGAGTTCTTCGAGACCTCGATCCGCCCGGTCCTGGTGGAGTCGTGCCAGAAGTGCCACGGCCCGGAGAAGCAGAAGTCCGACCTCCGCGTCGACAGCCGCGAGGCCCTCCTCAAGGGGGGGACGCTGGGCCCCGCCGTGGTCCCCGGCGACCCGGACGAATCGCTCCTGATCCAGGCGATCGCCCACGACGAGGACGAAGATCTCCAAATGCCCCCCAAGGAGAAGCTCCCCGACCAGGCGGTCGAGGCGCTGAACCGGTGGGTGAAGATGGGCGCCCCCTGGGGCGAACCCTCCCAGACCGTCGCCGACGACGAGGACCACTGGGCCTTCCAGCCGCTCCACGAGGCCCCCGTCCCCGACGTCCGCGACGCGGCCTGGGCCCGAACGTCGATCGACGCCCGGATCCTGGCGAAGCTGGAGGCCGAGGGAATGACCCCCTCGCCCCCCGTCGACCGCCGGACCCTGCTGAGGCGCGCCACCGTCGACCTGATCGGCGTTCCGCCCACCATCGCCGAGATCCGGGCGTTCGAGCGCGACGAGACGCCCGACGCCTTCGCCAGGGTCGTCGACCGGCTCTTGGCCTCGCCGATGTACGGCGAGCGCTGGGGCCGGCACTGGCTGGACGTCGCCCGCTACGCCGACACCAAGGGCTACGTCTTCCAGGAGGAACGGAAGTACCCCTACGCCTTCACCTATCGCGACTACGTCGTCAACGCCTTCAACGACGACAAGCCGTTCGACCGCTTCGTCGTCGAACAACTCGCCGCCGACCAGCTTCCGGCCGACGGCGACCCCGAGAAGCTCGCCGCGATGGGCTTCCTGACCGTCGGCCGCCGGTTCCTCCAGGACAAGAACGAGATCATCGACGACCGCATCGACCTGGTCGGCCGCGGCCTGCTGGGGCTGACCGTCGCCTGCGCCCGCTGCCACGACCACAAGTTCGACCCGATCCCCACCGACGACTACTACTCGCTTTACGGCGTCTTCGCCAGCTCGATCGAGCCGGCCGAACTCCCCAGGCTGGCGGGGGACTCGCCCGAGGAGTCGGCCGCCGTCAAGGACGTCGAGGCCAAGCTGGCCGAGGCCCGCAAGGCCCGCGACGACTACAAGGCCGCCCGCCGCGCCGAGGCCGCCGCCGACCTTCAGGCCAAGGCCGCGGCGCTCCTCCACGCCGCCTTCGACGTCAACTTCGCCATGCGTCCCCAAGACGTCGACGGTCGCGCCAAGCAAGACGACCTGAACCCCCAGCGCGTCCGCCTGGCCGGCCGGCTCTGGAAGGCGCGGGTCGACGCCGCCGCCGCCGAAAACGATCCGGTCCTCGCCCCCTGGCGGCTCTTCCAGGCGCTGCCGAAGGACCAGTTCTCCGGCAAGGCCGGCGAGGTCATGGCCGCGCTCGACGCCCGCGAGCAGGCCAAGGCCGGCTCGATCCACCCCCTGGTCCTGGCGGCGCTCCGCGACGCGGCCCCCGTCGACATGAACGGCGTCGTCGCCTGCTATCGCGCCTTGCTGGCGGGAGTCTCGGAACGGCTCGACGCCGTCGGCGAGAAGCGGAACGCACCCCTGGGCGATCCCCAGTGGGAATCGCTCCGCGTCGCGCTTTACGGCCCCGGAGGCGTCCTGACCCCGACGGAGGCCCACGACCAACTGGTCATCGACCGCGCCCAGCGGACCGAACTGAAAAATCTGGAACAGAAGATCGCCGACGTCGACAAACAGGCCGCCGGCCTGATCCGCCGGGCCATGGTCATGAACGACGCCCCCCAGCCGTTCAACCCCCACGTCTTCGTCCGAGGGACGCCGGGAAGGCTCGGCAAGGAAGTCCCCCGCCAGTTCCTCAAGATCCTGTCCGGTCCCGACCGCAAGCCGTTCGAGCGCGGCGGCGGCCGGCTCGACCTGGCGGAGGCGATCGTCGGCCGGGCCGCGCCCCTGACGGCGCGGGTGATCGTCAACCGGGTCTGGCGCTGGCACTTCGGCGAAGGGCTCGTCGACAGCCCCAGCGACTTCGGCGTCCGCGCCGATCCGCCGTCGCACCCCGAGCTTCTCGACGACCTCGCCGCCGGCTTCATCGCCGACGGCTGGTCGATCAAGGCCCTGCACCGCCGGATCATGCTCACGAACGCCTACCGGCAAGCCAGCGTCCTCCGCGCCGACTGCCTGGAGAAGGACGCCCGCAACCGCCTGCTCTGGCGGTTCAACCGCCAGCGGCTGGACTTCGAGGCCCTTCGGGATTCGATCCTGGCCGTCTCCGGCGCGCTCGACGCGACGCCGGGCGGCCCGTCGGTCCCCTTCGACGCCGCGTCCAACCCGCCGCGACGGACCATCTACGGCTTCATCGACCGCCAGAACATGGACGGCGACTACCGCTCGTTCGACTTCGCCGTCCCCGACGCCACCAACCCCAAGCGGTTCGTCACCACCGTCCCCCAGCAGGCCCTCTTCCTGATGAACAGCCCGTTCGTCCAGTCCCAGGCCCGCCGCCTGGCCGACGAGGCGGGGAAGGGGGGGACCGACCCCCTGACCGCGGTCTACGAGCGAATCCTCGGCCGCGCTCCCGACGACCGGGAGCGGGCGCTGGTCCAGACGTTCCTCGACCGCCCCGCCGCCCCCGGCGAGCCCGAGGCGCCGGCGCTCGCGCGCGTCGCCCAGGTGCTGATGCTCAGCAACGAGTTCCTGTACGTGGACTGACCCACAAACCCGCGAGGGATGCGACGCCCGGAAACGGGCTTGAGGCTTTGCTGAAAACCGTCGCGAACGAACGGTCTCAATCCCTTCTCCCCTTGTGGGAGAAGGTGCCCCGGAGGGGCGGATGAGGGGAGGGCGCGACCGGAAGCCTCTGGAAACGCAACCCCCCGTCCGGCCTTCGGCCACCTTCTCCCACAAGGGGAGAAGGGATACTCGTCATCGCTCGTCCCGTTTGTCTTCGACGAAACACGCCCAACCCGCGACCCGCCTTTCGACGACGCGAGGAGCCCCGCCATGGCGCACGTCCCCGACCGCCTTTCCGACCGCGTGACGACCCGCCGCGAAATGCTCCGCCGCTCCGGAGTCGGCTTCGGCTCGCTGGCCCTGGGAGCGCTCCTGTCGGAGACCGGCTTCCTGGAGGCTCCCGCCCACGCGGCCGGGTCGCCCCTGGCCGCCTCCAACAACCCCTTGCTGCCGCGCCAGGCGCCGGGGAGGGCCAGGGCGAAGCGGGTCGTCCACCTGTTCATGAACGGCGGGATGTCGCACGTCGACACCTTCGACCCCAAGCCCGCGCTCACGAAGTATCACGGCAAGGAGGTCCCCTCGTCGCTGCCGACGGAGCGCAAGACCGGCGCGGCGATGGCCTCGCCGTACAAGTTCCGCAAGTACGGCGAATCCGGCCTGGAAGTCAGCGACATCTTCCGTCGCACCGCCCAACTCGCCGACGAGATGTGCGTCATCCGCTCGATGCACGCCGACGTCCCCAACCACGAACCGTCCCTGATGCTCATGAACTGCGGCGACGCCCGCCAGGCCCGCCCCTGCGTCGGCTCGTGGGTCCTCTACGGCCTGGGGACCGAAAACCAGAACCTCCCCGGCTTCCTGGTCATGTGTCCCGGCGGCTACCCCATCGCCGAGTCCCAGAACTGGCAATCCGCCTTCCTCCCCGGCGTCTTCCAGGGGACCTACCTGGACACCAACAACACCGACGTCGAAAAGCTCATCGCCCACATCCGCAACCACGGCGCGGGGCCCCAAACCCAGCGGGCGCAGCTCGACCTGCTGGCCGAACTCAACGCCCGACACCTGGAGGCCCACAAGCACGAGTCCGATCTGGAGTCGCGGATCCAGTCGTTCGAGCTGGCCTACCGGATGCAGTCGGAGGCGGCCGACGCCTTCGACGTCGACCGCGAGCCCCAGTACGTTCGCGACATGTACGGCCCCGGCGTCCACGCCCGACAGCTTTTGGCCACCCGCCGGCTCCTGGAGCGCGGGGTGCGCTTCGTTCAGCTCTGGCACGGCGCCGGCCAGCCCTGGGACCACCACGACGACCTGGCCGACGGCCACCGCCGCCTCGCCGACCAGTGCGACCAGCCGATCGCCGCGTTCCTGCTGGATCTCAAGCAGCGCGGGATGCTGGATGACACGTTGGTCCTTTGCACCGGCGAGTTCGGCCGCACGCCGACGGTGGAGATGCCGACGCCCGGCGCCAACGCCGGCAAGATGAACGGCCGCGACCACAACCACTACGGCTTCACCGCCTGGATGGCCGGCGGCGGCGTCAAGAAAGGCCACGTCCACGGCGCCACCGACGAACTCGGCTTCCAGGCCGTCGAGGACAAGGTCCACGTCCACGACCTGCACGCCACGATCCTCCACCTGCTCGGCTTCGACCACGAGAAGTTCACGTTCCACTACGCCGGCCGCGACTTCCGCCTCACCGACGTCTTCGGCGAGGTCGTCCACGACCTGATCGGCTGACCGACCGTGAATTTCCGCCGGATTCCTGAAATCCCAACGCCCCCCGCCACGATCATACCGGGTGGATCGTCGTTTTTTGGCAATTCGGACGCGGAGAGCGAGGAGCGAGGAGCGAGCCGCGGCGATCATCGCCTTCTCCCCTTGAGGGAGAAGGTGGCCCGAAGGGCCGG
>CALCIB010000299.1 GCA_937907525.1 uncultured Planctomycetales bacterium | reverse complement strand
CCCCTTGAGGGAGAAGGTGGCCCGAAGGGCCGGATGAGGGGTCGACCGGCATCGCGGTTCGACGCAAGCCTTGGCTTGAAGATGACCTCCATTCCGACGGCTTCCGGTGTCGCCCACCCCTCATCCGGCCTTCGGCCACCTTCTCCCTCAAGGGGAGAAGGCCGCTTGGCGTAGGCTTGCGTGGGGGTCGTATGCGGGTTTTGATAAGTGTCGGGTCGTCAGCCCAGTGGGAGAGGGGACGGAGGATGCCTATTCACGCGGAAAATTCGTGCGCGCGTCGCCGAGGGCCGAAGGACGATCGTCTCCGACCATCCTTCGGTCCTCGTCGGTCTTTTTCAACGGGCGGACATCACTTCGATTCCGACAGGATCTCGCTCAGCACCCGGCCGACGGGCTTGGGGTTCGCGAGCGGGACGTCGAGGATGCGGGCGATGGTGGGGGCGACGTCGACGTTCTCGATCGTCGGCAGCTTGACGCCGGGTTTGATCCCCGCGCCGGCGGCGACGAACAGGGCGTTCATCTTCGGCTCGGTGGAGAGGTAGCCGTGGCTGCCGTGGGGGGGCGAGTTCTCCTGGATCAGCCCCTTCCCCTTGAAGGATCCGCCGACGCCGTAGCCGTCCCCGACGGCGATCACCATGTCGGCCATGCCGGGGTGGTCCTTGGGGTCGGGCAGGCCGTAGCGCGGGAAGTCGGCCGGGTCGAGCACCGCGGTGACCCCCTCGGCCTTGTCGAACAGCTTATGGACGGTCGCGCGGTCCTCTTCCCTGGTGGCCGGCTCGGTCAGGTAGACCAGGCCGATGCCCCCCTCGGGCAGGACGTAGACGCGGCTGGACTCGATCGCGCCGTCCTTGACGGTCAACAGTCCCGCGTCGCGCAGCGCGACGTTGGGTCGGAGCGTCTTGTGGACGGTGATGAAGCCGTGGTCGGCGGTGACGAAGATCGCGGTCTTGTCCTTGAGCCCGGCCTCCTCGACGGCCTGGACGACCTTGCCCACCAGCGCGTCGAGCTTGCCGGCGACCGCGCGGCCCTGGGGGGACTCCGGCCCGCGCTGGTGGTGGGTGCCGTCGAGTTCCAGCAGGTGCAGGGCGAGGAGGTTCGGCTTGCGTTCGCGGATGACGTGGGCGGCCACGTCGGTCCAGACCTCGTCGCGGGGGCCGCCGCCTTGCTTGAACTTGCCGTCGAGGTCGTTCTTCTCCATGTACTCCAGGACGGCGGGGGAGGTGTGGTCGAGCATGTTGCGGACGTCGGGGAAGTTGTCGGCGAGGCTCTGGGATCCGGAGGTGCAGGGCCAGTTGATCGCCGAGGCCGTCCCGCCGGCGGCCTTGACGGCGTCGAAGAGGAGCGGGACGCGGACCAGTTCCTCCTGGGTCGTCTCGGCGTTGGAGGTCGTCGGCTTGCCCTGGGCGCGGGCGAGGACGCCGTTGAAGAGGACGCCGTGGGTTTCGGGTCGCACGCCGGTGACCAGCGTGGTGTGGTTGGGCCACGTCACCGACGGGTTGGCGACGATCATCCCCCGGGCCGTGGAGGCCCCCGCGTCGCGAAGGCCGCGGATGACCGGCAACTCGACCTCGGGGTCGTCGAGGTAACGGGCCGGGAAGCCGTCGAGCGTGATCAAGACGACGTGACGATCCGATCCGGCCAGGGCCGGAACGGCCGCCGCCGTCGCCAGGACGGCGGCGAACGCCAGGAAGCGCGGCATGAATTCAACCTCACTATCGATACGTTGACGCGATGGCGGGGCCCGGCGGCCTCTCCGCCCAGGCTTCCGCCAGCGTAACGGGCTCGGCTAGCCCGATAAACCCCCCCTCGGCCGACTGACTCGGCGGCGGTCCTCCCGCGAGTCGTCACGCCAGGCTCGCCACCAGGCAGGGCTCGCAGGGCTTGTAGAAGCTGTACGATTTCTCCAGGCCGAGCTTGCGCTCGAGGCAGACTTGCCCGTTGGGGAACAATTCGCGCATGCGTTCGCGCGAGAGGACGCGGGTCGCCTCGATCATGTCGGTCCAGGCGGGGTAGAGTTTGCGCCATTTTTTGATCCGCTCGCGGCGCCAGCGCTCCGATCTCTTGAAGAAGAGCGGGACGCCGGTGTGGACTTCGATCGGGAAGCGATCGCTGGGCGTTTGGATCCAGTAGGCGGGGGCGAGCCGGTGGACCTCGCCGGCGAACGCGGCCTGTCGCGTCTCGTCGCCCACATGCTCGATGGTCGAGTTGCTGAAGACCAGGTCGAACGCTCCGTCGTCCAGGACGCCGCGAAGGTCGGTGGCGTCGTGCTCGATCCGGGCGTAGCGCGAGGGGTCGCTCACCGGCGGGTTGTAGCCCGGAAGGTTGACGAACGTGACGTGGAAATCGTGGTCGAAGAGCGACCAGACGTACTCGCTCCCCCCCAGGTCGACGATTCTGGCCCGGCGCGGCGGCTGCATGATCCTGAGGAAGTCTCGCATCCGCGCCTTGCGCCAGCGACGCGCCAGGCCGTATTCTTCGTGATACATCCGACGGAGGAATTTAATGAACAGAGTTCGCATGCCAAGCGCTCCTGGATGACGAGGTGTTGCGGGGCGACGGCTTCCGGTGAGAATTCGTCTCGTCGCGCTCTCGTCGCCGCGACGACTCCCTGGATCGGGCGGGCCCAACGGCCGGATTTGGCCGCCCGCGCCATCCGTCCTCCCTCCGCCTTCGACCGGGCCAACGGATTTCGAGCGCGGGATCGGTCGCGAGCGATTCACGGTGTCGACGGGTCGGAATCTACCGACGGGTACGCTTGCCTTGCAATGAATGGTGAGATCTTTCAACATTCATTGGCGACAAAACCGGGTCCCAAGACCGTCTGAGTGGCGCGACCCGTCGAGGGCCGGCCTCGCCATCCGGGATTCGAGGCTTTGACGCGGGGGTTCGCGTCGATCGCCGGGAGGCGTTCGGCGGCGACTCTCGAATGGCGGCGGAGGAAGGAAAAGCTGACCGTCACGGGTCACGGCCCGCCGCATGATCCCCGATCTCCAGGATCGAGAGCCACAACCCGGCCCCGCGGCCCCGGGCCCGGTTGACTCGCCGCGGCCGTCCCGGATAGAACGAACCGATTGACGCTTGAACGTTTCCCCGTGGACCATCCCTGATGAAACGCGCGCGACGACTGCCGGGCTTGACGTGTCTGATCGGTTTGGCGGCCTCGGCCATGGCGGCCGACGCGCCGCCGCCGCCGCGGGAACTCGTCGTTCCCGAGGGCTTCACGATCGAGCGGGTCGCCGGGCCCCCCATGGTGAACCGACCGATCACCGCCGCGTTCGACGACGAGGGCCGACTGTACGTCTCCGACTCCTCGGGCTCCAACGAGAAGGTCGAGATCCAGCTTGAAAAGAAGCCCCACCGCATCCTCCGCCTGGAGGATACGAACGGCGACGGCCGCTTCGACAAGCAGGTCGTCTTCGCCGAGGGGCTGATGTTCCCCGAGGGGACGGCGTGGCTGGACGGCTCGCTCTACGTCGCCGCCGCGCCCAGCATCTGGAAGCTCACCGACGTCGACGGCGACGGCGTGGCCGACGAGCGCGTCGAGTGGTTCCAGGGCAAGACCCTCACCGGCTGCGCCAACGACCTGCACGGCCCCTATCCCGGCCCCGACGGTCGCGTCTACTGGACCAAGGGGGCGTTCGCCGAGCAGACCTACCAGCGGCCGGGGAAGGCCCCGTTCGTCACCAACGCCTCGCACGTCTTCCGGTCGCGGGTCGACGGCTCGGAGATCGAGCCGGTCTTGACCGGCGGCATGGACAACCCCGTGGACGTGACGTTCACCGCGGGGGGAGAACGAATCCTCTCCTGCACGTTCCTCCAGCGCCCCGGCGGCGGCTTCCGCGACGGCCTGATCCACGCGGTCTACGGCGGGATCTGGGGCAAGGTCAACGCCGTGTTGGACGCGCCCTCCCACAAGTGGACCGGCCCCGAACTGATGCCCCCCATGCTCCACATGGGCCCCGCCGCCCCCTCCGGCCTGACCCGGCTGGAATCCGACGCCCTGGGCGCGGAGTACCGCGACAACCTCGTCGCCTGCTACTTCAACCTGCACCGGGTCGGCCGCCACGTCCTGACGCCCGAGGGCGCGACGTTCGCCACCAAGGATGAAAACCTGGTCACCAGTCCCGACCTGGACTTCCACCCCACCGACGTGGTCGAGGACGCCGACGGCGGTCTGCTGGTGATCGACACCGGCGGCTGGTACAAGCTCTGCTGCCCGACGTCGCAATTCCATCGGCCCGACGAGTTGGGCGGGATCTATCGCCTGCGTCGCAAGGACGCGCCCAGGGTCGCCGATCCCTGGGGCCTTCGCGTCGAATGGGCGGCGCTCCCCGCGGCCGACGTCGCCGACCTGCTGGCCGATCCGCGGCCGGCCGTCCGCCGCCGCGCCGTCGCGACGCTCGGCAAGCTCGGCGCCGCCGCGGTCCCGGCCCTGCTCGACGTCGCCAGGCGGTCGCGATCGGTCGAGGCCCGCCGGGGCGCGGTCTGGGCGTCGGCCCGGATCGACGCGGACGAGGCCCGCGACGTCGCCAGGACCGCCCTGTCCGACGGCGACGAGACCGTCCGCCAGGCCGCCCTCAACGCGATCAGCCTGACCCGCGACGCCGACGCCGCGCCGCAACTGGTCGCGACGCTTCAGGGCCCCTCGCCGCGCAACCGCCGGGTCGCCGCCGAGGCGCTGGGGCGCGTCGGCGACAAGGCCGCCGTCTCCGCGCTGTTGCAGGCCCTGGCCGATCCCGCCGCCGAGGACCGCTTCCTCCACCACGCCCTGACCTTCGCCCTGATCCAGATCGACGACCCGGCGGGGACCGCAGCCGGACTGGTCTCCCCCGACCCCAAGGTGAAGCGCGCCGCCCTGATGGCGATCGACCAGATGGACGGCGGCGGGCTCGACCCGGTGGAAACCGCCGCGCTCTTGGCCGACGCCGACGCCGGGGTCCGCGAGGTCGCCGACTGGATCATCGGCCGCCGCCCCGAGTGGGGGGGGACGCTCGCCGGCTTCTTCGCCGACCGCCTGAAGCGAGCCGACCTCTCGCCCGAGGACCGCGCCGCGCTGGAATCGCAACTGGCCGGCAACGCCGCGGCCCCCGCGGTGCGCGACCTTCTGGCCGCGGCCGCCGCCGACCCCGACGCCCCGGCCGCGGCCCGCGCCAGCGCCCTGGCCGCGATGGGGATCGCCAAGCCCAAGGACGTCCCCGACTCCTGGATCGCCGCGCTGGCCGGAATCCTGTCC
>CALCIB010000298.1 GCA_937907525.1 uncultured Planctomycetales bacterium | reverse complement strand
TCGACGCTCTTTCGCAAGCCGACGTCAAGCGTCCTTCTCCCCTTGAGGGAGAAGGCCGTCAACGTTCACCCGGAGCCGATCGTTGAGCGCCGCCGAATCATTGTACCCGCCGGTCCCGCCGATCGCCCGCCAGCCGCTCGCGATCGGGGGCGTGTCGGTCCCCTCGCGGTTCTTCCTCGCCCCGCTGGCCGGCTACACGAGCCTGGCCTTTCGGCTGGCCGTGCGCTCCTTGGGAGGGCTGGGGCTGGCGACGACCGACCTGGTCAACGCGCGCTCGCTGATCGAAGGCCGCCGTCGGGCGCTCGAGCTTTCCGAGACCGGCCCGGGCGACCAGCCGCTGTCGATCCAGATCTACGGCCACGTCGCGCCCGAGATGGACCAAGCCGCGCGGCACGTCGCGGCGAACGGGGCGACGATCGTGGACATCAACATGGGTTGCCCCGTCCGCAAGGTGGTGCGGATCGGCGGCGGCTCGGCCCTGATGCGCGAGATCGACGCCGCCGTCGAGTTGGTTTCCACCGTGGTGAAGGCCGCGGGCGTTCCGGTGACGGTCAAGATGCGGCTGGGGTGGGACTCCAAGACGCTGTCGGCCCCGGAGTTGGCGCGGGCGTTCGAGCAGATCGGCGTGGCCGGGGTCGTCATCCACGGCCGGACCCGCGCCCAGGGGTTCACGGGGTCGGTCAACCGCGAGGGGATCAAGGCGGTGGTGGACGCGGTCGACTCGATCCCGGTGGTCGCCAACGGCGACGTCCGCACGATCGCCGAGGCGGCCTCGATGCTGGAGGAGACCGGCGCCGCCGCGGTGTCGATCGGCCGGGGGGCGCTGGCCAACCCGTTCTTCTTCCGCCAGCTCGACCATTGGGTCCGAACCGGCGACCCCGGCCCCCCGCCGTCGTTCGAGGACCGGCTCGACTTCATGTCGACGCACTTCCACGGCCTTCTGGAGCGCCGGGGCGAGCACTTCGCCTGCCTTCAGTTCCGCAAAATGCTCAAGTGGTATTACCACTTCACGAGGATGCCCAAGCCATTCTATCTGGAACTCATCAACCTGCGCTCCTCCGAGTTGTTCGACCGCGTCGTCGCCCAGGTCCGCGCCGAGGGCCCCACGTCGCCCCTCCCCGGCCACTTCGAGGTCCACGTCCCGGTCCCCTCCGGGCCGGTCGAGGCGTGGTGAGGGCGATGGGAATCTCATCGTCGATCCGGGTCGTCGGCTTCGCCCCCCGGCGGCGTCGGGAGACGCGCCCAGGGCTCGGAGATCGTGGTGGGGAGCCAATCCGTGTCGATCGTCCCGTAGGAATCGTGATGGGCGATCGGGAACGCGCCGCGCTCGGCCAGTCCGAGCATCTCGACGTACCAGCCGGCGTAGGCCCAGTCGCGGCCCTTGCCGGAGTGGGCGAACCACGGGCAGAAATTCAAGAGGTCGTCGGCGAGCTTCACGACGGTGTCGTGGCGGGCCTGCCTCCAGCCGAAATAGTCCGCCTCCTGGCCGCTGTCGTAGCGGATCACGTCGCCGTGAGGGTTGAGGAAGACGGCGCCTCGCGACTTCGGGACGTTCCCCACGTGCGTCACGGCGCATCGCCAGGTCCGGCCGTTCGCGGCCATGCCGGGGCAGATCCGAAGCCGTTGATAGCCCCGCTTGTGCAGTTCGTGGACCATCCGAAGGACGCGAAGGCATCGGCGGTGAGTGTCGGCGTTTCCGAAATCGATCGTCATCGGCGGTCGTCCTCGTCGGCAATGGAGACGGGCGCGTCGTCATCCTAGCACGACTTCGCCTCGGCCGCCGCATCCTTGAATAGGGGCTTGGGGCGACCCTAAGATGAGGGATAGGCTCGGATCGCCCGCGGGGGGCGGCGCGGGCCGCGTCCCCCTTCTCTCCGCCCGTCTCGGCGACATTCGGAAAGGATGTGCGCATGGCTACCGTGACGAAGCCTCGACCCAAGGCCGCCGCATCGTATCAGACCAAGATGCTGATCGACGGGGAGTTCCGCGACGGCGTGGAGGGGAAGACCTTCGAGACGGTCAACCCCGCCACCGAGGAGGTCATCACCAGGGTCGCCGAGGCGACCGCCGCCGACGTCGACCTGGCCGTCGAGGCCGCCCGCAAGGCGTTCGACTCCGGCCCCTGGGGCCGGATGGACGCCCGCGACCGCGGCAAGCTCATGTACAAGCTGGCCGACCTGATGGAGGCCAACATCGACGAGTTGGCGTCGCTTGAGACCCTGGACAACGGCAAGCCGCTGAAGGAGTCGCGCGAGGGCGACCTGCCGTTCGCCATCGACACCATCCGCTACTACGCCGGCTGGGCCGACAAGATCAAGGGCGACACCATCCCCGTCCGCGGCGACTACTTCTGCTACAGCCGTCGCGAGCCCGTCGGCGTCGTCGGTCAGATCATCCCCTGGAACTTCCCGATCCTGATGGTCGCCTGGAAGTGGGGCCCCGCCCTGGCCGCCGGTTGCACGATCGTCATGAAGCCGGCCGAGCAGACGCCGCTCACGGCGCTCCGCCTGGGCGAGTTGGCGATGGAGGCCGGTTTCCCCGACGGCGTGATCAACCTGGTATCCGGCTTCGGCGAGACCGTCGGCGCTCCGTTGGTGGCGCACAAGGGGGTCGACAAGATCGCGTTCACCGGCTCGACCGAGGTCGGCCGGATCATCATGCGGAACGCGGCGGACACGATGAAGCGGGTGACGCTGGAGCTTGGCGGCAAGAGCCCCAACATCGTCTTCGCCGACGCCGACCTGGACGCGGCGGTCGACGGCGCCATGCTCGGCCTGTTCCTCAACCAGGGCCAGTGCTGCT
>CALCIB010000297.1 GCA_937907525.1 uncultured Planctomycetales bacterium | reverse complement strand
CAAGGGGAGAAGGCGATGATCGCCGCGGCCTCCGAAAAAGTGTCGGGTCGTCAGCATCCGGCCTTACGGGCCACCTTCCCCCGCAAGGGGGGAAGGCCGTTACGTTCACCACCTCAAAGTCCGCAACCGTCAGCAAAGGGAGACGACCCGTGTATCCATCGCGCGCGGGCTTTTTCGGACTGATCGGCGCCTTGCTGGCGTGCGGCTCCCTCGCCTTCGCGGCCGACGAGCGGCCGGACTCGGCGGCGGCGGTGCCCAAGGTCGTCGCCTTCTGGCGGTTCGACTCCGACGCCCCGGGCAAGGACTCGTCGGGTAACGGCCATGACTTGCGGTTGCAGGCGACCGGCTCGGAGTTCGTAAAGGACGGACACACCGGCGGCGCGCTTCGCGTCCGCGCCGGCGAGGAAGTCGTCGACAAGCCCCACGGCGCGCTCGCGGCGGACCACGACGCGCTTTCGCCCAGGGGCGCGTTCACGATCGAGATGTGGATTCGTCCCGATGAACGGCTGGCGATGCTGAAGACGGCGTTCCTCATCGACAAGAAAGGGTTTCCCTACGCGAGCCCACGTCCCCACGCCAACGACGATTACCTGATCCAACTGATCAAGGCGTCTGGAAATGACGAGTATTACGTCGAGGCCCAGCTCGGCTACGGCGGCGACTCGGACGTGATTCGCTCCCGAGCGGTGAAACTCCCGCCGGGCGAGTGGCGCCGCGTCGGCTTCAGCCACGACGGCGAGGGCGGAAGCCGCATCGCCCTCGACGGCGCATTGATCGCCTTCGTCCGCCGCGAGGGGCGGGGGCCGATCAGCAACGGAATTTACGGCCTGGCCATCGGCGACCGCGCGTTGAGCGTTCACGCGCCGTTCTCCGGGACGATCGACGAGGTCCGAATCAGCGACGGCCTGGTCCGATTGACCGATGATCGGGCGGTCATCGACCTCGGCGGCTCGCGCCGCGCGTTTTACCGGCTGGAAGACGACGCGGCGCTGCGATTGAAAGTCCTCAACGAGGACGCCGCCCCGCTGACGGGCGCGACCGTCAAGCTGGCGATCGAGGGACTCAAGGATCAAATCGTCCCGCTCGGGGACGTCGCCGGCGGCGCGGCCGCGAACGTCGCCATCCCCATCGACGCGCGATTGCGCATCGGCAAGTACCCGGCGCGAGTCACGATCGAGGACGCCGACGGCGAGCCGCTCGGCAAGCCGACGCCGCTGGAGCTGACCATCGTCCCCCGGCCGCCGCCGAACCAGATGCCCGTCGTCATGTGGGGGACGGCCGACGACCCCCGCGAGGCCCGCGACCTCGGCTTCACCGCCCAGTTCGTCAGCGCTCCGGTCGATTATCAGGAGCTTTGGAACGGCGGCGGCCCGCGCGACGCCCGCGACTTGCCGCAATGGATCGAGTCGCGCAAACGTCTTGACGAGATGATGGCCATGGGGATGGGAGGCGCCCTCTCCCTCAACCCGGCGACCTGGGCGGAACGGAACGCGCCGGACTCCCTCCGCGTGGATCGCGAGGGCAAGCCCTACGAGAAACCCAACGTCTGCGGCCTGCTCGACCGGGTCCAAACCCTCTGCCGCGACGCCGGCGCGACCGCGGCCTGGTCGCTGGGAGACATGCCCGCGCTTCAAGCCGTCCTGATCCAGTCGGAACTGCGCGACGGGACGCAACTCTGCTTCCACGACGTCGACAAGCAAGCATACCTGAAGTTCGCCGGCGTCGCGGCCCCGGCCGAGGCCAAGGCGAAATACGGCGTCCCGTACTCCGCCCTCGCCGACTTCCCCGCCGATCGGATCGTTCCCGACGACCAGCCGGTCCTGAAGTACCTGCGCTGGTTCTGGAAAGAGGGCGACGGCTGGAACCGACTGCAATCGGCCGTCCACCAGGGTGTCAAGTCGAAGGCCCCGCGGCTTTGGACCTGGTACGACCCGGCCATCCGAGTCCCCAGCGTCTGGGGCAGCGGCGGCGAGGTCGACTTCGTCTCCCAATGGACCTACAGCTATCCCGACCCGCTGAAGATCGAACTCGCCTGCGACGACCTGCTCGCGATGGCCGAGGGCCGCCCCGAACAGCAAGTCATGAACATGATCCAGATCATCTGGTATCGCTCGCAGACCGCCCCGAAGCCCAAGGAAGGGGAGCAGCCCCCCGCCGACCAGACCGAGTGGGAGAAGAAGATTCCCGACGCCGACTTCATCTCGATCGCCCCCGACCACCTGAGCGAGGGGATGTGGCTGGAACTCTCAAGGCCGATCAAGGGGATCATGAACCACGGCTGGGGCTCGCTGGGCGCCGAGGTCGGCTACCGGCAGGGGGGCTACTGGACCTCCAACGCCGAGACCCGCGCCCGCCTCAAGGAGATGATCCACGAGGTCGTCAAGCCCCTGGGACCGACCCTGATGCAAGTCCCCGACGGCGAGACCGACGTCGCCTTCCTCCAAAGCGTCACCTCCCAGATGCTGGCCAGGCGCGGGACCAACGGCTGGGGAGGCGGCTGGGGCGCCGACGCCTACCTGGCGCTTCGATACGCGGCGATCCAGCCCCGAATCGTCTACGACGAGACCATCGCCAGGGACGGCCTGGACCGATACAAGGCGCTGGTCCTCGCCGATTGCGACGTCTTGACCCGAAGCACGGCCGACGCGGTGCTCGCCTTCCAGAAGCGCGGCGGGATCGTCATCGGCGACGAACGACTGGCCCCGGCGATCAAGCCGGACGCCGTGATGACGAGCCACGCCCGAACGGGCAAGGCCGACGTCGACAAAACCGCCGTGCTCCAGATCGCCGCCAAGCTCCGCGCCGACCTGGGCGACCGCCTTGCGCGGCCGGTCGACGGCGACGACCCCGAGGTGATTCTGCGGACGCGGCGCTATGCCGACTCCGATTACGTCTTCGCCGTCAACGACCGTCGCGAGTACGGCGATTACGTCGGCCGTCACGGCCTGGTGATGGAGAAGGGCCTCCCCGCGCGGACCACGATCGCCCTTTCCCGAGCGGAAGGCCACGTTTACGACCTGACCGAGTCGAAACCCGTCGCCGACGTCCGCGAAACCGACGGCCGGCTGTCGTTCGCCTGCGACCTCGGTCCCGGCCGGGGCCGGCTGTACCTCGCGACCTCGCGCCCGATCGCCGCCGTGAAGGCGACGGCGCCCCGAAGCGCCTCGGCGGGAGACGCCGTCGCCTGCTCGATCGCCGTCGTCGACCCCGCCGGCGAACCGATCGACGCCGTGGTCCCGGTGGAGGTCGAGATCACCGACTCCCGGGGCGAGGCCGCCGAATTCAGCGGCTTTTACGGGGCCAGGGACGGCAAGATCGACCTAGAGCTCGACCTCCCGATCAACGCCGCCCCCGGCCCCTGGAAAATCCATGCCCGAGAACTCGCCTCCGGCCGAACCGGCGAGGCGACGATCACGGTACGACGCCCCGAAGGGAGTTGACGAGCCCATGCGAACCGATCCGACCCGCCTCGGCTTGAGGTTTTCATCGCCGCTAGTCGGCGCGCTCGCCCTGGCGGTCGCGCTCGCGACCGTCGGCCCGGCGTCCGCCGAGCCTCCAGGCCCAGGCCCCCGCGGCCTTGAGATCGACCGCGTCTGGTCCGGGCACCCCGTCGGCTTCGACTGGCTCTTGCACGGCGACTTGCTGATCGTCGCCTATTACGACTCCGACCGCGCGCTGACGGTCGCGTCGCGACGGATCGCGCCCGATCCCGAGTCGACGGACTCCGAGCCCGGCGCCGGCTGGACGAAGGTCCGCCTCCCCCAGAAGGTCGGCTGGGACAGCCACAACGGCATCGCCATGGTCCGCGACGCCGAGGGGCTGATCCACCTCGCCGCCAACATGCACGTCGCCCCGCTGGTCTACTTCCGAACCGACCGACCCGACGACGTGACCTCGTTCGTCGCGATCAACCGCATGACGGGGGACCGCGAGACCCGATGCACCTACCCCCGCTTCTTCCAGGGCCCGAACCGGGAGTTGCTCTTCTCCCACCGCGACGGGGCCAGCGGCGCGGGCGACCTTCTGATGAACGTCTACGACCCGACGAACCGCTCGTGGCGAAGGCTGATCGACGGTCCCTTGCTCGACGGCGACGGCGAGCGGAACGCCTATCCGTTCGGTCCCTCGCCGGGCCCCGACGGCCGGTTCCATATCGGCTGGGTCTGGCGCGACACCCCCGACTGCGCCACCAACCACGACCTCGGCTACGCCCGCAGCCGCGACCTGGTCCACTGGGAGAACGCCGCCGGCGACCCCCTGACGCTTCCGATCCACCTGGACAGTCCCGCGACCGTGGACCCGGTCCCCGTCCGCGGCGGGCTGCTGAACCTCAACAACTCGATCGCGTTCGACTCCCGAAACCGTCCGATCCTCGCCTACCACAAGTACGACGCCGAAGGAAACCTTCAAGCGTACGCGGCGCGATTCGAGAACGGCCGCTGGAAGGTCCGCCAGGCGTCGTCGTGGGACTCGCGCTGGGACTTCTCCGGCGGCGGCTCGATTCAGGTCGACGTGACCCTCGGCCGACTCGCCCCCGACGGCCCCGGGCGGTTCGCGCTCCCCTACACCCACTGGATCGAGGGCGAGGGGCGGATCCCGCTCGACGAGGAGACCCTGACGCCGATCGCCGCGGACGCCCCTCGGCCGGCGTCCGACGCCCAGCCTCGGAAGCGCGAGAGGTCGCCGACCGCTTCATCCCGATCGGCCCTCTTGCAACGCCTGCGCCGACCCGAGGGCGCGGACCCCGGCCTGACGGTCCACCTGATGACGAGGCCCGGCCCGGCGGGAAGCCTGCTCGCCCTGCGGTGGGAGACCCTGGGCCCCAACCGCGACCATCCCCGACCGGGGACGCCGCCGGCCCCCTCGCCGCTGCGGCTCCACGTCGTCCCCGCCTCGCGATGAGGCCGCCTTCCCACGCGCCGTCGGGAACGACGCCGGCGCTGGACGTCGTGATCACGGTTAAAGGCGGACGCTCGCGCTGACCACGCGCCGCGTCCCCCGACGCTTCCCGCGGACGTCGCGGCGCCTCCGCGTGTCAACGCCGACCCAACAGCCTCCGAGTCGCGCGTGGTACGTGCCGGGGAGGCCGCGCGTCATCCCCGCCGACTCGACCTCTCGTTCCGACATGCCGGCCCGAATCACCCTCCCGTCGACTTCCAAACGGCCGTCGAAGGCCCTCTCGACGGGGAACGGACTCTCGGCCGGGTCGAAGACGAACCTCACTTCCTGAATCAGCCGAGAGGCATGGTGCTCATTGAGGTAAATCTCGAATTTATTATATACATGTATTTGATTGTTTCGATACCCATAAGGCGCCGGCGGCCCCGCCTCGATGGTTCGATCGGGCTGGCCCGGAACGTCTCGCCATCGCTCCAAGGGAAGTTGACCGACGATAAGCCGCCCGTCGATCGTCAAGCCGTCCGCCGTGACGACCGCGTCGACGCGCGTCACGGTTCGCTCGGCTTCCGCCTCTTCGGCGAGAAGTTCCGCGGCCCGCTCCCGCATCTCGTCTCGCACGTCCTCCGGGAGGCCGTCGAGGAATTCATCGGCCTTGATCGCCATGGGTCGCCCTCCGTTACACCGTCGCCAACGCTCCCAAGAGATCCTCCCGCGCGAACTCCACCACGGCCGAGGACGAGTCGGCCGCGCCGTAGTAGACCAGCCAGCCGGCCTCCGACTCGACGATGCCGGTGGCGAAGACGACGTCGGGGACGAAGCCGCGGCGTTCGAAGTCGGCGGTCGGCTCCATGATCGAGTCGGTCGTTCGGGCCAGGACTCGCGATGGGTCGTCGGCGGCCAGCAGGAGCGCTCCGGTGGAATAGGCGCCGACCTCGCCGAGCTTGGTGGGGCGGCGGTTGCCGTGATAGATTTCGAGCCAGCCGTCGGGGACGCGAACCGGCGGCGCGCCGGCGCCGACGCGGCCGGTCTCCCAGGCGCCGCCGCCGCCGTGGAGACAGGCGTGGCCGCCCCAGCGCCGCAGGTCGGGCGAGGACGCCGTCCACATCTCCGGCCGGTTGAACGGCGTCGCCGGGTTCGGCCGGTGGATCGCCGCGAACGCGCCGCCGATCTTCTCCGGGAAGAGGACCACGTCCTTGTTCTCCGAGGGGAAGATCACGCCGTGACGCTCGAACGAGCGGAAGTCCGTCGTCGAGGCCAGCGACGTGCAGGCGCCGTGACGCGACACGGATACATAAGTGAAGTAATAACGGCCGTCGATCTCCGTGATCCGAGGATCCTCCACGCCGAACTCCTCCATCGGCCCCTCGGGGAGGAAGCGAACGGGCTCGACGGCGCGGACGGAGCGGCCGTCGCCCAGGCGGACGACCCGCAGATGCGACGTGAACGTCAGCCGGACCAGACCGTCGGCCACGCGCTCCACGACGCGGGGGTCGATCGGCCGCAGCCTGGCGTCGGACGTCCAGTCGACGGTCAGGCCCTCGTCGGAATCCCAACGGGGCAGGGGGGTGAAGCCGACGCGGACCTCGCGGGGTCGCTCGGCCACCCGGACCAGCATCACCACCTCGTCCCCCGCGCGGACCACGCCGGGATTGAACGCGCCGACGACCTCGAAGTCGTCGCGCGAGGGGGGGACGTCGGCGGGGGTCAGCAAAAGCTTCTGAAACAGCCGGGGCAGGATCATGGGTCGGTCCCTCGGTCGAACGACGTCGAAGACGATCGGCGCGCGGATTGCGGCCTGGTCCCTCGCGGAGCAAACGATCAAGAAGTCGATAAGGAGCAACGATGATGAGCAGTCAAACCGGCAAGGCCGCGCCTCTGGACCAGAGCACGGGGCCCGTCGGCAGTCCCGCCGACATCCGCGAGCACATGGAGGTTTTCGCGTCCTGCGGCACGAAGGTCGGCAACGTCGACCACGTGGAGGGGGACACGATCCGCCTCACCAAGCGCGACAGCCCCGACGGCCAGCACCACCGGATCCCGCTCTCCTGGGTGGCCAAGGTTCACGACCACGTCCACCTGGACCGGGACTCCGACGCCGTCCACCAGCAATGGACGCCCGCCTGAACCGAGGCCGAGCAGTCCCACGCGCGAGCCTTCCCCCGAGCGGGCGGGCTCGTTTCCTTTCCAGCGACGAGCCGGCGCGCGCCGGCATCGGAGGACCGTGATGCCCGACAAACCGCCCCCGGACAAATCCACGCCCGACTCCATCCCGACGCCCAGCCATCCCTCGCCGTCGCCGCCGCCGCCGGACTTCCCCAACATCCCGAAGCCCTCCGAGCCGCGCTCGCCGTTCCCATCGCATCCCGAGCCCTCCCCAGGAGCGCCGAAGCCGTCGGAGCCGAGCCCCAGGACCGATCCTCACGCCGACGCCAGCGCCAGCCGATCCGCCGCGCCCGCCAGCGCCAACGAGTCGCGACCGTTGGCCTCGGTGACCTTCCGGACGTGCGCGCGGTCGCGGACCCAGGCGATTTGATCCGTCAACATCATCCGAAGCAACTCGCCGTAACGGTGCGACTTCGCCACGCCCTCGCCCCAGGTCAACTCCAGCATCTGGTAGACGTCCAGGTTCTTGTGTCGCGCCGAGCACGCCCGATCCTTGGGGCCGTAGGCGACGGTGCAGTCCAGCCGGGCGCCGGGGAACAGGTCGCAAAGCGCCTTGGTCGCGGCCTCGTCGGCGACCGCGTGGACCTTCACGACGGTCGGGACCCAGCCGTACAGCGTCACGTCCCCGCGCTCGAAGACGATCCGAAGCTCCTGGCGATCCATCCGCCCCGGTTGATGGAACCCGTGGTAAAAGTTGACCAGGACGTCGTTCGCGTAGCGAACCGCGCACTGGACCTGTTCCTCGATCGGCGGCGAGCTTCCCGGCCGAATCCCGCGCTGGGCGGAGACGACTTCGCCCTTGCCGAGCCAGCCGGCGAAGAGGTCGAAGAAGTGGACGCCGTGCTCGACGAAGATCCCGCCGCTCTTGGAGCGGTCCCAGAACCAGTGGCCGGGGCCGAGGTTCTCGTCGGAGGCGTAGTTCTCGAAATAGGCGTGGATCGGCTCGCCGAGCACGCGGCCGGAGATCAGCCTGAAAACGGCGTCGTAGACCGGGTTGTAGCGCTGCATCAGGTTGGCGACGACCAGCAGGTCGCGCGCCTTCGCCTCGGCGATCATCGCGTCGGCCTCTTCGACGGTCATCGCCAGGGGCTTTTCGCAAATGACGTGCTTGCCCGCTCGAAGCGCCGCGAGGCCCTGCTCGTGGTGCAAAAACGGCGGCGTGGCGATGTAGACCAGGTCCACGTCGTCGCGGCCGAGGAGCGAGTCGACGGCCTCCACGTCCGGGATCCCGAACCGCTTCGCCGCGGCGATCGACGCCTCCCGCGCCGTGCCGGCCATCGCGACCGGCCGCGCCCCCGGCGCCTGCGCGAACTGTTGCAGCGCGTACAACCCGAACCCGCCGCACCCCACGACCCCGATCCGAACCTCGGCTTGCTCCGTCATCCGCGCGACGCTCCTTCCGCTTGACCTGGCGACCGGCCCGATTCTCGCCTTTTCCCCGCGCGGGGTCAAATCGGCGGAGCGCGGCCGAAAGGCTGGGCAGGAGAGGCGACGCGCCGGATAATGAAAGGGGACCGGCCCATGCGTCGTGGAGTCGCGCCCGCGTTTCGGCCGATGATTCGACGTTGAGCGTCACGGATTTCGGGGAGGCGATCCTAACGGCCTTCCCCCCTCGCGGGGGAAGGTGGCCCGAAGGGCCGGATGAGGGGGGGGCGGCCAAGAAAGCCGAGTGGACCCGCGGCGGCCGGATGGACTGGACGTCGAATTCTAACGGCCTCGCGTTCGTCCTCCCCCTCATCCGGCCGCTTCGCGGTCTGTCTTCCCCCGCGAGGGGGGAAGAC